>NZ_JARKOZ010000163.1 GCF_029978005.1 Solidesulfovibrio sp. | reverse complement strand
GCGTGAGCGGATGATCCAGGCTTAAAAGCTGTTCCAGGTTCATCGGTCGATCTCCGGGATGACGAGGTCCAGACTGCCCAGGATGGACACGGCGTCGGCCAGCAGCGTGCCGCGCGCCAGTTCGCAAAAGACGCTCAGGTTCGAAAAGCCCGGGGCGCGCAGCTTGACCCGGTAGGGCTTGGGGCCGCCGTCGGAGCGCACGTGGACGAGGATCTTGCCGCGCGCGCCTTCCACGGCATAGCAGGCCTCGCCCTTGGGGGGCTTGACGGTCTTGCCGACCTTGGCCTGGACGGGCCCTTCGGGAAGGGCCGACACGGCCTGGTCGATGATTTCGCAGCTGGTGACGATCTCGTCCAGGCGCACCATGTAGCGGGCCATGGCGTCGCCCTCGCCGTAGGTCGGGATGCGGAAGTCGAAGCGGTTGTAGACGCCGTAGGGCTCGGCCCGGCGGGTGTCCACGGGCGCGCCCGAGCCCCGGATGCACGGACCCGTGGCGCCGTAGCGCCGGGCCAGGTCCACGTCCATGACGCCGATGCCCTCGCAGCGGCCGCGCAGGATCACGTTGTCCGTGACCAGGTCGCGGTACATGGGCAGGCGCGAGCGCAGGTGGCGGGTGAACGCCAGGCAGCGCGAGGCGAAGTCGGCCGGCACGTCGCCGTAGACGCCGCCGATGGTGAAGTAGGAATAGGTCAGGCGCGAACCGGTGACGGCTTGCAGGATGTCGAGGATGATCTCGCGGTCGTCGAAGGCGTACATGATGGGGGTGAAGGCCCCGAGGTCCAGCAGGTAGGCCCCCCACCAGAGCAGGTGGGAACTGATGCGGTTGAGTTCGGTGACGGCCGCGCGGATGTACTCGGCCCGCTCGGGAACCTCCACGCCCATGAGGCGCTCCACCGCGCCGGCGTAGGCCCAGTTCCAGGCCATGGCGTGCAGGTAATCCACCCGGCCCATATTGGGCATGAACTGCATGTAGGTCTTCTGCTCGGCCATCCATTCGTGCATGCGGTGGATGTAGCCGAGCACGGGCTCGGCGCGCACGATGTACTCGCCGTCGAGCTCGAGCATGATGCGCAGCACGCCGTGGGTGGACGGGTGCTGGGGGCCCATGCTGAGGATGAGCTTGTCGTCGGTGGGCCCCGGCTCGAAGCGGGCCGAGGCCAGATCGCCCCGAAGGGCCGTGGGATCGAAGGCTTGCATGGTTCCTCCTCGGCCCTACTCGTCCTTGGACGCGGCCGGGGCGGCCTTGGCCGCCGGCTTGGGTTTGGCCGCCGGCTCGGGTTCCGGCTCGGCCAGTCCGCAGTCCACGAGGTAGGCCAGGGGCACGAGGTCGGCCAGGGACTTGCGCGCCTTGGAGGCCTTGACGAGGGGATGACCCTCGAAATCCTCGGGCAGGAGCAGATAGTGCAGGTTCGGGTGGCCGACGAAGTCGATGCCGTAGAAGTCGAAGCACTCCCGCTCGTGCCAGTCCGCGCCGGGATAGATGTCGCTTATGGTCGGCACGTTCGGCGCGTCATGGGGCACGGTCAGGCGCAGGACCACACGGTTGGCTCCGTCGAGCAGGCTCAGGTGGTAGGCCACCTCGAAGCCCTCCTCCAGGTCCGAGGCCATGACGTCCTCCAGGAGGTAGCCCTCCTTGTCCATGACGGCCAGGGCGTCGTGGATGGTCTCCGGGGTCAGCGTCACGGAGGCCACGCAGCCGGTGGCGGCGTGACTGAGGGGCGCGGAGCAGGCCGCGCCGAGCTTGGCCACGAATTCGGGAATCATTTCTGGCCTCCCTGGGGAACCTGCCACCAGCGCTTGCCGGTGATCTTCTGCTGGAGCGCGAAAAGCCCTTCGAGGAGCCCCTCGGGACGGGGCGGGCAGCCGGGCACGTAGACGTCCACCGGAATGAGCGTGTCCACGCCCTGGATGACGCCGTACTGGCCCTCGATGTTGAAGGGGCCGCCGGAGATGGCGCAGTTGCCGAACGCCATGACGTAGCGCGGGGCCGGCATCTGCTCGTAGAGCCGCACCACGGCCGGGGCGATCTTTTTATTCACCGTGCCGGCCACGATCATGAGGTCCGACTGGCGCGGCGAGGGGCGGAAGACTTCCGCGCCGAACCGGGCGATGTCGAAGCGGGCCATGCCCACGGCCATCATCTCGATGGCGCAGCAGGCCAGGCCAAAGGTCATGGGCCAGATGGACATGGCCCGGCAGACGTCCACCAGCTTCTGGACGGCCGGGGTGGCCACAAGGGCCGGATCGACCGTGTTTACGGCCGGGGCGCAAC
>NZ_JARKOZ010000120.1 GCF_029978005.1 Solidesulfovibrio sp. | reverse complement strand
ACCTTTTGCCGGCATCGGATCACCAACGGCGCGGCCGAAGGCCTCAACAGCAAGATCATGGCCATCAAGCGCAGGGCGTGCGGTTACCGGAATCGGGAGCACTTCAAGACCGCCATCTACTTCTTCTGCGGTGGATTGGACTTCTATCCCAAACCGGCCTGAGTGCCATTACCCACGGAAAACCCGGAAGGACCATTATTTATGGATAAGTCCTTAGGCATGGTCCCGGATGAACCGGTTGGGCACCGGCACGGGCGACATGATCCGGCGCTGCCGCGAGGCGGGGCTGACGGAACCGGCGTTTTCGGTCTCCGACGGCTTCACGACGACGCTCTGGCGCAAGCCTGTTGTGTCCACCCCCGGAGTCACTCCCGAAGTGCCCCCCTGAAGTGACCCGGGAAGTCGCCCGGGTAGTCGAGGCCATGCGTGGCGAGATGAAACGCATTGAAATCCAGGAAGCTCTGGGGCTCAGCGACGAGGACAGTTTCCGCAAGGTCTACCTCCTTCCCGCTCTGGACGCCGGGGTGATGGAAATGACCATCCCGGACAAGCCCAGAAGCAGCAAACAGCGTTACAGACTGACGGCCCTTGGCAGTGCGCTTCGGGAAAACCTTGCCAACAAATCGGGGTGAACATGATCGGCATCGGGAAGCCGGAACGAGCCACCCAGGATCGGGTGTCCGCCGGCACAAAGGCGGCATCATCTGGCATACTAAGGGCAGCGGCAAGAGCATCGTCATGGTGCTCCTGGCCAAGTGGATTCTGGAAAACAACCCCCATGCCCGGGTTGTCGTCATCACCGACCGTGACGAACTGGACAAGCAGATCGAGCGCGTCTTCACGGAGGCGGGTGAGGCCATAACGCGCACCACCAGCGGCGGAGACCTCATGCGCCGGCTGGGGCAAGGCACTGTATCTGGCGGTGGCCGAAGCCGAGAAGCGCTGGACAATGCAAACGAGGAACTGGTCGGAGATCATGGCCCAGCTTTCGATCTTTTTCCAGGAAAGGCTCAAGGGCTATCTCTGCTGAGCCATCAACCAGGGCGTTTACACAGTTTTTGGGACACTCCCCGGGGCGGCTGGAGAAAACAGGCTTTGGGGCGGGGCGGGGGCTTCCTGGGATTTGGGGGAACGGGCGGGGATCAGGCCCTGGTCCCTTGGGAACGGCCCAGAGGGGGAGGAGGACGCGAGCCTGGGGCTGTCCGGGGGGGCTAGGGGAGTCCCCCCCGGAATCAATCCCTCAGCGTGGAGTAAGGACTGCGGACACCAGAGTGCGTGTCGTTTAGCCGCCCCGGATTCCCCTACGCAGCAAGGCCCCGGCATCGGTGAGGTGGCTGTCGGGGTCGACCGGCTTGCCGTTGACCCGCATCTCAAAGTGCAGGTTGTTGCCCGTGGTGCGTCCGGTCCGCCCCAACCGGCCGACGATGTGGCCCTTCCCGACACGCTCTCCCCGTTTGACGGCAATGGCCTGCAGGTGGGCGTAGCGCGACTTGACGCCATTGCCATGGTCGATGTCCACCACGCGGCCATAGGCTCCCTTCCAGCCGGCGAACACCACGGTCCCTTCCCGGTAGGCAAGCACGGGCAGGCCGGCCGGGCCGGTGATGTCCAGTCCCTTGTGGAATCTTTTGGATTTGCCCAAGGGATCGCTTCGCGTGCCGAAGCCCGAGGAAACGCGCTTATGCGGTTTCTTGGCTTTGACGGCCTTGCCGGCCTCGGCTGGGGCGGACAGACCCACGGCCAGCGCCGCCAGGCACAGGCCAAAGGCGCACTGCCTCAAGGTCCTGGACAGGCCCGAACGTTTCCGCTCTCCTCGCCGCATCATGCCTCCTTTTGACTCACGGTTGCAGGTTTTCCAGTTCCTTTTTCGTCTCCGCGGCCAGCTCCTTGTCCTTGGGCGCGAGGGCCAGCGCCTTTTCCAAATGCTCCTTGGCGGCTTGGGGGACTTTGAGTTCGTATTTATTGACCATGCCGATGTAGTAATGGGCTTCGGCCACGTCGGGCTTTATGGCGAGCACGGCCTTGAAATCCTCGACGGCCTCGGGGAAGTGCCGTTGCTCCAGGTTGACGATGGCGCGGTGGAACAAGGCCCCCACATTCTTGGGATCGATCTTGAGGGCCTCGCCGTAGAAGTGTTCGGCCCGCTGCCAGTCCTTGCCGCGCATGAAGGCGTCGGCCAGTTGCAGGATGGTTTCCTCGTCGTTGGGATTCTGCTGGAGCTTGGTCATGAGCTCCGGCACGGCGGCCATGGGACCCTTGGCCTTAACCTGGGTCCGGGCCGTCCTGGTCCCCTGGACCATGGCGCGGTCGAGAAACGAGGTCAGAAACAGGGCGGCCAGGGCCGTGGCCATGAGGGCCAGGATGGGCTTGCGCAGGGGATGCTCGAGCGCGGCGCTCGCGGACTTGGGCGTCATGCCGCACCTTCCTTCGGGCTTGTCCGCCCGTGTTTGAAACGAATGGCCAACAGCGGCAGCAGGCAGACCAGGACGCTGCCGATCCACACCCAGTTGACCATGGGGTTGACGCTGATCTTGAGTGGGGTCAGACGCTCGCCGTCCAAGTCGTGGACCGTGGCGTAGAGTTCGTCGCCGAGACCGGGCAGGGTCGAGACCTCGGTATGGGGATGGTCGTAGTTGCGGTAGGTCAGGCGCTGGGGCGTGAGCACGCCCACGGGCTTGCCGCCCCGACTGACCGTGATCCGGGCTTCCTCGGCGCGCGTGATTTCCTGGCCGGGCGTGTCGGTCGCGCCAAGGCCTTCGTAGGTGAAGCGGTAGCCGCTGAAGTCGAAGGACTCTCCGGGAGAAAGGGCCTTTTCGACGCTGCGCTGGAAGGGGCCGGACACGGCCACGCCAAGGACGATGACGGCCAGGCCGAGATGGCCGCCATGGCTGGCCCAGAAGCGGCGGCTGCCGAGGGAGCCGGGGACCAGGATGAGGAGCAAGAGCACGGACAGGCAGGCCATGGCCGCGGCGGCCACTCCGGCCACGGCCAGAACCGGCCTGACGTCCAGGGACGCGCCGGCGGCGACCACCGCCAGCCACAGGACGATCAGGCCCGTCGGCACGTCCAGGCGTCTGGGGCCGCCGGTCCAGCCGAACCAGGGAGCAAGGGCCATGACCACGGTCAAGAGCGTGAACAGGGGCAGGCAGACCGTGTTGTAAAAGCCCTGCTCGGCCCCCTTGGGGCTGACTTCCCACAGTTGGCTGAGCACCGGCCAGATGGTGCCGAGCAGGACCACCAGGCCGAGGGCGAGCAGCAGCCAGACCGAGACGACCATGAGCCCCGGACGGCTGCCCAGGCCCGGCAACGCCGGCTCCTCCCGGCGCGGCCGGGAAACGGCCACCAGCCCGGCAAGCGCCACGGCGAACAGCACGCCGGCCAGCAGCGGCCCGCCCACGCCGCCGTCGCCGAAGGCGTGCAGCGACTCGACCACGCCGCTTCGTACCAGGTAGGTGGCGAACAGGCACAGGATGAGCGTCAGGCAGGCCAGGCAGACGTTGGTGCGCGGCAGCACGCTGAAACGCCGTTCCAGCAGGGCGGTGTGCACGAGGGCCGTCGCGGCGAACCAGGGAATGAGCGAGGCGTTTTCCACCGGGTCCCAGGCCCAGTAGCCGCCCCAGCCGAGCTCCATGTAGGACCACCAGCCGCCAAGGAGAATGCCGGCGGTCAGGAACACCCAGGAGCCGAGAATCCAGTTGCGGGCCGCTTCGAGCCAGGAGCGGCCTTCGCCGGAGAGCGTGGCCGCCAGGGCCAGGCAGGCGGGGATGGCGAATCCGGCGTAGCCGAGGAAGAGCAAGGGCGGATGGAAGATCATGCCCACGTTTCGCAGCAGCGGATTGAGCCCCTTGCCGTCGGCGGGCGGCGAGGCGAGCGTGACGAAGGGATTGTTGGGTCCGGTCAAGAGCACCAGGAAGAATCCCTGGAGCGTCAGGAAAAAGAGCCAGAACAGCACCCTCGTGGACGGCTCCAGGGCCTTGTAGCGGGCGGTGCGGGAAAAGATCGTTCCGGCCAGGGCCAGGGTCAGGCCCCAGAAGAGCAGGGAGCCGGCCTGGCCGGCCCAGAAGGCGGTGACCGTATAAAAAAGCGGCAACAGGCTGTCGGAATAGTCCGCGACATAGGCCAGGGAAAAGTCCCGGGAGAGCAGGCCGCCCAGAAGGGCCGCCGAGGCGCAGGCCATCAGGAACGCGGCCGCGTCCTGGCCGTGTTCCAGCCAGGGGAGTTTGCCCTGCTGCCGGCCCCAGGCTTCCAGGCAGGCCAATGCTCCGCCGAGCAGCGAGACGAGCATGGCCAGGAGCAGGGCGAAATGCGCTGCCAGATACATCATTCCTCCAAAACGACGAGGGTTTGCTATGCGGCGGCCGGGACGCCCGCCTGGGCCAGTTCCTTGAGATCGTGGGCCATGGCCGCCAGGGCGGCCGAAGCCTGTTTCGAGTCTTCCACGCCCGAGGCCGTTTCGCGCGACACGGCGTCCACTTCGCGGATGTGGTCGTTGATGGCCGCGTTGGCCGCGCTTTGCTCCTCGGCGGCAAGGGCGATGCGTTCGACCTGACGGGAGGTTTCCTCGACCAGGGGGACGATGCCCTCCAGGGCCTGACCGGACAGCGTGGCCAGGCCGGCGGCATGGCGGACGGCGCAGGCCGCCTCGTCCATGCCGCTGATGCTCGTGCCCACGCCCGACTGGATACGTTCCACGGCCTGGCCGACCTCTTTGGTCGCGGCCATGGTCTTTTCGGCGAGCTTCCTGACCTCGTCGGCGACCACGGCGAAGCCGCGCCCGGCCTCGCCGGCCCGAGCCGCCTCGATGGCGGCGTTTAAGGCCAGCAGGTTGGTCTGGTCGGCGATGTCGGAGATGACGCCCATGATCCGGCCAATGGCCTCGGCCTGGCCGCCCAGGCTGGCCAGGCTCTGCTTGAGCGCTTCGGACAGCTCCTGAACCGCGCCGATGGCGGCCACGGAATCCGAAACCACCGCCGCGCCGTCGCGGGCCTTTTCCCGGGCGTCCTCGGCCAGCCGGGCGGCCTTGGCGGCATTGGCCGCGACCTCCTCCACGCTGGCGCTGACCTGGCCTATGGAAACCACGGCCTCGCCGACGCGTTCGGTCTGGGCGACGGCCCCGGCCGCGACCTGCTCCATCCGGCAGGCGATGCTGTCCGTGGCCTCGGCGATGCGCCAGGCGGCCTGGTCCACGGCGGCATTGACATGTTCCAATCGCTCCAGGTGTCCGGCGGTTTCCCTTTCCTTGCGGGCCATTCCCGTGACGTCCCGGGCGACCTCGAGGTAGCCCAGGGCCGTGCCCTGGTCGTCCAGGACGGGGACGGCGCTGGGTTGCAGAACAAGCGTTCCGGCCGGGGTCGGGTATTCGATGAGCCCGATGTCCTGTCCGCATTGGCGTGCCGGACGCAGCGCCGTGCCGCACAGTCCCGGCTTGACGGCCTGGGTGCAGGCCCGGCCCAGAAGTTCCCGGCGCGGGACGCCGGCCAGATGGGCGGCGGCATCGTTGGCCAGCAAGATGACGTCGTCTTCGCCGGTCATGAATATGGGATCCGGGACGGCCCCGAGCACGGCGGCGTTGAGGGCCAGACTGCCGGCGATGCGGTCGAGCAGATGGTCGATGGCCCGGGAGAGCTCGCCCACTTCGTCGGTTTCGGTACGGCGCAGCCGCAATTGCAGTTCTCCGTCGGCGATCCTGCCGGCCACGGCCGCGATTTCGGCCAGGGGCCGCACCACGCCCCGCCTGACCAGCAACATGACGAGCAGACAAAGGGCCAGGATGACGCCGCCGGTGGCCGCCATGGTCCAGCGCATCAGGTCGATGAGGTCGTCCGAGGCCGTGCCGGCCGACTGGGCAAGGACGGTCTGGGTTTCCTTGAGCGTTTCGATCTGCCCTTCCAGGGTTTCCCGCAACGAGTCGACCTTGAGCATGGCGGCATGGTTCTGTTCCGCATCCCGGTCGCCGCTCGCGCGTGCGGCCGCCAGTCCGGCTTCGACAAAGAAGCGGTAGCCGTCCTCGATGCCCCGCATCTGCCGCAAGCCGGTCTGGTTGCCCGCCTGGTCGAACATCGCGGACAATCGGGCGGCGCTGGATGCGAATTCCTCCCGGAGTTTGGCGATTTCGCCTTCGACCGCGGCGCTGTCGTCGTGCTGCGTCGACAGGGTGTTGATGAGTTGCTGCGTGCGCAGAAGGTTGTCACCCATCTTGTCCGCATGTTGGGCATTGGGCAGCAACTCGTCCACGAAGCGCATGACGGTGCGGTCGATTTTGCCGAGGAGGAGGAAGCCGATGGTTCCATTGAAAACAAAGAGCAACGCCATGACGCCGAAGGCCGCCGAAAGCTTGGCGCTGAGTTTCATCGTTCTCGTGCTTGTCATGCCTTCTCCGGAGGAGGGTTTTCAGGGACGGGTGGCCTAGTCGAAATCGAACAGTTCGCCGAGGAAGGATTTCTTCTTGTTGTAGCCATATCCGCCATGGCTGCCGAGGTGACGGGATGTGGGCATGCTCCGGTCGGCTTGGGCCTGGTACGGCACGTGTCCGGCCCTCTCTGTCTGCTGTTGCGGCAAGGTGGAACGTTCGACGATCTTGTCCAGCTCGCCGCGATCGAGCCAGACGCCGCGACACTGCTGGCAATAATCGATCTCGATGCCGCATCGTTCCGCCATGTGAAGGGGGATGGCGCATTTGGGACATTGCATGGCCGTTCTCCGTACCTGTTTGACGTTTCTCGAAAGACGGAGCGGAGCCTTGCCGCCCCGCTCCGTGTCTTGGGTTAAAGCCAGGGTTACAGGGAGTGGTGCACGCCCGTGCCGTCCATCATGTTGCCGTTCATCATGCCGGCCCCCACCATGCCGCAGCCCATGGAGCCGGCGGGGAGACCGAGCTTGGCCAGTTGGCCCTGCAGGGCGACCTGGGCCGTGATGCACTTGGCGTTCAGGTCGGCAATCTCCCTGGTGAGGGATTGGACCTTTTTGTCGTCGGGAGAGGCGGCCACGATCTGGGCTTCCAGCTCGTACTGCTTGGCGGCGAGCTGCTGGCGCAGAGAGGCCGTTGCGGCGTCGAAGTCGGCATAGGCCTTGTGCACGGCGGCCTGCTTTTCCGGAGTCAGGGCGACGCCTGCGTAGCCGTGCGTCATGCCGTGGCCCGGCATCTGGGCGTTGGCCAAACCGGCGAGACCGAGAAGGGCCGCCAGTGCCAGGGCCAGGGAAACGAGGCGCGTACGGGTCTTCATGGGGAAATTCCTTTGGATGAGCGTGTTGTAATAATGTTTTGATTTCAGTCTGTTGGCTTGTGGCTAATGCCAGACGGCTTCCATGAAATCCCACATGGAGTCGTGCGTTTCCTGGAAGCCGGACGCCGGTGCGGAACCGGCCGCCGGAGCGGCGCTCGTCGTCGCGGACGGCCAGGACATCATGCCGAAGCCGGCGGTCGGCGTGGGCGTGGTCGTCGGGGACGTCCACGCCGTCATGCCGTGGTCCCCGCCGCCCGAGGCGGAGCCGACGAAGCCTTGGGCCTTGGCCTGGGCGCCGGCCAGGAGCGTCAGGCCGAGCAAGGCGGCCGCCGCCAGGAACGAAGTCTTTCTCATGCGAGCCATGTGTCATGCTCCTTGTGCGCGAAGGTTGTCGGCCGGGTGGGCCGCGGGCGCGGCCCGACCCGGTTGTTCCCGATCCGTTACCAGCAGCCGCCGTTGTGGCCGCCGTAACCGCCGTGCCCGGAGCCGCCGTGGTACTGGCCCTGGCCCATATGGCCGGCCTGGCCGTAGGAAGCGCCCATCATCATGCCGCGTCCATGCCCGGGCCCCATGCCGCGGCCGCCCATGGGACCGTAGCTCCCCGTCATTCCGTAGCCGCCCATGTGGCCGTAGGTGGCCGCAGCGACCGTTTGGGTGGCGGCGCCGGTCTGGCCGTTGGCTTGCGCCCGGGCCGATCCGGCATCGGCGAGGGTCAGGGAACCGACGACGAGGGCGATGCCAAGGCCTATGGTCAGGCGACGTGCGATATTCGTGAACATGTTGAACTCCTTGGTGTTGTTGTGGGCTAAGCCCGTTGTTTTACGCCTGTTCCAGGATCTTCTTCATTGCCAGATACTCTTCCTGGTTGATCTCTCCCTTGGCCAGCCGGACCTTGATGATGCCCAGGGAATCCTCCCTGTCGGCGCGGCGGGTTTTGTCGACTTTTCTTAAGCCGAGCAGGAAGAAGACCCCCACGAGAACGGCCGCGAGAAGCAGCGTCGCTCCCAGTCCCCAGAAGAGATGCCCCCCTCCCCAGGGAGTGAAGGCGGGGACTCCGCATTCCCACATTGCTTGCGACCTCCTGGTTTGGCGTGGGATCGTCCGGCCATCGAGTCGCGCCGGATAATCCTGCTCAGGCAACAGGCGTGCCAAAGTCGGAAACAAAGATTATTCATTGAAATAAAAGGGTAAAATCGTAATGGAAAAAGACGGGCGAAGTGAGGCGGAACAAAGCGAGTAAATTCTACTCGACCTGCTATGTCTTGCCCGTTTACTTTTTACGCGGGTGTCCTGTTCTCACCATCGAAGGGCGGCAGCCGGCAGATCACGCCCGCACAAGAGGAAGGCAATGATGCAGACACAATCCAGGCCGGGACCTCGATTTCTGGCCAATATCCCTCCCTGGCTCTACCTCGGTTCGGTGGTCATTCTGGCCGTGGTCATGGCCGTGATGACCACGCGCAACACCCATCGGGAAAATGTCCTGACCGGGCAGACGCTTTTTGAAAAAGGCACGGCGTTCATCCGGGCCTTCGAGGCCGGGGCGCGCCTGGGCCTGGGGATGCATTGGCGGGGAGAGCAATTCCAGGCGCTGCTCGAGGAAACAGCGAGGCAACCCGGCGTCCTGCAACTGGCCGTGACGGATGCCGACGGCCGCATCCTGGCCCACAGCGACAAGACCAAGATCGGCCAGAGCCTTTACGATTCGCAAACCATGGCGGCCCTTCGCGTGGCGGCGCGGGAGAAATGGCGGGCGACGACCCTGCCCGGCGGGCGCAAGGCCTTTGAGGTCTACCGCGCCTTCGAACCCGGGCTGGGCCGCGCCGGGGCCGACGACTGCGGCGAGGAAGCGGAGGGGCATGCCTGTCCCTGGAGCGGATCCCAGGCGGCCCCGGGAGTCGGTCGGCAAGTCATCTTCGCCGACTTCGACCTTGCCCCGTACGAGGCCGCCCTGGCCGAGGACACGCGCAATTCCGTGGTGCTGGCGGCCATCCTCTTCCTGCTCGGCGTCGGCGGCGTCTTGACCCTCTTCTGGGCGCAAAGTTACCGACTTTCCAAACGGCAGCTCAAGGATACACAGGCGTTCTCCACGGAAATCGTCAACAATCTTCCGGTGGGGCTCCTCACCACGGGCAGCGACGGCCGTCTGGCCGTGGTCAACGGCGCGGCCGAGCGGATCGCCGGCTTCAAGGCGGCCGACGTCGTCGGCAAGCTGCCGCAGGAGGTTCTCCCCGCGGTATGGTGCGGCCTTCAGGAGGTCATCGAGGCCGGGGAGCCGGTGACGGAGCGCGAAACCGAGTGCTCCTTCGACGGCGGGAAGAGCCTGCCGCTGAGTGTGAGCGCCTCCAGGATCGTCAACGAGGAAGGCGCGCACCTGGGCAACATCTATATTTTCCGGGATCTCGGCGAGGTGCGGCAACTCCAGGAGGAGGTCCGCCGCCGGGAAAAGCTGGCCGCCCTGGGCGGCCTGGCCGCCGGCGTGGCCCACGAGATCCGAAATCCCCTGTCCTCCATCAAGGGCGCGGCCAAATACTTCGAGGGGCATTTCGCCGCCGGCAGCGAAGGCCGGGTGCTGGCCGAGGTCATGGCCCGGGAGGTGGACAGGCTCAACCGGGTCATCACCGAGCTTTTGGATTTCGCCCGGCCCTCGGACGTCAAGATGCGGCCGACGGACCTCCTGGAACTCGTCGAACGTTCCCTGCGCCTGATCGGGCCGGACGCGACCGCCCACAAGGTGCGGGTGGCCTTTGCCCATGACGGGGAGCTGCCCAAGGTCGCCGTCGACCCCGACCGCTTCGCCCAGGTCCTGCTCAACCTGTGCCTCAACGCCGTCCAGGCCATGGACGGCGGCGGCGTCCTGTCCGTCCGGACCGTCCACGAGGCGGCCCGGGGCCGGGTGCGCATCGACGTCGAGGATACCGGGCAGGGCATCCCGCCCGAAAGTCTGGGGAGCATCTTCAATCCCTATTTTACGACCAAACCCTCGGGCACGGGCCTGGGCCTGGCCATCGCCCAGAAGCTGATCGAGGCGCACCAGGGGGAAATCCAGGCCAAAAGCACGCCCGGCCGGGGTTCCATTTTCTCCATTCTTCTGCCCGCCCGCGCCTGATACGGAGTGAGAGTCATGCCCGCCAAAGCCAAGACCACCGTTCTGGTGGTGGACGACGACCAGAGCCACCGCACCATTTTGCTGGCCCTCATCAACGGCTGGGGCTACGCGGCCGCCGGCGCCGACGACGGAGCCAAGGCCGTGACCCTGGCCAGGGAAAAGCCCTTTGACCTCATCCTCATGGACGTGCGCATGGCCGTCATGGGCGGCATCGAGGCGCTCAAGGCAATCAAGGCCTACAATCCCGCTATCCCGGTGCTCATCATGACCGCCTATTCCAACGTGGAGTCGGCGGTGGAGGCCATCAAGGCCGGGGCCTACGACTACCTGACCAAGCCGCTGGACTTCGACGTGCTGCGCCTGACCATGGAGCGGGCCCTGGAGCACGTTTCGCTCAAGGCCGAAAACAGGGAGCTTCGAGAGCGCCTGGTCTGCGCCTTCGACCCTCGGAGCATTATCGGCAACAGTCCGGCCATGCGCCGGCTCATGGACATGGTGGCCATGGTCGCGCCCTCCGAGGCCACGGTGCTCGTGACCGGGGAATCCGGCACGGGCAAGGAACTCATCGCCCGGGCCATCCATGCCAACAGCCCCCGCCGGGGCGGTCCCCTGGTCACTGTCAACTGCGCGGCCTTAAGCGAAACACTGCTCGAATCCGAGCTTTTCGGCCACGAGAAGGGAGCCTTTTCCGGCGCGGACAAGCGTCGCGAAGGGCGCTTCATGCAGGCCGACAAGGGCACCATTTTCCTCGACGAGATCGGCGAGACCTCCGCCGCCATGCAGGCCAAGCTCCTGCGGGCGATCCAGGAGCGGGAAATCCAGCGGGTGGGGAGCGACCGAACCCTGCGTGTGGACGTGCGCATCGTGGCGGCCACCAACCGGGACCTGAAAGCGGAGGTCGCGGCCGGGCGGTTCCGGGAAGACCTGTACTACCGGCTCAACGTCATGGCCCTCGCCGTGCCGCCGCTTCGGGAGCGAGGCGAGGATGTGCCGCTTTTGGCCATGCATTTCCTGCACAGATTCGCCGAGGCCAACCGGAAGGTCGCCAAGGGGTTTACGCCTTTGGCCATGGACATGCTGCTCAAGCACCAGTGGCCGGGCAACGTGCGCGAACTGGAAAACGCGGTGGAGCGGGCGGTCGTGCTCATGCCCGGCGATTTCGTCACGGAAAGGGAGCTGCCGCTCGGCGTCGTCCAGGCATCCGCGCCGCAGGAACCGGAGCCCGGCCAGGGGGGGCTGCCGGCCGGGCCGACGGCGATCCAGCCTTTGGAAGCGGTCGAACGCGAGGCCATCCTGGCCGCATTGGAGGTGACAGGCGGCAATAAGACCGAAGCGGCCAAACAGCTCGGCATCACGAGGAAGACACTTTTAGCAAAGTTGCAGCGGTGAAGGTTGCAAAAATAGTTTGACCGCCGCATCCCGGAGAACGCTTCGCGGTCGGGGTCGTAGAGCTTGGTCGTGCGGTAGAGGGGGCAGAAAGAAGCTGCCCTCCAGGAAACAGGCCGCCCGCCCGGGGTACGCGTCGGGCCAGCGGTGGCCGAGGAAGATGCGCCCGCCTCGCCTGCCCAGGCTGGCCACTTCGTCGCTGCCGATTTTGACCGCTGTGAGCGACGGCCGCACGGACAACGCATGCCGCCGGTCGAGCTCGTCTTCGTCGCTCACGGCCATGTCCAGCTCGTAGATCCGCGAGGCACCTGGGGGCTGTCCGGGGCAAAGGTTGGAAGCAGGGACCGCGCCAGGCTGAAGCGCCTGACCCGGTCCCCCCCGCAGGTTACGTCCAGCCGAGATCTTCCCGCTTCTGGTTGAAATCCGAGATGATGCGATTTGCCAGATTGACCGGATCCGTGTCCACGATCATCGCCGAGCCAAGGAGTTCGGCTGTGCCGCCGTAAATGAAGCCCATGACGGCGTCCGAACCTTGCACCGGGGCGTGGACGCAATGGTAGGAATTGAAGCCGAGCATGCGGAAGCTCAGGGCCGCACCCACGCCCTTTTCGTTGGACCACTCCGGCGTGACTTCGGCGTAGGGCAGGTCCTTGAAGGGATGCCCCAGCATGTCGGCCACGGTGCGGAAAAATACGGCGGCATGGGCGTTGTCGATGCATTCGCCCATGTGCCACACCGGTGGCATGTCGTCGCCCAGGAAACGTTTGAGACCCTCGCTGCAACGCTCCTGCGCCTTGACCGTGCAGTAGCCGAGTTTGGCCATGGGGAAGGAGGCGCAGCCGTTGGCCAGGACCAGGATGTCGTTTTGCAACAGGACGTCGACGATATCCACGATGGCTTTTTCGTAGACGATGCGCGTGTTGGTGCAGCCGGCCAGGTTGATGACGCCGCGGATGGTCCCGTTGCGCAGGGCCTCGGCCACGGGCGCGACGCTGCCGCCGTAGCGCTTGTTGAGATACTCCAGGCAAAATCCCACTTCGGCCTCGACTTCGTAGGGAGGGATGTGGACCGGCACGTCGCGGCGTTGCGTGTAGCTCTCGACGGCCCGGGTGAGGATCTTCTCCGCCAGGTCGCCGATCCGGTCCAGGTCGGACAGGTCGCGTTTGTAGCCGTAGTGCTCGGCGCCGGGCAGACGGGTGGATTCGTTGGTGGTGACGACCACGGTTTTGAAGCAGTTGGCCACGTCCATGATGGCCGGGAAAATGTCCTGGATGTCGGCGACCCAGAGGTCCAGGGCGCCGGTGGCCAGCACCAGTTCGGCCCCGTTGGCGTTGGCCAGGGGAATGACGCCGCCGAGCCGGTACATGGCGGACAGCCCCGAGCAGCAGATGCCGTAGAAGCGGATGCCCCCGGCGCCGGCCGCCCGGGCCATGGCCGTGAACTTTTCGGTCCGGGCCAGCCGGACGATCTCCATGGCGAGCATAGGGGCGTGGCCGTGGATGGCGATGTTGACGCAGCCCTTTTCCAGGGCCCCCAGGTTGACCTTGGACGTGGCCCGGGTGGGCACGCCGTAGAGGCAGTCGCTGGCGATGGAGCCGCCGACCACGCTCGACATGGAAAAGGCGATGCCGCAGCGCAGGAACTGGTCCATCACCTTGCGCCAGTCGCCCTGGTTGCCGGTGACGGTCTGGTGCAGGGCCTCGAAGACCTCGTGGTAGGCACTGACAGGCAAAAGCCCGAGCTGCTCCCAGACCTGGCGGCGCTCGGGCGTGGCGACGGCGGACAGCGTGCGGTGGGGACCCGGCACGGTGCGGCTCATGTCTTCGAGCAGGATGTCCGCGATGCGCCCCGCCAGGGCTTCGACGGACTGCCCTTCGACCTCCAGGCCGAACATCTTGGCCGTGGCCAGGACTTTTTCCCGGCCGAGGATGGGGATCTTGATCTCGCCGGCGGCGGCCTTGCGCAGGGCCAGCATGACCTCGCGGGCCCGGGAACCGTGGGCCGAGACCCCGGCCGCGGCGTGCCGGCAGAGATTGCGGGCCACGATCAGGTCGGCTCCGGCCCCGCACACGCCCCGGGGGGATTTCTTCGTGATCTTGCACGGACCGAGCGTGCAGTTTTTGCAGCACACCCCGGCCAGGCCGAAGGTGCATTGGGGCTTTTGCTGATCGAAGCGGTCGAAGCAGTTCTCGCAGCCCAGGCGGTCCATGTAGGCCACCATCTCGCGCACCGCCGGATCCGGCGCCTGGGCCATGACTTCGGCCTTGCTGGCGAAGGTTTTGCGGTATTGGGCGACGGCCGTGGCGTAGTCGTTGCAGGCGTCCGGGCCATGGTGATGATGGTGGTGGTGCCCGTCGTGATCGTGGGAATGGTGGTGCGACCCCTCGTCGTGGGAATGCGCTGCCATGTCTGGTCCTCCATTGCGTCCGGCGCGCGGCGGGCGTCCGCCCGCGTGCGCCCGTTGTTGTCGAAACGCCCCGCGCCGCCCGACGCCGCAGCCGCCGGACGTGAGGCCGCCGCCCAATGCGCCCTAGCCCTTTTGCGACAGGAAGCTGATGATCCTGTTGCGGATCTCGTAAAAACGGGGATGCTCGATGATGCTTATCCGTTTGCGCGGGCGGGGAATGTCCACCTCGATCTCGTCCATGAACTTGGCCTGCGGCCCCGGCGACATGAGCATGATGCGGTCGGAGAGCAGGATGGCCTCGTCCACGTCGTGGGTGACCATGAAGATGGTGATGCCCGTCTCCTCCCACATGCGCACCAGTTCGTCCTGGATGACGCCGCGGGTCAGGGCGTCGATCTGGGCGAAGGGCTCGTCGAGGAGCATGATGCTCGGCTTGACCGAAAAGGCCCGGGCGATGCCGGCGCGCTGGCGCATGCCGCCGGAGAGTTCCCAGGGGCGCTTGTTGGCGGCGCCGGACAGGCCGACCATGTCCAGGTACTTGTCGACCCAGTCGGCGACCTGCTGCTTGGACCATTCCGGGTAGCGGGCCCTGACCGCCAGCCGGACGTTGCCGAACACGGTCAGCCAGGGCATCAGGGCGAAGTTCTGGAACACGACCATGCGGTCCAGACCCGGCTCCTGGACCTCGCGCCCGTTGAGGATGATGTGGCCGGAGTTGGCCGTGTCGATTCCGGCGATGATGTTGAGCAGGGTCGACTTGCCGCAGCCGGAATGCCCGAGCACCGACAGATACTCCTTCTCCCTGACCTGCAGCGAGAGGTCGCGGAACACGCAGAAGGGCTCCTTCTGGCCGGACAGGGTGAAATGCTTCGATATCTTCTCCACTTCCAACATGGCCTTGGACACGGTTGTTCCCCCTTGGCGGCGCGATCCGCCGCGATCGTCCTGCGGCAGGACGCCGACGGGTCCGAAGAGCGGCGCCGCCGCAGGCGCCTGGTCCTCTGGTTCGGTTCTAGTCCACATAGGCCAGCCCTCCGGCGAGCCTGCTGAACAGGTTGTCGATCAGCACGCCCACCACGCCGATGATCAGGATGGCGAAGATGACGCTGGCCAGGGACAGGTTGTTCCATTCGTTCCATACGAAATAGCCCAGGCCCAGGGAGCCGAGCAGGGCTTCGGCCGGCACGATGGCCACCCAGGCGCTGCCCATGGAGATCTTGAGTCCGGCCACGATGGTCGGTCCGGCGGCCGGCAGGATGACCTTGCACACCTTGGTCAGAGGCTTCATCTGCAGGATGTTGGCGATATTGAGATAGTCGGCTTTGATGTTGGAGACGCCGAAGGCGGTGTTGGCCAGGGTGGGCCACAGGCTGGCCATGAACACCACCAGCAGGGCGGCCCAGCCGCTGTCCTTGACCGAATAGAGCAGCAGCGGCATCCAGGCGATGGGCGAGATGGCCTTGAGCATCTGGATATAGGGGTTGAGGGCCTTGAACAGGGTTTGGTTGAGGCCGAGGATCACGCCGAGCAGGATGGCCACCACGGACCCGGCCAGAAAGCCCGTGCACAGCCGGGCCAGGCTGTAGGCGGTGAGGATGGCGATGCCCTTGTCGTTGGGCCCGCCGTCGTAGAAAGGCCTGGACAGGAAGAACCAGGATTCCCGGGCCACGGCCGCGGGGCTCGGGAAGGTCTTGGAGGTCAAGGCGAAAAGCGCCCATACGCCCAGGAAAAGCAGCAGGACGACGAGGCTCAGCCATATCCAGCCCTTGGCGGTGTCGGAGGGGACTGCCATGTGCAACGATCCTTCTGCGCCCTTTCGCCCCGCGCGGCGGGAAAGGGCTTTGTTGTTGTTGTCGTGAAAGGCCTTGGCCGCCCTTTCGCGCCGGCGCGCGGGGGAGGGGCGGACATGGCCCGGCCCGCCGGCGCGCGCGGTCCTTTCGCGCCGTGGGCGGGGGAAGCCTTCCGGGTTGCTAGCCGCGCCGGATGGGGAAGCTGTCCAAGTATTGCTGGGGGTTGGCCGGATCGAATTCCTTGCCCATGATGACGTGCCGGGCGTAGGGCGAGCCGGTCGGCGCGGGATACCCCTCCTGCTCCATGATGTTCTTGCATTCCGCGGACAAGAAGACCTCGTCGGCGATCTTGCGGTAGTCCACGTCGCCCTGGAGGTAGCCCCAGCGCTTCATCTGGGTCAGGATCCAGACCGCCATGGAATTCCAGGGGAAGGGGTGGAAGCTGATGCGGTCGGGGATGTGGCGCATGTTGCCCAGGCCGTCAGGGAAATCGCCCGTCAGAACCTGCTCGATGACCTCCACGGGCTGGTTGAGGTAGTTGCGCGGAGCGATGGCCTTGGCGATGTCCTTGCGGTTCTTGTGGTCCGTGGCGAACACCGTGGCGTCCACGATGGCCTGGAAGGCGGCCTGGAAAGTGTTGGGCATCTGGGTCACGAACTCCCGGCTGCAGGCGAAGGCGCAGCACGGGTGGTCGGGCCAGATGTCATGGGTCAACTTGAAGATGAAGCCGGCGTCCTCGAAGACGGCCCGCTGGTTGAACGGCTCGGGTCCGATGAAGCCGTCCACGTTCTCCGCCTTGAGGTTGGCCACCATCTCGGCCGGATTGACCACCCGCAGTTTCACGTCCTTGTCCGGGTCCACGCCGCCTTCGGCCAGGTAGTAGCGCAACAGCAGGTTGTGGATGGAGAACTCGAAGGGGATGCACAGGGTCATGCCCTTGAGTTGGCTGGCCTCGGTGAGGTCCTTGTGTTTTTTGTGCAGGACGATGGCCTGGCCGTTGAGGTTCTCCAGGGCGGGTATGACGAAGGGTGTGGTGGACGAACCGACGCCCGTGGTCAGCGCCAGGGGCATGGGGGCCAGCATGTGGGCGCAGTCGATCTGCTTGGACACGGCCCAGTCGCGGATCATGGCCCAGCCCGCGCCCTTGACCACTTCCGTGCCTTTGAGGCCATGCTTCTCGTAAAAGCCCATGGGGTGCGCCATGATGATGGGCGTGGCGCAGTTTATGGGGATGAACCCGATTTTCAGGGCGGTTTTCTCCAGGTCTTTGGGCGGATCGTTCGCCAAGGCCTTGGCCGCGTTTATGGGGAAGATGTCGGCGATGACGGCCATGGCTCCGGCCAAGCCAAGCTGTCGGATGAAGCCGCGCCGGGTGACCGTCCGGCCGCGGAAGATCCCGTGCAGCACGGCCTCTTCCACGGCCCGGCCGATGATCGTCTCGCGGTCCTGTGTTCCGGCGAGGACACGCTCCTCGCCAGTTGCCGCGCTGTCGGCCGTGCCGCCGGCGGCTGGGCGGTCCGAATTCTTGGTCTTGTCCGTCATGACCCCCTCGCTGGTGTTTACGGTGAAAAAGGATGGGCGCTGACAATGACCCCCTGCCTCACGAACGGAGAAGCGTCGTTTTTGAGCAAGCATTCCCCGGTATCCACCGTCGCGGCTCTGGTGTGCGGTACGCGGCCGTTCTTGAAAAAAAAGTGGAGGCATGCGCCGTTTCAAGGGCAGGTAAAAGCAACCAATGTGCCCTGGTTCGCAATTTCAAAAATTGTTAATAGTTGAAGTATTTTCGATTCGCGGGTAATAATAACCGTGACCGGAGCGTGTTTTGCCTTTTCGTTGATTTCAATTATTTTTCATGTATTTTTATGAAATTTCGTTGTCATTGATTTGCGTGTTCCAAGCAAATGTTTTTAAAATAGGGGTAGTTTGAAGAGCGTCATGTTGCGCAGCGGCGAAGCGTACATTGCGGCACGGCCTGGCAGGAGGGACGAAAAGCTTTCCCCGTGTGTTCGGTAACAAAAATGTCTGTCACGGGCTCGTCGGGAATCAGCGGCGTGACGCCTGTCGATCGCCCGACCGGCGACAAGCTGCTTGGAGCTGTCAGCACGTTCGCAGCCGCCGAAGGGCTTTTCGTATCCGGGGGAGGTTTCGAGCCAAATGCACAAAAGGAGCTTGCTGCAAGATTGTTTCGAGTAAGACTTTGGTCGCAGCGGGAATTGTTCGAGCAGCTATTCTCGACCTTTGAAAAACTTGATGAAGATTTGAAGGCAGAGCTCCCGTTGAAACGGATATGGACTGATGGTCCGAAAATCCCGGGCAGGTCATCGACACCATGTCGCCCTTGGCTTACGTAAGGATGCATGGTCTCGCTTCCCCAGGGTTCAAATCAAAAACGGCCACGAAATCGGGGGAACTCCACCCGGCTCTTTCCAATTTCCCTCAACTTCACTTGGCGTGTATGATTTTTATCCGTAGGCTGTTCATAAAAAAGACATCGCCGCAACCTTACGGCGGAGAAACGAATAAAGACCTATTAAATTCAATGAATTGTCTTTGAAGACCGTTTGGCATGGTATTTGATACCAAATCAGTATGATATTATGGTGCACGTGTCCGCCTTCTCCCGGACCTGGCCGCATGATCCGGGGAAAGGCATGCGCTCCATACTCGCCATAGCCGCTGGACGATGCCATCCCCCATGACCAACGGGCGGAGGACAGGAGGGTGAGGATGATCGGGAACTTCCTGGAAACGCGTTCGGCCAGGAGCATCTGGCAACGTATTGTGCTCATGGCTCCCATCGTCGGCCTGTTGGCGGCATCGGTCCCGGCCGTGGCCGCGGCGGAGCCTTCCGGCGTCGAAGCCTACGTCGCCGAGGCCCTGGCCCAAAATCCCGACATCAAGGCGGCCAGGGAGCGGGCCGCCGCCGGCAGACGCCGGGTGGGACCGGCGAAAAGCCTGCCCGATCCTTCGATCTCCGTAGGATACCAGAACGACGGCCTGCGTTGGTACACGTACAGCAATTCCGACGACGCCCAATGGATGGCCGGCTTTTCCCAGACCATCCCCTATCCCGGGAAGCTCCTCGCCAAGGGCGACGCCGCTGCCAGCGAAGCCGACGCCTTGAGCATCCAGGCGGAAATCACCCGCTTCAAAACCGAGGCCCGGGTTCGGGAGCTCTATTACGAACTGTTCCTGGCCCACAAAAGCCTGGAACTCCTCGAACGCAAGGAGAAGCTGCTGGCCGGCATGGAGCAGACCGCCCTGGCCCGGTATGGCGCCGGAACCGGCTCCACCCAGGATGTGCTCATGGCCCAATCCGAAAAATACCAGCTCCTCGAACGCCGCGAGAGCTTGAAGCAACGGCTGAAAACCCAGGAAGCCATGCTGGCGGAGGTTCTGGGGCGCCGTGATCCCGGGACGATCCCGCCGCCGGCCGAGCCCCCGAAGGAGGCCTACTCCCGGTCCCTGGACGAACTCCTCGGGCAGTTCGCTCCCAAAGCTCCCGAAGCCAGGTCCAGGGAGAAGATGGTGGAGACGGCCGACGCCAAGGTCCGTGTGGCCAAGGGCGAATTCGTCCCGGACGTGACCCTCAACACCGCCTACGCCAGCAAGGGGTTCAAGACGGAACGGGAACTCACCGACCCCGTGAGCAATACGACGTATACCGGCCGGACGCAGAAATTCGTCGACATGTGGACGCTCGGCGTCTCGGTCACCATACCGCTCTATTTCTGGTCCAAGCAGGCGGAAGGCCTCAAAGAGTCCCGGCACAACCTGGAAACGGCCAGGCAGGAACTGGAAGCGGCCAGAAACCAGATCGCCGCCATCGTCCGCGACAATTACGCCGCCATCAAGGCCGCCGAGGCCACCATGGCCTTGTATGTCCATTCGCTGGGACCGCGCAGCCGCCAGGATTTCGAATTGTCCATGGCCCGCTACGCCGCCGGCGGCGGGGACGCGTTGACCGTCTTGTCGCGCCTCAAAAATCTCTTCGACTACGAAACCGAATACTGGGGCAGGGCCGTGGAGCAACAAAAAGCCGTGGCCAAGCTGGAAGCCCTGCTCGGTCTGGCCCGGGACGCCGGGCAAAACCTCGCGCACGCCGGCCAGGCCCAATAACCGCCGCGCCACGGAGACGCCCATGCCGCGCTCGTATTTTTCCCTCTTTCTCCTCGTTGCCGCACTGTCCGTGCCGGGACGCGTCCCGGCTCAAACGGAGCACGCCGGGCATGCCATGCCCCAGGCCGGGCAGGGGACCGAAGCGCCGGCCGCTGCGGCGTCTCCCCATGCCGGCCACAACATGCCGATGCCCCCGGACGCTTCTTCCAGGCAACCGGCACCCCCGGCTCCAGTCCCGACCGGCTCCCAGGGCCAGGCCGGAGGGGGCGATTCCGGCGGTCATGCCGGCCATGTCGCGCCGCCGCCCACCGTCACCATGGGCCCGGACATCATGCGGGCCATGGGCGTCTCCACCGTCGTCGCCGCGAAAAAGCCGCTCCAGCGCGCCCTGCGCGCCACCGGCCGCGTGGAGCTGGACGAAAGCACCCTTGTGGCCGTGACGACCAAGGTCGAAGGCTGGGTGGAAAAGCTCTACGCCGATTCCACGGGCAAACCGGTCAGGAAAGGCGAGACCCTCGCCGCCATCTACAGCCCGGAAGTCATGGCCGTGGAGATGGAATACCTGCGCCTTTTATCCTGGGCCGACTCGACTCCGGCCCCGACCGTCGGCGCCGATCCGAATCTTTCCCTCGGCAACCGGGACGCCAGGGCGCTGCTCGGCGCGGCCAGGGACCGGCTGCGGCTCTACGACGTCGGCCAAGGACTGGCCGCCGCCCTGGAGCGGACCCGCCGGCCGGTGCGCACCTTTGCCCTCGCCAGTCCCGTCGACGGCTTCGTGGTGCGCAAGGCCGTCATCCAAGGCGGCAGGGTCATGCCCGGCGAAACGCTCCTCGAACTGGCCGACCTTTCGAAAGTCTGGGTCGTCGCCGACGTCTACCCCCAGGAACTCCCCTGGGTCGGCCCCGGGACCAAGGCCACCCTGCGCCTGGCCGGTCTGCCCGACGCCTTCCCGGCCACCGTGGATTACATCTACCCGACCCTGGCCGACGAAACGCGCACGGCCAAGGTCCGCTTCGTGCTCGCCAACCCCAAAAACGTTCTGCGGCCCGGTCAGTACGCCCAGGCCGAAATCGCCATAAACCTGGGGCAGCGGTTGGTCGTGCCCCGCGAAGCCGTCATCGACACGGGCGAGCGGCAGGTGGCCTACGTGGCCAAGTCCGAGGGCGTCTTCGAGATGCGCCACGTCACGACCGGCGTCGAGGCCGGCGAAGACGTGGAGGTCGTTTCCGGGCTGGCTGCCGGAGACAAGGTGGCCGCGGCCGCCGCCTTCCTCATCGATTCCGAAACACGCTTGCGCGGCGGCAGCGGCGGCGGCGGGCATCATCATTAAGTGAGCCACCGCAGGCCCGGGAGAGGCGTCGCCCCTCCCTGGCCCCACCCCCGGGGGAACGTCCCCCGGCACCCCTGCAAAGGGGGAGTCCACAAACAGAAACCATGGAGGAACTATGCGCAAGATCCTGATGACGGCCATGCTGGCCGGCGGTCTGGCCCTGGGTTTGGCCGGCGTCGCCGCGGCGGACGAGGACATGTTCAAAGCCATGGATGCCAACAAGGACGGCGTGCTGACCAAGGACGAGTTCGCCGCCCACGGCATGCAAAACGACTTCGCCAAATACGACAAGGACGGCGACGGCAAAGTCAGCCGGGAAGAGTTCGACGCCGTCGAAGCGGCCAAGGTCAAATAGCCGTCCTGCCGGAAAGGACCCATGAACCCAGAGAGGGGGCCGGGGGGGCATCATGCCCCCCGGCGGGTCCAGGGCGGAGCCCTGGTCGCCGAAGGCTTCCAAAGGATCGTCCGCCATGCCCATCCGCGCCGTCATCGCGGCCAGCGCCCGCAACCGGTTCCTGGTCATCCTGGCCACGGCCCTGTGCGTCCTGTGGGGTGCATGGGCCCTGCGACAGACGCCCCTGGACGCCATACCGGACCTCTCGGACCCGCAGGTCATCATCTATACCGACTGGGCCGGACGCAGCCCCAACCTGGTCGAGGACCAGGTGACCTACCCCATCGTGACGAGCCTGCTCGCCGCGCCCAAGGTGCGGGCCGTGCGCGGATTCTCCTTTTTCGGCAGCTCGTTCGTCTACGTGATCTTCGAGGAAGGCACGGACATCTACTGGGCGCGCAGCCGCATTCTCGAATACCTGCAGTCGGTGACGAGCAAGATGCCGGCCGGGGTCACGCCCCAGCTCGGTCCGGACGCCACCAGCCTCGGCTGGGGCTTTTCCTATGCCCTGGTCGATGACGGGAACCGCTACGATCTCGGCAAGCTGCGCTCGCTTCAGGACTACACGCTCAAACTGTCCCTGGAGAGCGTGCCCGGCGTGGCCCAGGTGGCGAGCCTCGGCGGCTACGTCAAACAGTACCAGATCACGGTCGACCCGGGGAAACTGCAAAGCCAGGACATCCCGCTCTCCCGGGTCCTGGAGGCCGTCAAGCAGAGCAATACCGAGGTGGAAGGCCGGGTGCTGGAATTTTCCGGCATCGAATACATGGTGCGCGGCCGGGGCTACCTGACCGGGGCGGCCGATCTGGAGCAGATTTCCCTGGGGCGCAACGCCCGAGGCGCACCGATCTTACTCAAGGATGTTGCCGAGGTGCGCATCGGGCCGGAAATCCGGCGCGGCGTCGCCGACCTCGACGGCCGGGGCGAGGCGGTGGGCGGCGTGGTGGTGGTGCGTTTCGGCGAAAACGTCCTGTCCGTCATCGAGCGGGTCAAGGAAAAGATCGCGCGCGACATCGCCCCGACCCTGCCCGAGGGCGTGCGCATCGTGCCGACCTACGACCGCTCCGACCTCATCACGCGCTCGGTCCACACCCTGACCGAGGAGATCGTCAAGCTGACCGTGGCCGTCTCGGTCGTGTGCGTGGTGTTCCTGTTCCACCTGCCAAGCGCGCTCGTGGTCATCCTGACGTTGCCCGTGGCCATCCTCATGGCGTTCGTCTGCATGCACGCCCTGGGCGTCTCCTCCAACATCATGAGTCTTTCCGGCATCGCCATCGCCATCGGCGCCATGGTCGACGCGTCCATCATCATGGTGGAAAACGCCCACAAACGTCTCGAGGAATGGGAGCAGGAGGGCCGGCCGGGCAGCCGCACGGCCGTGATCGTGGATGCGGCCGTGGAGGTGGGGCCGTCGCTCTTTTTCTCCCTGCTCGTCATCACCCTCGGATTCCTGCCGGTCTTCACGCTCCAGTCCCAAGCCGGCCGGCTTTTTACGCCCTTGGCCTACACCAAGACCTTCGCCATGCTGTTCGCCTCGCTTCTGGCCGTGACTTTGACCCCGGTGCTGATGACCATTTTCATCAGAGGCACGGTGCGCTCCGAGGACCATAATCCGATCAGCCGCCTGCTGCGTCTGCTCTATACGCCGTTCGCCCATCTCGCCCTGCGCTTTAAAAAGACGTTGTTGGTCCTGGCCGTGGCGGTCCTGGCCGTGACGGTCATCCCGTTTTCGCGGCTGGGTTCGGAATTCATGCCGCCGCTCTACGAGGGAACGCTTTTTTACATGCCGGTCACCATGCCCGGGGCCTCTATCGGCCAGGCGCAAAAGCTGTTGCAATACCAGGACGCGGTCCTCATGACCATTCCGGAGGTGGAGCAAGTCTTCGGCAAGGCGGGCCGGGCCGAAACCGCCACCGACCCGGCCCCGCTGGAGATGTTCGAGACCACGATCAACCTCAAGCCCGAGTCCGAATGGCGGGCGGGCATGACCGTGGAAAAGCTCAAGGCCGAGATGGACGCCAAGCTGGCGATGCCCGGGGTGGTCAACGCGTTCACCATGCCGATCAAGGCCCGCATCGACATGCTGGCCACGGGCATCCGCACGCCGGTCGGCGTGAAGGTGCTCGGGCCGGACCTGTCCACCATCGAGGCCGCCGGCGAAGCCATAGAAAACGCCATTCGCGGCGTTCCCGGCACGCGCAGCGTCTTCGCGGAGCGGGTGGGCACCGGCTATTTCCTGGACATCGCGGTCAAGCGGCAGGAGGCGGCCCGTTACGGGCTCTCCGTGGGCGAGGTGCAGGACATCGTGCAATCGGCCGTGGGCGGCATGAACCTGACCACGACGGTGGAAGGCCGCGAGCGCTATCCGGTCAACGTGCGCTACCCCAGGGAATTGCGCGACAGTCTGGACAAGCTGCGCCGCGTGCTGGTGCCGGTCATGTCCCGGCAGGAGCCAGGCGAAGGGCGGAAGATGGGGGCTTGGCCTTCCGCGCTGCCGCCGCCGTTGGGTGTGGCGGCCGCCGCCGGCACGGCCCAGATTCCCCTGGGCGAGCTGGCCGACATCAAGGTGGTCAAGGGGCCCACGGTGATCAAAAGCGAGGAGGGGCTGCTCGTTTCCTACGTCTACGTGGACTTCACCGGTCCGGACGTCGGCTCGTACGTGGAGCGGGCCAGACAGGCCGTGGCCGGCCTGTCCCTGCCCAAGGGCGTGCGGCTGGTCTGGAGCGGCGAATACGAATACCTGCTGGCCACCCACGAGCGCCTCAAGCTCGTCATTCCGCTGACCGTGGCCCTGATTTTCGTGCTGCTCTACATCAACACCGGATCGGTGGCGAGCACCTGCGTGGTGCTTCTGGCCGTGCCCTTTTCCCTGGTCGGTTCGTTCTGGTTTCTCTACCTGCTCGGCTACAACATGAGCATCGCCGTCTGGATCGGACTGATCGCCCTGGCCGGCCTCGATGCCGAGACCGGCGTGGTCATGCTCCTTTACCTGGAGCTGGCGCATGCCCAATGGCAGAGGGAAGGGCGGCTCCGTACCCGGGACGACCTAAACGACGCCATCTTCCACGGCGCGGTCAAACGCATCCGGCCGAAGATCATGACCGTGACGGTCATCCTGGCCGGTCTGCTCCCCATCATGTGGAGCCAAGGGGCCGGCTCGGACATCATGAAGCGCATCGCCGCGCCCATGATCGGCGGCGTGGTCACCTCGACCATTCTGGAATTGCTGCTCTATCCGGCCATCTACGCCCTGTGGAAAGGACACGGCTTGCCGCCAGGGAGAAAGTAGTCCGTTTGGTTTGGACGAGCGGGCGAGGCTGGCGCAACTGCGCAGGGGGCTGCGTTTTCGAAAACGCGCGCAGGGCTTGGTGCTAGGCAGGCTTTCCCCGCGGCGAAGCGCCGCCCCAGGACATCGCCGCCGTCATCGTGCGCGGCGGATCCGCCAAGTCGCGTTGGCGAGCCGGACGAGGAACTGCTTCGGCCGGGAGATCAGGGCAGGCGGCACCGTGCCAGAAGACCGGCGATGTCGCCGTCGAGAAAGTGCTTCACCAGATCGGGCAGGAAGTGCCCCCGCGTCTTTGCCGGATCGACGCCGAAAGCCTGCCAGAGCAGGCCCAGAAGCTGCTGCCTGCGCTGATGGAAGGACGTGGACATGCCGATTCCCATGCCTTGGCGACCCGGTCGTTGCCCCGGTTCCCTCGGACGGATGCAGGACTCCGAAAGCGCCAGGTAGCTCCTGCAACCATAGGGACGCCACGGGTAGATCTGACACAGGTCGTCCGCGAGAAAGGGGCAGTGGGCCGTGAACTCCATCTGGTCGAAACTGCCGTCGTCCACCCCATGAAGGGCCCGACGCGCCGCCCAGCCCGGAAATCGGGACCGCATGGCTTTTGTTTCCGCGTCCCAGCCGGCGTACCGTTCGAGGAAACGCTCGAGCTTCTCCTTGTCCCTGGCCAGGTTGAACCCGATCAATGCGGCTTCGAACGGATTCGACAAGATGACCTGCTTGCAGCAGGCCGAACATCCCGTCGTGCAATAGATGCTTCGTCCGGAGCTGGCGATCTGCTCGGTCAGCAAGGTGTGTATCGAATCGAAAAAGGTATGGGACCCATGGATTACATGCGTCGTGGGAAGGATGTCGCCACGGTCCTTCACGAAGCGTGCGATCGTGCGCGAGAATTCCTGGGGTGATGCCGTTATGAAGAACTGTATTCCGGCAGAGTAGAGTGAAAAAACCGCATGATGCTCATTCGGAGGCGTATCGCAACGAATTTCTGCTGTTATGACGCCGGACATTGCCTTTTGCTCCGTACGCTTGAAATCGCCTCCTATGATATGAAAAAATAAATATTACCACAATATTTGTTTGCAACGATTTCCGGCCTGATGCGTCTGCGGCATGCCGCCGCTTAGCCCGGGCGTGAGCGTCAGGCTCCATGCAGTCGAAGACGCATGCCGACGGCGCAGCGTCCGTGAAGACCGCGCGCCCGGGCCACATCGTGCCCGCCGCCGCCCCTCTCGGGGACGGCTGCCGTCCTTCGGGGCGCATCGCGGCCAGGCATGTCGAAACGGCGGCGCTTGTCGAGGAAAGGGGACGAGACAAGGTCTTGCAGGCTTGCGGGGGCGGGGCGAAAGGCTCCCTGGCGGGCCGGGGCGGACCCGCTCAGGCCGGAGCGGCCGCCGGCGGCGACGCCTCCAGCGTCGGAACCATCCGCCGGATGGCGTCCCTGAGGGCGTGCATGTCCATGGGTTTGGCGAGATAGGCGTCCATGCCGGCGGCGAGAAACTTGGCTTTGTCTTCCGGCATGGCGTAGGCCGTCATGGCGATGATGGGGATGCGCCTGCTCGCCTCGCCGCAGGCGCCGCCACGGATGGCCCTGGTCGCGGCCACGCCGTCCATGACGGGCATCTGCACGTCCATGAGGATCACGTCGAAGGGTTCGGCGGCAAGCAAGCGCAACGCCTCCCGGCCGTTTCTCGCGGGCTTCACCTGGCAGCCGGCCTTTCGGAGCACCGCCATCCCGTAAAACAGGTTCTCCTCGTCGTCCTCGGCAAGCAGAACCTTTACCGGGCGGCTTTTTAACGGGACCGCGGCGGCCTCCGGGGTCTGGGAGGCGTTTGCCGGCAGCGGACGGCGCAAGGGCAGGCTGAGGTAGACGGTCGTTCCCTCGCCTTCGACGCTGTCGATGTCCAGCGCCGCGCCGAGCAGGGGCACGAGCCGGCGTACGATGGCCAGTCCCAGGCCCGCTCCCTGGAAACGTCGGGTATAGGCGGCCTCGGCCTGGACGAACGGTTCGAAGATGTCCTTGAACAGGTGGGGGGCGATGCCGATGCCGGTGTCGCTGACCGTGAAGAGCGCGCGCAGGCTGCCGTCGTCCCGGACGTGCAGAGGCGCGGCGGTGACGGTCACCCGGCCGTGCTCGGTGAACTTCAAGGCGTTGCCCACCAGGTTGAAAAGGATCTGACGCAGCCGCGCCTCGTCGCCGACGAGCAGCGGCGGCATCCGGTCGTCGACGTCAAACTCGAGGGCCAGCCCCTTTTCCACGGCGAGCGGGGAAAAGGTGTCGATGACGGCGTCCTTCTGGCTCTTGATCTCGAAGGGCGTTTCCACCAGGGGCAGCTTTCCCGCCTCGACCTGGGACAGGTCGAGGATGTCGGAGAGCAGGCGCGTCAGCCGCTTGGACGCCTTCACGGCGTTGGTGATGTATTCGTTCTGCTCCTCGTCGGTGCCGGTGCCCTGCAGCAGCTGGAGCATGCCGAGGATGCCGTTTAAGGGCGTGCGTATCTCGTGGCTCATGTTGGCCAGGAATTCGCTCTTGGCCCTGCTGGCGGCCTTGGCTTCCTCCATGGCCTCCTGCAACTGGGCCGTGCGCTCCCGGACGCGATCCTCCAGTTCCCTTTCCGCCTGCTTGTTGTGGATGGAGTAGCGGATGGAGCGTTCGAGCAGGTTGGCGTCGAGCCTGGATTTGGACAGGAAATCGGTGGCTCCCGCTTTCATGGCCTTGATGTCGATCTCGCGGTCGCCCTGGCCGGTCAGGAGGATGGCCGGCGTCGGCAGGCCTCGCCGGGCGAATTCCTCCAGCAGTTCGAGGCCCGAGCGCGCGCCGAGCTGGTAATCCACGAAGCAGACGTCGAAACGCTGCGCCTCCAGGGTGGCCAGGGCCTCGTCGTAACCGGCAGACCATGTGATCTGATAGGTCTGCCCCGGGATCTTGGCGAAGTGCGCGGAAGCGAGAAGGAAATCTTCCTCGTCGTCGTCGATGATCAGGACCTTGAGGGGATCAGCCATGGTCGTTTTCCTTACTCGTTGGGTTGCTGCCGCAAGGGGATGGTCAGGAAAAACGTCGCTCCGCTGCCTGGCCGGCTCTCGGCCGTGATCGTGCCTCCGTGGCGTTCCACGCTTTTTTTGACGATGGCCAACCCGATGCCCGTGCCGGGAAACTTGCCCCGGCCGTGGAGCCTCTGAAAGGGCTGGAAGATCTTTTCCAGGTATTGGACGTCGAAGCCGATGCCGTTGTCCGTCACGGCGATGCGGGCGTATTCCCGGCCGTCCCTGGCTTCGGTCGCGCTGGTCACCATGATGCGCGGCGGCGTTTCGCCGTGAAACTTGAGGGCGTTGGAAAACAGGTTCTGGAAGGCGCGGCGCATCTGCAACGCATCGACCTCGGCCCAGGGCATCAGGTCGATCGTGATCTGTCCGCCCGTCTCCTTGACGGCCGTCTCGATGTCGGAAGCGGCCTCCCGGGCGAGCCGGCCGAGATCGGTCGCGACGAACGGGTTGGGACGGGTGGTGATGCGGGAATATTCCAGCAGGTCCTGGATGAGGGTGTTCATCCGGTCCACGGCGTTTTCCATCCGGCGCAGGTAGTCGTGCCCCGTGGCGTCGAGATTTTCCGCGTTGTTCTCGCGCAGCCGCTCGCCGAAGGCCTTGATCTTGCGCAAGGGTTCCTGGAGGTCGTGGGAGGCCACGGCAGCGAACTCCTCCAGTTCACGGTTGCTGCGCTCCAGGTTGGCCGTGCGCTCCATGAGCAGGAGCGAAGCCTCGGCCAGGGCCTTGCCCACCGCGTCCGTCTCCTCGAGGCCGAACGCGCCGGGAGCCACGGCGTTGCCGGCGGCCAGCTCCCGGGCCGGCGGGATCAGGGCTCGGATGGAGCGGGAGATGCCGCCCGCGATATGCCCGGCCAGGATGATGCCGGCCACGGACAGGAGAACCGTGCCCGCCACGGTCCAGAGGAGCCATTCCCGCAACTGCTCCCACACCAGGGCCTTGGGCATGTGCACGACCACCGACCAGCCGGACTCGGCGGACCGGCTCAAGCAGGCCAGGGAGGAAATGCCTTCCAGATTTTTGAACTCCTTGACGTAATCTCCCGCGCCCGGGTTTCCGAACAGGGGCGGCACCTGTTTTCCCACGAACGCCCCGGGGTTCAGGGTGCGGTAGACCGCCGTACGCTTGCTGTCCATGATGAGCCCCACCCAGCCCGAGGGCAGGGGGTAGCGTTCCATGATGGCCACGATGCGGTTGGTGGGCAGGGTCAGGCCCAGGTCGAAGAGGATGTTGCCGTCCCGGACGACGGGCACGTCCACGCTGATGAGCGCACGTCCGGTGAGGGCGCCCCGGAAAAGGTCGCTGACCACGGGTTTGCCTTCCTCGAACACGCGGCGCACCAAGGCGCTGTTGTTGCGCTTGGGCAGGGGCGTGCCCGGGGGGCGGAAGGAATTGTAGAGTTGCTGGCCCGTCGCGTCGGCCACGAGGAGGTCGGACTCGGGATAGGCCTGGAGGAACAGCTTGGCCTGCCGGTGGAAGGCGGAGAAATCCCCGGTGTCCAGCGAGGGCGAGGTCGCCAGCGCGCCGAGAGCGGCCTCGATGATGTCGATCTCCTGGTCAATGGCCTGCATCAGGGTCTGGGCGGTGTCCAGCAGCCGCGCATCGACGCTGCGCGTCTTGTCCTGGTAGGCGAAATAGACCAGGGAGCCGGCGGCCAGCCACACGGGCGTCACGCAAACCAGCACCAGACAGGCCAGCCTGTAGCGCACGGAGCGCCAGTTCCAGATGTTCGCCAGGAGCATTCCGTCCTCTTATGCGCGCTGCTCCACGGGCAGCGTCATGATGAAGCACGAACCCTTGTCCGGTTCGCTTGCGACCGTGATCGTTCCCTTGTGCCGTTCGAGGACCTTGCGCACGATGGCCAGGCCGATGCCCGTGCCTTCGTAAGCCTTCTTCCCGTGCAGACGCTGGAAGGGCTGGAAGATCTTCTCCTTGTACTGCTCGGCGAAACCGATGCCGTTGTCCTCGATGGAGATCCTGGCCATCGCCCGGCCGGCGTCGGTGACGACTTCGCCGCCGATGCGCACCTTGGGCGGGTTGCGCCCGTGGTACTTGAGCGCGTTGGAGATGAGGTTGGCGAAAACCTGGCGCATGAGCGCGCCGTCGACTTCCGCCCTGGGCAGGTCGCCGATCTCGATTTCGCCGCCGGCCTGCGCCAGCGCATGGTCGAAGTCCTGGGCCGCCTGGCGGGCGAGCTCCCCGAGGTCGGACGCGGCGAAGGCATGCTCTCCCATGGACACCTGGGAATATTCGAGCAGATCGCTGATCAGGGACTGCATCCGGGCGGCCGCGTTTTCCATGCGGAGCAGGTAATCCCGGCCGTCTTCCTCCAGCACGGCGGCGTATTCCAGGCGCAGGCGCTCCCCGAAGACCCGCACCTTGCGCAAGGGTTCCTGCAGGTCGTGGGAAGTGATGTAGCTGAAGTTCTCCAATTCGGCGTTCCTGGCCTCGAGTTCGCGCGTGCGCTCCCTGACCCTGACCTCCAGGGCGTCCCGGGAATGGCGCAGCAGCTCCTCGGCCCGCTTGTGCTCGGTGATGTCCGTGGCCACGGAGAGCATGTGGCTTTTGCCGTCGATCTCCATGCGCTCGATGGACAGCAGCACGCTGACGGCGGCGCCGGATTTGGTCCGCAACGCCGCCTCGGCGTCGGTGATCCGCTCTCCGGCCGCGAACCGGGCCCTGATGTTTTCGCGCACGTCCAGGTCGCGCCAGATGCCGAGCTCCAGCGAGTTCTTGCCGATGATCTCCTCGCCGGCGTATCCGGTAAGCCGGAGATAGGCTTCGTTGACGTGCAGGTAGCGGGAATCCTCGTAGGTCACGATGGCCATGGGCGCGGGGCTGGCCTGGAAGACCGTCGTGAACTGGGTTTCGCGTTCCCGCAACGCCTGCTGCGCCTGTTTGCGCTCGCTGATGTCCTCGCTGCACACCACGATCCCGCCGACGACGTCCTGGGTCGTGTACCAGGGCCGCACCTCCCAGCGCACCCATTGGGTGGAGCCGTCGGCGCGCGTGAAGGGGTCCTCTTCGGCCCGTTCCACGGCCCCGGCCAGGCAGCGCTGGTGGATGTCCTTCCACCGCTGGGAGATCTCGGGAAAGATGTCGTAATGGCTGCGCCCGACGAGTTCGCGCCCGGCCAGGCCGTAGTCGGCGAGCCAGCGCCGGCTGACGGCCATGTAGCGCATCCGCCGGTCGAACATGGCGATGGCCGCCGGCGCGTGCTCGATGAAAAGGCGCAGCAGCTCTTCCCGCTCGCGCAGCTCCTCTTCCATGCGCTTTTGTTCCGAGATGTCGGTATTGGTGCCGAACCACTGGAGCACCCGGCCCGAGGCGTCGCGCTGGGGGTTTACCCGGGTCAGGAAGGGGCGGAACCGGCCGTCGGCCCCGAGCAGCGGAAAGACCATGTCGAAGGGTTCGCCCGTGGCGATGGAGTCCCGCCATTTTTCCATCACCGCCGGAAGCACGGCCGGGTCGTGCACGGACTTCCAGCCCCAGCCTTCCATCTGCTCCGGGGTGGTCCCGGTATAGGCGTACCAGCGGTCGTTGTACCAGATGAGATGGCCGTCGGCCCGGGCGATCCAGGCGAGTTGCGGGATGGCGTTGGCCAGCATCCGGAATTTTTTTTCGCTTTCGCCGAGCTCCCTGGTGCGCTCCGTGATGCGTTGGGCCAGGTCCCGGCCGGCCGTGCGCAGTTCTTCGATGGCCTGGCGCAGGGAAAGCGCCAGGGCCAGGTGGCGGGCGATCAGCTCCAGGCCGCGCACCAGTTGCGGGGTGAACATGTCCCGGCGCTTGTCCTCGAACTGGAGTAGGCCGTAGGTCGTGTCGTCGCAGCGCAGCGGCACCAGGGCCGAGGATTCGTAACCCGAGGCGATGCAATTGCCCCGTATCCGGTCGAGCAGTTCGGGACGCCGCCGCACCAGTTCGGTGTTGGCGTTGCTCCAGAAACTGCCGTACTCGGTGACAAAAGGCTCGTTGCGGTCGAGCCTGCCTTGCAAGACCATGCCGCAGGCGCATTCGAGCAGGGGGGCGCCGTCCGCGTCGAGGGCCGGCTGGCCGTGGCTGCCCTTGGGGCAGAGGTTGTTTTCCAGCCGGATGAATTCCTCGGAAAGTCCCCGCGTCTGGAAGTAGGGGAAGTCGTCCCCTTCCCGCAGGCGCAACCCGACGGCGTCGAAGCCCGTTTCCCGGGCGAGCAGGGTCACGATTTCGCGCAGCAGCTCGGGCGTGGCCGTTTCCGAGCGGATGCAGCCGAGGGCGGCGGCGGTCAGGACGTCCAGGCGCTCGCGCTGCGCCAGTTCCCGGCGCAGCCTCTCGACTTCCCGGGCGAGCGTTTCGGAGCTGGATTGGGCCTCGTTCATATTCTCCCGCCTGCGTGCCGCCGCAGGGGCGTCGCTTTTCCCGGGGCCTGGCCGTTCACCGTTCGGGCAACTTGACGATCTGGAACCAGTACTCCCCGAATTTGCTCACCACTTCGCACATGCTCTGGAAGGTGACGGGCTTGGTGATGAAGCAGTTGGCCCCGTCCTGGTAGCTGCGCAGGATGTCCGCATGGGTTTGGGAGGTGGTGAGGATGATGACGGGAATGTCCTTGAATTTCGGATCGTTTTTTATCTCCTTGAGGGCCTCGCGGCCGTCCATGCGCGGCATGTTGAGGTCAAGGAGAATGATGTCCGGGCGGGGGGAAAGTTCCGGATCGGCGAAGCGGCCCTGGCGCCGGAGGTAGTCCAGGAGCTCCACGCCGTCCTCCGCGACGCGCAGATCGTTGGAAAGTTTAGATCTCATGAAGGAATCCCTGATGAGGATCACATCGTCCTCGTCGTCGTCGGCCAACAGGATCACCACGGATTTGACTGCACTGGACATGGCACCACTCCCAAGCTTATCGCAAGCCTAGCAGAAAGGTACACCCCTTGCCAACACATCGTCATGATATTGGTCGATGGGGCGGCGCGGCATCCGATTGCGGCGACGACGTCCGGGAGGGCGGCGCACGGGCCGGGTCGGGGGAGCGGGCATGGCGGAACTCGTCTCCGCCATGCGGTTTCCCGGGAGGGCGCTTCGTCGCCTGGCGACGTCTCCGACGCTTCGCAATACGTGACGCAACGCCGGCACGCGTCGTGAGAGAAAGACCTTTTGACGGCCGAGAGAAAAAGTCGATACGCCTTGACGCGACGCGACAGAGTGGAATAGCTTCCGATTTTCCAGTCTCACCTCGATTTATCGAATGCCAAGGGGCCTGCTGACGGCGGACGACGCCGCAGGCCGATGGGGATGCTGCGTCGTGGTGCACGGATACGGGCGAAATACGCGATGGAGTCTGGTCGTGCTTGGCGTCGTTCTCATCGTCGCCGCCTGCATCAGGCTGCATGATCTTGGCGTGCCGGAACTGCAGTGGGACGAGCACCTTGCCCTCCACCGGGCATCCCTTCCCGTGGCCGAGATGTTGAAGAGCCTCAACGGACAGGCGGCCTCGGACGTCGCCCTCGACACGTCCCCGCCGCTGCACCACTTGCTGATCCATTGTTTTCGTCTGCTCAAGGACGACGACTTCACCGTCCGTCTGCCGTTCGTCCTTTTCGGCCTGGCCTCGCTGGCCATGCTGTTTCTGGTGGCTAGGCGGTTCTTCGACGAGCAGGCCGCCTTGTGCAGCGCGCTTTACGGAGCGCTGCTGCAGTTCCACGTCGCCTATTCCAGGTACATGCGCTGGTACGTGGTCTTCTACACGTTTTCGCTCCTGTCCCTTTACTGCTACAAGCGCCTCCTCGACGACCGGACCTGGCGGTCGGCCCTCGGCTACGGCCTGGCCACGACGCTTATGCTCTACAGCTCCTACATCGCCGCGCCCTTCGTCCTGGCCCAGGCGCTTTTCACCTGTTGCCTGTGCCTCCCGGCCGTCTGGCGCGCCGCCGACCGGCCGGCAGCCCTGCGCCTGGCCCTGGTCCACGGCCTGGGACTGTGCCTGGCCGGGCTGCTCTACCTGCCCCAGGTCCCGGGGCAATTCGTGGCTTTCCACACCTTCTACCAGGGCGGCGGCCACGCCTTCGACCCGTACCGCCTGGGCAAGGCGTTTCGGGAGATCACGCTTTATTTCCGGGACTCGGACTTCACGGGCACGGGCATCGTGGCGCTGTTCATGCTCCTCGGCGCGGTCTGGAGTCTGCGAAACCGGCGGGGCCGCGACCTGGCGCTGCTTGTGCTCTGGTGCGGGCTGCCGACCCTGGCCGCCTTCGCCGTCAACGTGCAGACGCAGGTCACGGCCAAGTACCTGGTGGGGCTTTTCTTCGCCGTGCTGCTTTTCGCCGGAGCCGGGTCCGCGGCCCTGGCCCGCTGGCTCCTGGGCCGGCGGCTCGCCCCCGGTTCCGGCCGCCACGCCGCGGCCTGCCTGGCTCTCGGCTTCGCCGGCATCCTGTGGATCAGCGGGCCGAACTTCCAGTACGAAGCCCTGTACCGCGGCTGGCACCACAACGTGCAGCGCTGGGCCCGGTATCTGCTCCTGCACAAGGAAGACGTCGGCTACGTCATGTTCGAATACAACCGGCCGAAAAAGGTCGTGCTGACGCGCGAGCTTCGCGACGCCTACCGGTATTTCGGCGACGTGGACGCGCGCGGCTACCGGAAGTTCTATTATGTGACGCAGCAGGGCGGCTTCGAGCCGGCCGGGCTCGTGCGGGTCATGGACATGCCGCAGGAGGACGAGACCGTGCTTTTCTCGCGAGGGGGCGTGGTCAGTCAGGCCCCGCTGGTGGTTTCGCCCGGGCCCGGCGGCGCGCCGGTCTATACGGACGATTTCACCACCCTGCGCTTCTACGAGACGGTCTGGCAGGCGCATAACGTCGCCCCGGACTACCGCCTCCACGCCCTGTCCCTGTACAGCCTGGACGCGCCGGGGCAGGCCACCTGGAAGCTCGTCGCCGCCCCCGGGGCGACCTGCCGGTCCGTGGCCGTGCGCTTCGACGCGGTCATGCGCGCCAAGATCCGCGTCATGCGCCCCGAAGCCCGGCTGCGGCTCTACGCCGGCCAGGACCCGGACCGCCTGGCCCTGGTCGAGGACATCGACTACGATCGCTTCGTCGCGGCCGACCCCGGCTACGGCCAGGCCGGGGCCACCGGCGAGTCCACCCTGCCCGTGGCCGCGAACCTGGCCTGGGCCGACCCCGGCAAGCCGCTCTACGTGCGCCTGGAATTCCTCACCGGCCGGTATTCGGCCTACATCGACCTGGAGCGGCTGCGCTTCGAGGCGGCGGGCGAACCGGGCGACGCCGCGGCACGGACTCCCCTGGCCGTGCTCGACAACATCGCGGCCAACGCCGCCCTCGCGCCCTGGACGCCGGATGTCGCGCCGCTGGGGCCCGACGTCCTGCACGCCTTCTGCGCCGCCGACGCCCGCTGCCCCGGCCGGTCCGGCGCGGCGGCCTGGCAGCCGGCCGCCGACCTGGCCCGGTTCCGGGCGGCCCATCCGGGCCTGCCGCCGGTGGCGGTCGTGGGCGGAGCGGACGGCGAGCCGGTCTTTTACCTCTACGACCCCAGGCTCGCCGACTCGACCGTGGCCCTGCCCGACGGCCGGGGGGAGAAGGTGGCCGTGGACGCGGAGCTCCCCTGGACGGTGCGGGGCCTCTCCTTCACGGGCGGCGTCTCCCGGCCCGTGCTCCGCCTTGGCCGGGAAAGCCTCCCCATTCCCCTGGCCGTGCCCGAGGGCTCGCTCGTCACGCTCAACCTCGGCGGCGAGGGCCTGGTGAGCCTTTCTCCCCTGTTCACGCCCGAGGGCTTCGACCTCTACAACATGGTGCGCCGCGACAACCTCAACATCCTGCGCAAGTCCCTGACCTGCCTGAAGGACCGGCCCTGCCTGGCCGAGTACGTCTTCGCCTCGGAGATCCCCATAAAGGGCGTGCGGGCCATGATCCATCCCGTCCTGCAGACGGACAAGCCCAATTACGCCAGGGTGTTCTACGGCGTGAACGACATCGACGCCCGCAAGGTGTTCCTGGATTTCTCCGAGCGCGGCCCCCTGGACGTGTCGTCCACCTACGAGGGCGTGGTGCGGGAAGTCCTCTTCGACAAGCCCGTCAACATCCTCTTCGTGGGCTGCGAGCTGTCCGGGCCCGGGGCCTCCATCCGCTCCGACCCCAAATACCCCATGCGCATCGAGGTGCTGCTCGACGCCTCGGCCCTGCCCGCCGTTTCCCTGGGCGCAACTCCCACGACCCTGCGCCAGGACTCCCAGGTCGGCGGAGCCATGCGCCTGTGGCTCTCCGGGGAGCCCCTGCCCGTGCGCGAGGCCTGGGCCACCCGCTAGCGCCCCCGCGCGAACGCCGCTCTTGAGCTTGGCGGCGCAAGGCTATACCCATGGACCCCCGTGGAGCCGACGAAGCGCGCCGGCCCCGAAAGCCGCCAGGCCGAGGCCCGGCGGGGAGGTGCCGACATGTCGGAAAACGATTCCGCCTTTCCGGCGGCCCAGGCCCAATGCCTCATGTGGATCACGCCCCGGCCGGAGATCGTCTTCGCCTCCGGAGAAGGCTCGTGGCTCACGGACGAAGCGGGGAAGCGCTACCTGGATTTCGTGCAGGGCTGGGCGGTCAACTGCCTGGGGCATTGCCACCCGGCCGTCACGCACGCCCTGGCCGAACAGGCCTCCCGGCTGGTCAACCCGAGCCCGGCCTTCTACAACCGGCCGGCCATGGAATTGGCCGAGGGCCTCGTGGCCCATTCGGCCTTCGACCGGGTCTTTTTCGCCAATTCCGGCGCGGAAGCCAACGAAGGGGCCATCAAGCTGGCGCGCAAGTGGGGCAGGAAGCACCGGCGAGGGGCCTACGAGATCGTCACCTTCGAGAACTCCTTCCACGGCCGCACCCTGGCCGCCATGTCGGCCTCCGGCAAGCCCGGCTGGGACACGCTCTACGCGCCCCAGGTGCCGGGCTTTCCCAAGGCGCGCCTCAACGACCTGGATTCGGTCCGGGCCCTTGTGGGCCCGACGACCGTGGCCGTCATGCTGGAGCCGATCCAGGGCGAGGCCGGGGTCATCCCGGCCACGGACGCGTTCCTGCGCGACCTGCGGCGGTTCACCGAGCAGGAGGGAATCCTGCTCATCGTGGACGAGGTGCAGACGGGCATGGGCCGCACCGGAACGCTTTTCGCCCATGAGCAGGCCGGCGTCGCGCCGGACGTCATGACCCTGGGCAAGGGCATCGGCGGCGGCGTGCCGCTTTCGGCCCTGCTGGCGCGGGAGTCGGCGTGCTGCTTCGAGGCCGGCGACCAGGGCGGGACCTACAACGGCAATCCCCTCATGACCGCCGTCGGGACGGCCGTGCTGGACGTCCTGCTCGCGCCGGGCTTCCTGGAGGAGGTCCGGGCCGTGGGCGAACACCTGGGGGCGCGGCTTCGGGAACTCTCGGACGCGCTCGGCCTGGCCGGCGAGCGGGGGAGGGGGCTTTTGCGCGCGCTCCTGCTGCCCGACGGCCGCGCGGCCCGGTGCGTGGAACTGGCCCGCGACCGGGGGCCGGAGGGGCTTTTGCTCAACGCTCCGAGGCCCGACGTCCTGCGCTTCATGCCGGCGCTGACCGTGTCGCGCCAGGAGATCGACCTGATGATCGACTGGCTGCGGGAGACGCTGCCGCTGGCGGGCTGAGGCGACCGGCCCGGCCGGCTTGTTTTCGCCGCTTCTTCCCTGTAATTTCCCCGCGCCCGCACAACATTCACCAGGAGGCCCGCCATGGCGACCATCGGCACGCCGCTCACCCCGTCCGCCACCAGGATCATGCTGCTCGGCTCCGGAGAACTCGGCAAGGAAGTGGCCATCGAG
>NZ_JARKOZ010000110.1 GCF_029978005.1 Solidesulfovibrio sp. | reverse complement strand
CTCGCCGTTCACCTACGAAGCCGACAAGGACGAGCTTGTCGCCATCTTCGGACGCATCCTGGGCGGGCCGGCCGGGAGCTGGTCGCGGCTGACGCTTGGCCAGCGCAACCAGGTGCTCGACGCCCTGGCCACGCGATGGCTGCACGAGCATGCGGCCGTGGACATTCCGCTTTTGCCCAACCTGCTGCACACATGGAATAAAGGCTACAAGGCCGATGGTTACTAGCGCTTGGACATCCCGGCCGGGCCGCTGGCCCGGCAGAAACGCTACATCCTCATGCTGTGGTGCCTGCTCGGCTACGAACCCCGGAGCCTGGACGCCCGGGTGTCCAAGCAGTTCGGCGTGGAAACATTCGTATGGCTGACCGATCCGGCGGCCCTGGCCACCCTGGCCAAGGACCTGTGGAGCCGTTGCCGCAAGGCCGGCATCGATCCCGAACCGGCCGAGGCCGGCGGCACGCGGCGCGAGACGGCTACGGCCATGGCCAAATGACGCATGGGGTCGGACGAACGCGAGGCGTTGCGGGCCGCCATCCTGGCCCGCCATCGGAGCATCTACGCGTACTGCAAGGCGACCGGCGTCACCAAGTCGGTGGTGCTGCAACTGCTGGCCGGGCGCTACCCCGGCAACGTGGCCCGGCAAACTGCGCGCATCCGGGCCGCCCTGGCCGACACGCCGCCGGCCGGCCCCGGGGCCGAGCCGCCGTCCCTCACGGCGGTCTACGCGGCCCTGGAGCGCGTGGGTTGCGCCAGATGCCGCCGCACGGACAAGCGGCGCTGTAAGACCTGCCGGGCACTCTGGGAGCGGCAGGCGGCCGAGGTGGCGGCCCTGTATGCGGCGGCCGCGATATCTCACATCGCTTGATAACGGGATGAGGCCATGAGCGAACGACGCCGAAAAACGACAACAATTTTGCTCCGAAACGAGGGCAAGACGGTCAAGCTGGAATTGTTTCCGGCCGCGCAATGGGGCGGTCCTGCCGACGCCTGCCGGGTACGCCTGGACGGCTGCTGGCATGCCCCGGCGGGCGAGCGCCATGCGTTTTTCACGCCAGCCGGCTTGATGGGCGTGCTGTTTCGGCTCGTGGCCGATCGGGAGCCACCCCAGGACGCGCCGCAGCCGTCGCGCCGGCGCGGCGACCGGGTGTCTGTGCCCACTGGCCGGGTCGGGCTCGACGGGGAGCCGCTGTACGAGAGGACGTTTCTGGCCGGCGCGCCGATCCTGGGCATCGACGGCCGCTGGTGGGTCCCGGTTGTGGGACGCGATGAGCCTGTGGCCCTGGATACCGTGAGGGGGTGGAGATCATGAGCCTAGTGGATGACGTGCTGGCGCTGCTGGCCAAGGGGTATCTGCCCTACACCGGGCACGTGGAGGGGCGCGCGTATGCGTCGCTGGGCTGCACCAAGCGCAATCCCCGCTGGTTTCACCAGGATCGGAAATTCGTGTGCCTGGGTTGCGCGAAGCGGTGCAGCCTGGTCGATCCGGTGGGGTTCGAGTTGCTGCTGCCGGTGACCTTCCGTTCCAAACGTCTGGTTTACGCTGAACTTCCGGCGGTGTCGGCCAGGGAACTGGTCACGAAGAAGGTCTTGTTGACTATCCCCGAAGTGGAATTCGTGCTGTCTATCGGCCGCAGCCGGGTATGGGAGATGGTCCAGGAAGGTCGACTGGACAAGCACCCGGATTCGCCGCCGGCGAGGATCACGGCAGAGAGCGTGCGGCGGGAATTGGCGCGGACGGAGGCTAGATCACAAGGCTAGGCTGTTACGCTGCACATTCCTGTGCGAGGGCGTTTACTGGATATTTGTTATCTGGTAAGTCGTCGGGAGACAAGGAGGGAATGTATGCGTTTTGTCGTCATATTCTGCCTTATGCTCATGGTTGCCTCGACTTCAGCTTATTGTGCTGATTGGGTCGAAGTGTCAAAGGGATCATATTATGACAAATCATCTATCGACAGCATAGGAAAGAAGGTCTCTGTTAAAGTCAAAATGGATGCTACAGACGTATTCCAGTCTACGCGAGGACAGAAAGCATCATATTTTTTAATTAACTTGGTTCTAAATTGCCAAACAATGACATATCGAGAACTTGGGTCAGGTGCCATAGACACAAACGGCAAACCAATGGGTGTAATTTCTGGCAAGAACACAGAAAATGAAATTCTTGGCAGTCCTTATGTCGATATCGGTAAAAAAGTATGTACCAAAGACGATGCAAGAAAATCGCCTTCTCAAAAAAAGAAGAAATAGCAATTAGGCTGTCATCTGGATTTATCCGAGACGCCGGGGTGGCTTAAAGCTCCCCGGCGTTTTTTCTTTCCGCCCCCGTCCGTCCCGCCCTCCTGCCTCCCCTCGCCGCGCGGTAGACAGCGACATCCTACGCCGAGGAGACGCGCATGAGATGGTTGTCGTTGTGCATGGCATTGGTCCTGCTGCTGGTTTTTCTGCTCTGGCTCCACATGAAAAACAAACTGCATGAGTTGGACCGGGCCGCCGGCGACCAGGCCGTGGTGGTCCAGGTCATAAACGGCGGAACGCTCATTGTTGTCGTGCCCGTGCTCGTGGAGCTCGACGGTGTGACTGCGCCCGATCCCGACGACGCCGACCCCAATGTGCAGGCCCTGGGGGAACTGGCCCGAAACTGGCTGACCGACCGTCTGTCGGCCGGCAGCGTCGTGACACTGCGGGGCGGCCATACCGAATTCCGTCGCCGATCCACTGTGGAGGATACCCTCGGCGACATAGGGGCCGAGATGTTGCGCCGCGGTTTGGTGCAAGCTTCCAAACGACCCTTCGCAAAATTGTGTCCGCGTCCGTCCGTGCCGCACCGGCCATGCGGTATCGGCTGGTTTATGGTCCGCCCAGTTCTTGGGGTGTGGGCATAGGCCAGCCCCTGCAAGGAGGTGCGCATGGGTTTCGTTTTCGGCACGCGGTCGCGATCCGCTCTTGCGGCCTGCCACCCGGCGTTGCAGGCCGTTGCTTCCCGGGCGCTGGAGCTTGCGTCGATCGATTTCACGGTCACGGCGGGCAACGGCCTTTGCCTGGCCGTAGCGCCCTATCCGGCCAGCTCCGCAGCCTCGAAATTCCAGGCCATTGCGAAGGTATTCCGGCAGGCGGCCCAGGAAGCGAACGTCCCTCTCCGTTGGAGCGGCGATTTCCACTTCTTTGCCGATCCCACCCATTTTGAGATCGACGAGCCCACCACCACCTTCACTCCTGCCGCAGAGCCGGTGGCGGCCGGGAAAACGGATGGCTCGTCGCTGACGCCGGCCCTGCGTGCCGAGTACGAAAATCTCTTCGCCCGCGCCGCCATCCGGCCGGAGCGCCAAGCCATCGTTTCGGCCACGGCCCAGCGGATGGCCGACGCCGCCCATTGGCCGCGTTACGTCGTTGTTGCCGACTCCATCGGCGTTCCACCCCACACGGTCGCCCTGATCCATGCCATGGAAGCAGGGCTCGATTTTTCCCGTCACTTGCACAACGGCGATTCCCTGGAAGCCCGCACCGTCCATGTTCCGAAAGGACGGCCTCTCGTCGGCAAGCCGCCGTTTAGCTGGGAGGAAAGCGCTTGCGACGCGTTGCTCCTGCATAAACTCGACGCCTGGGGCGACTGGTCTCTTGCCGGTCTCGCCTACGTCCTGGAGCGGTACAATGGCTTCGGCTACCGCCGACATGGCAATGTGAGCCCCTACCTCTGGTCCTTCACGACGGCCTACATGCGGGGGAAATACGTCTCGGACGGCCACTTCGATCCGCAGGCCGTCAGCCAGCAGGTCGGGGCGATGGCGCTCCTCCGAGGGCTGGATGGATGCGGCAAAGCATATCCCTGGCTGCCGGGAGGAAACGCGTCATGACCATCAATGAAGCCGAGCAAGAAGGGGAATGCGTCGACTGTATTTTTCGGTTGACCTGGAAAGGCCCTCACCAATGCATGGGCACGTGCCTTGGGGAAACGGAATGCCCGGGAAGGTGCGGGCAGGAAGCGAAGCAACCAAAGGAGCAAAACGTATGACGGAAGCGCAAAAACAACCGCAGTCGCAACAGGCCGCCCCGGCCGCCGCCCGGCCGCCCGTCACGCCCGACGCCGTGGAATCGGCCCTGGCCATCCTGGGCGAGGTCGCCAAGCACTTTGCCACCCCGGCCAATCCTGCGCCGCAAACCGCGCCCTTGCCGCAGCCGGCGCAGGCGCAGCCCGCGCCGGCTGTCGGGACGTTCGGCGAATATGCCGGCCGCCTGGAAGAGCTGACCACGACGCTGACGGCTTCGCCCGTCGTGCGGGAATCGCGCCTTCGCTCCAGCCGGTTGTGGACCATGATCGGCACGGTGGCCACCCTGGTTTCCCAGCATCCGCTGGGCTTCGAGCTCTCGCCCGTCACCCAGGTGTGCATCGTGGGCGTGACCGCCATCTACATCGCCGCCCGCAGCCTCAAGGGCGAAACCACCGGAGCGTGATGCCATGGACCAACCGCTGGCGGCGACCCTTCTGAAAATCCTGTCGGCCATGGACGCGGGCTCGCTCTCGTTCCTGGTGGCCCTGGTCACGCTCACCCCCATGGGTCTTGTGCTCCTCATCGTGGTCTTTTGGCTGATCGAGGACCGCCGCCGGCGCGCCGACCTATCGCGCTACCAGAAGGACATGGACCGGATTCTCAAGGCCTATGGCGACGATCTGCGCGTGGTGACCGGCTACTACAAAGACAATGTCAAGCTCGTGGAAGCCTACCAGTCCCTGGCCACCAGCCTACACGACCAGGTGGTGCTCAACACCCAGGTCATGCAACGGCTGGTGGACAGCATCTGCAGCAACCAGTTTTGCCCGGCGGCGCGCATCGCCAAGGGCGAGAGCCCCATGAAGGGAGGGTTTTAGATGGACCTGGAACGCGCGGCCATGGTCGGCCAGAAGACCGAAAAAGAGCTCGCGGCCAAGGGCCTGGCCATCCGGGCCAGCGGCCTGCGGGATTCGCTGCGACTGCTCCTGCTGCCCACCACGCCGGTGGACGCCCTCGAAGACGAACAGATCGCGTCCCAAGGGCTCGCCCTGGCCCAGGCGATCATGGACCTGCGGGCGGTCCGCGCCGAGATCGCGGTTATCAACCGCCACCTGGGGGCTTGATACCATGCCCGCCGTGGCCGGACGCCGGGAACATCCCATGGAAACAGTAGAGCGCGCCGAGGAGCTGTGGTGCGTGGACGGCCTCACCTTCGACGAGGTGGCGGCGCGCACCCACGTGGCCGCCTCGACGCTCAAGCGTTGGGCCGAGAAATACGGCTGGCGCGCCAAGCGCGACGAAATCCGGCAGGCCCTGGCGTCCATCCGGGCCGACACCATCCGCTTGCGCGCCCGACTGATTCAGAACTGCCTAGCCAGCATGAACGCCATGGACGCCTTTGCCGTGGCCAAGATGGAAGAGATGGCGCTCAAGGCGGCCGAAATCGCGGACAAGCGGGCCGAGGCCACGCCGTCCTCGCTGCCCCTGCGCGAGATCGCCAGCGACGCCGACGCCGTGGCCGCCCTGGAAGAAGCCGTGGGCCTGCGGCTTAACGCCATGCTGGCCAGCCCTGACAAGGTGACGCTTTCCGCCCTTCGCGAGGTCAAGCAAGTGCTCGATCTGCTGGGCGACATGCGGGCCGCCGCCGGCGCGGCCGCCAAGGACGGAACACCGAGCCTGGAACGCGGCTTGAGCGCCGACACGGCCGACCGGATTCGGGCCTTGCTCGGGGGTGAAACGCCATGAGCGACGCACCGCTTCTGGCCTACCAGGACCGTTGGAACCGGGACAGCAATCCGGTCAAGTTCTGTGAGAAGTCCCGTCGCATCGGCCTGTCCTACGCGGACGCGGCCGAGTCCGCGACACTGGCCGGCCTGAAAAAGAGCGAAGGCGGTATGAACACCTTCTATATCTCCTACAACAAGGAGATGACCGAGACCTACATCAAGGACGTGGCCGAGTGGGCCAAGCGCCTCAATCTGGCGGCCTCGGAATTCGAAGAGGTGGTCCTGGAGGATGAGGACAAGGACGTGCTGGCCTACCGCGTGCGCTTCGCCTCGGGCCATGCCGTCGTCGCGCTTTCGGGCAAGCCCAAGAATCTGCGCTCCAAGCAGGGGTGCATCGTCATCGACGAAGCCGCCTTCTGCGACGACCTGGAAGAACTCCTCAAGGCGGCCATCGCCCTGACCATGTGGGGCGGCATGGTGGAAGTGATTTCCACGCACAACGGCGAGACCAATCCCTTCAACAACTACGTCCTGGACATCCGGGCCGGGAAACTGCCCTACAGCCTGCACCGCGTCACCCTGGACGACGCCCTGGCCGAGGGGCTGTATCGGCGCATCTGCAAGGTCCGGGGCCTGACCTGGTCGCCCGGGGAAGAAGCCGCCTGGCGGGCCAGCCTGGTCGAATTTTACGGCGACGGCGCGGATGAGGAGCTCTTTTGCATCCCCTCCCAGGGCTCGGGCACCTTCCTGACCCGCCAGCTCGTCGAATCCTGCATGTCGCCGGACATCCCGGTGCTGCGCTGGTCGCCGCCGGCCTCGGACTTCGTGGACTGGCCCAAAGAGCGGCGCTTCCGGGAAATGCGCGACTGGCTCACGGCCGAGTTGTCGCCGCTCCTGGAGCGGCTTCCCCGTGGGCTGGCCTCCTTTGTCGGCGAGGACTTCGGCCGCACGGCCGATCTTTCCGTGGACGTGCCGCTGGTCGAACATCCCGACCTGACCCTGGCCGCGCCCTTCGTGCTGGAGCTGCGCGACTGTCCTTTTCAGCAACAGGAGCAGGCGCTCTTTTTCATCTGCGACCGGTTGCCGCGCTTTTGCGGGGCGGCGCTCGATGCCCGGGGCAACGGCCAGTACCTGGCCGAGGTGGCTCGGCAGGAATACGGCCCGGAGCTCATCCAGGAGGTCATGCTTTCCGAGGGCTGGTACCGGGAGCACATGCCCAAGCTCAAGGCGGCCTTCGAGGACAAGACGATCCTTTTGCCGCGCGACGCGCTCATTTTGGATGACCTGCGCGCCTTCAAGGTGGTCAAGGGCGTGGCCAAGCTCCCGGAGACGCGCACCGGGGCCAAGGGCGAGAAGCGCCACGGCGACGCCGGCGTGGCCGCCGCCCTGGCCGTGTTCGCGGCCAAGACTATCGAAGCGGAGCCTTTTACGGTGGAAACGGCCATGCCCTACACGGCCGGCAATATGTTTCGGGGGTATCGATGAGCGACGGCCTGTGGCTTGATAAAAAGACCTTCGTGGAATTCGGCGCGACGCCCCTGGCCGGGCTGCTCGGCGAGGTGGCCGTGGCCCCGGCTTCCTGGGGGCTGCTCGGCATCCTGCCCGACCCCGATCCGGTCCTTCGGGAGCGCGGCGACGACGGCAAGGTGCTCGAAGATCTGACCGCCGACGGCAAGGTGTGCTCCTCGATCCAGGGCCGCAAGGTGAAGACCCTCAACAAGCGGGACTACAAGTTCACGCCGGGCAAGGAGGAAGGCCGGGAGCCCACGCCCGAGGCCAAGCGCCTGTGCGACGACCTGACGCGCGACCTGGAGCGGGTGGACCTCTATAACCTGTTCTCCCAGGTCCTCGACACGCCGTACTTCGGGCCGACGCCCACGGAAATCCTGTGGAAGCGCGAGGGGAACCGGCTGCGTGTGCGTGACCTGATTCCCAAGCCGCGCGAGTGGTTCGTCTTCGACGGCGATGGGGCGCTGTGCTTTCGGGGCGAGGAAGCCGTCACCGGCGACAAGGTGCATCCGTTCAAGGTGGTGCTGTCGCGCCACTTCCCGACCTACAAGAACCCCTACGGGCTGCGGCTGCTTTCCCGCTGCCTCTTCCCGGTGGCCTTCAAGCGGGGCGGCATCGAGTTCCTCATGCGGTTCGCCGAGAAGTTCGGCATGCCCTGGGTGGTGGGCGAAGCCCGGCCCGGGTCGACGCCGGCAGAGCGCCAGGACATGAAGGCGAGCCTCGCGGCCATGATCCGCGACGCCGTGGCCGTGGTCTCGGGCGGGGCCAAGGTCCATATCGAATCCGTGGAAGGCAAGGCCACGGGCGGCCTGCACCTCTCCATCGTCAACTACATGGACGCGGCCATCGCCCAGATCATCCAGGGGCAGACCCTTACCCAGGAAATCGGCTCCACGGGCAGCTACGCCGCCAGCCAGACCCACTACAACGTACTGACTGACTACGCCGAGGCCGACCAGACGCTCGTGGTCACGGCCATGAACGATCTGGCCTGGATGTATGGCCAGGTGAACGCGCCCGACGCCCTGACGCCCGTGTTTTCCTACGTGGAGCCAGAAGACCTGGAGCAAAAGGCCAAGCTCGGAAGGTCGCTCTACGCCCTGGGCGCGCGCTTCAAGGAACCGTACTTCGAGAGCTTCGGCCTGACGTCCGAGGAATTCAGTGTGGCCAGCGTCGAGGCGCCTGCCTCCGACGCCGGCGAATCCGCCATGTTCGCAGCCGGCGACGATCGTTTCACCCCGGACCAGCAGGCCGTGGAACGGCTGGTGGCCGAAGCCCTCAAGGATGGCGGCCGGGCCGTTCACGACCAGGCCGGGCGCATCGTGGACCTCATGGTGCGCGCCGCGTCCTGGGAGGATGCTGAGCTGCTCTTGCTCGAAGCCTTTCCGGACCTGGACGACGGGGACTTCCAGGCGGCCGTGGAGGCGGCGCAGGTCGCCGCCGATCTGCTCGGCCGTTACGCCGTGCGCCTGGAGACCGGCCGTGCCGGATAGCCCGTCGCCCATCGCCTTCACGCCGGTGCGGCCGGCCGAGGCCATCCGCTACTTGCAAGACAAGGTCGCCGTCACCCGCGAGCAGTTCGACCGGCTTTCCGACGCGGCCAAGGCCCGGGCGTTCACCGTCTCGGGCCTGGCCCGGCTGGACATGGTCGAGGCCGTGCGCCGCTCCATGCTCGGCGCCATGGGAAACGGCGTGCCGCTCAAGGAGTGGAAGGCCACAGTCAGCCAGGCCCTGGACGCGGCCGGCTTCACGGGCGAGCGGCCGCTTCGCCTGGAGACGATCTTCCGCACCAACGTCCAGTCCGCCTACATGGCCGGCCGATATAAAGAGATGTGGGCCATGCGGGATACCTTCCCGTATTGGCAGTATTCGGCCGTCAACGACGGCCGCACCCGGCCGGCCCATCGGGCCCTTTCCGGCAAGATCTATTCGGCCGGGCATCCCTTCTGGGACACCTGGTATCCGCCCAACGGCTTCAACTGCCGCTGTTCGGTCAAGGCGCTCACCCGCCGCCAAGTCGAAGACCGGGGTCTGACCGTCGAGGATGACATCCCGAAGGAGATCGACACGGCCTCCGGGCCGGTGCGCATCGTCCCGGACCAGGGATTTTCAACCAATGTGGGAAAGGACTGGCTGGAGTCGCTGACGCCCGGCCCCCTGGCCGACGAGATAAGACCCCTTGTCGCGCGGGCCATCTGCCGGGGCGGCCTGGCTTTTGCCGACGATCCCTGCCGGCCGCCGCTGGCCGGGATTGATCCCCGGCATGTCCTGACGGTGGACGCCGCCGACATCCTGCCGACGGGCCTGGCCCCGGAGCGCTACGTCCAGGCGTTCTTGTCCGAATTCGGGATAGCCGACATCGAGGGGAGCAAGCTCGTCACGCTGCCCGGCGTGGAACTGCCCATGGTGGTGGGCAAGGGCTTTTTCATCGACAAGCGCACCGGCGGCTGGAAGGTGGACAAGGAAGGCCGGGAGCCTTTCGTCCGGCTGTTGGCCAGGACCATCCTGTCGCCTTACGAGGTGTGGCTGACCCCGGCCGAGGTGGCGGGCAAGCCCATGGACGTGCTGCGGCTGATCCGCCTTTTTACCACCTCGGAAAAGCGCATCGGCGGCTTTGCGGTCTTCAACCTGGTGCGCGGGCGGCAGTGGCGGGCGGCCACGGCGTTCACGCCCAAGGTCACGGCCGAAGGTTCGGCTCGGATGCTGGCCTATCTGGAGAAGCAGCGCGTGGGCACGCTGGTGTATCGCGAGGCGCTCCGCTAGGGCCGGCTTCGGAGCGGACGCGCGGCCTACCGATCCCCCGGCCGGGGCTCGGCCGCGACGCCGCCGCTTCGCGTGACGCGAAGCATCCGGCCGTCCCGGGCCAGCCGAACAGACGCCGCCCTTGCTGCTACCCCCGCCCGGGCGAGGTTCAGGTACGGCGTCCTTGCTTCGCCTGTATCCTGTAGGAACTCCGCCCAACCCGGTCAAGCGGTCCCCGACCTCTTAGACCGCTTTTGACCGCCTGACTCCGTCCCTATCCCAGGCCGCTCCCCCGGCCTTCCCGACGCCCGCCCGCTTCGGCGACCGCCTCCCCGATTCTTAGACCCATTTTAGACCTAGGATTATCCCGGGATTATCCCACCTGTGCCCCGAAACGTGGGGCATTGCCGCAATTGTGTCCGTGCGCGTCCGTATCGCGCTCCTTTGCCTTCGCCGCCTCGGGCATACCAGGGGCCATGGCAGCGCTCACCAAATGGATCGAAATCGCCCGCGCCGGCGGCCCGTACACGGCGCTTTCCGGCGAGGCGGTCAGCATCAGCCGCGACGACCTCGACGCGGCCGTCACCTCCTTCGACCCGGCCGATCGCCGCGTGCCGCTGGTACTGGGGCATCCCAAGCTCGACGACCCGGCCTACGGCTGGCTGGCCGCCGTCAGACGCGACGGCGACGTGCTGCTGGCCCGCTTCGGCGACGTCCCGGAGCCGGTACGCGAGGCCGTGGACCAGGGGCGCTACCGCAACGTTTCGGCCAAGTTCGCCCGGGGGTGGCGGCTTTGGCATGTGGGCCTGTTGGGGGCGGCCCAGCCGGCCATACCGGGCCTCAAGGAGGTCCGGCTGGCCGGGGCCGAG
>NZ_JARKOZ010000102.1 GCF_029978005.1 Solidesulfovibrio sp. | reverse complement strand
ACGAAAGATTTGTACTATAAATAATCGTATCTTTCAAGTCAGATGGAAAATTATTCTTTGTGACCTGACGGTTTTTCGAAGGAGCGAGGAGCCGACGCGTCTCCGCCTGCCTGGGCTGCCCGTCAGGCCGCTCGGTCGGCCGGTTCGACGGCCCGGAGAGGGGGCCGCCCGCGCGGCGGGAGCGGCGGGCGGCCCTGGCGGCGGCAGGACCGGCGCGGCGAGGGGCAGGACCGGCGCGGCGAGGGGCAGGCCGGCGCGGCGAGGCGCGGGACCGGCGGCGCTTCGTGAAGCGGACGGCCGGGCAGGGGAGTGAGGCGGACCGAAGCGGTCGCCGATGCGGGACGGCGTCCCGCGCGGGGGCGAAAGGCGAAGCGGGGCGCGAGCGGTCGCGCCTCGCCCGACCGGCGCAAAACAAAGGGGCCGGTCGCGCGACCGGCCCCGATTCAGGCTGGATTTTGCATCGTCCGCTCTCGCGGACAGCCAGGCGATACCGGCAAGTAAGTCTCCCCTTCACGGGGTTCCAAGGGGGCGCGCCCCCTTGGCCGCCGGAGGCGTTCCCCTCCGCCTCCTGCGCCCTCTCCGCTACACGTCGATGCCGGCGGCGTTGACGGCGGCCATGCCGCCCTCGACGCTGACGACCCGGTCGAAGCCCATGTGGGCGAGGGTCACCAGGGCCTCGTAGGAGCGCGCGCCGGTGTTGCACATGAGCACGATCTGCTTGTCGCGGGGCACCTCGTCCAGGCGGCTTCGCAGCTGGCCCTGGGGGATGTTGTGCCAGCGGCCGGGGTGCTTCTCCGCCAGCGGCCCGCCTTGCGGCTCCTCGCGGCAGTCGATGATGTAGGCGTCGCCGAGGTCGGACTTTCTCCACAGCTCGCCGAATTCGCTGACGGTGATGCCCGAGTTGCGGCCGGACAGGATGTTGTCCGCCACGTTGGCCACGGTGTTGAGGATGTCCATGGCCGCGGCGAAGGGCGGCGAGTAGGCCACCTCCACGTTGGACACGTCCGCGACCTTGGGCGCGGAGGGCAGCATGGCGGCCACGGTGTTGACCTTGCCGACCACGGCGTCGCCGTTGACGGAAAGGCCTTGGAGGCCCAGCACCCGGCGCGAGCCGCGCTCGGCCACCAGCTCCAGGGACATCAGCGCATGCTCGGGGTAGAAGTGGGCCCGGTCCACGGCCGTGATGTGCGTGGCCACGGCGTCGAGCCCGGCCCGCTTGGCCGCGGCCAGGGTCAGGCCCGTGCCGGCCGCGCCCAGGTCGAAGAGCTTGACGCACCAGGAGCCGACCACGCCCTCGAACCGGGAGTCGCCGCCGGCCAGGTTGTCGCCGATGACCCGGCCCTGCCGGTTGGCCATGGACCCCAGCGGCAGGTAGGCCGGCTGGCCGGTCACGAGGTTTTTGACCACCACGCAGTCGCCGCCGGCGTAGATGTCCGGGTCGGAGGTGCGCATATGGTCGTCCACCACGATGCCGCCGCGCGGGGAGACTTCCAGGCCGCAGGCCTTGGCCAGATCGTCGTTGGGCACGACGCCCACGGACACGATGACCAGGTCGGCCTCGACCGTCCCCTTGTCCGTGACCACGCGCTCGACCTTGCCGTCGCCCTCGATGGCCTGGACCTTCTCGGCCAGGCGGAAGGCCACGCCCTTGTCCTCCATGTGCTTTTGGGCCATGCCGGCCAGCGTCGGGCTGGTCACGCCCGGCAGGATCTGGTCGAAGAGTTCGATGACCGTGACGTCCAGGCCCCACATGTCGGCGAAGGCCACGGCCATTTCGAGGCCGATGAAGCCCGAGCCGATGATGGCCACGGACCCCACTGAACCGCCGGCCACGGATTTCTTGATCGCCTCGGCCGCCTCCAGGTTGTTGACGGCGTGCACGCCCGGCAGGTCGAGCCCCGGGATGCCCAGGTTTCGCGGCGTGCTGCCCGTGGCGATGACCAGCTTGTCGTAGGGGATCTTCTCCTCGGTCCCGGTGACCAGGTTGCGGGCCGTGACGGTCTTGGCCGCGCGGTCGACGGCCACGGCTTCGGTCTGCGCCCGGGCTTCCACGTCCTTGACGTCGTGGAAGAATTCGGGCGAGCGCACCATGTGGAAGGCCGTGGACTGCAGGGCGCTCACGTCGCTGACCTCGCCGGAGACGAAATAGGGGATGCCGCAGCCGCCGTAGGAAATGCGCATGTCGCGGTCGAGCATGACGACCTTGCTGTCCGGGGAAAGCCGCTTGAAGCGGCAGGCGGCCTTGGGGCCAAGGGCCACGGCTCCGATGATGACGACCTGTTGCGGCATGACCTGTCCTCGCGTTTCGTGTTGTTCGACGTTCCACCGACGGCCATGCGTCATGGAACGTCGCGATGCATTTCATACGAACACGGTCGGAATGCCGCGTTGTTGCAGACGCGGGGGCTTTCCCGGGACCGTGTTGGATCGCAGGTAAAGTAGTCCAAAGTCGCGCCTTGTCAATGCCCGGGCCTTGCCGCGACGCGCGCCTGACGGTACCAGGGGGGTGGAGGATCGCTTCTTGGAAACCCGGAAATCCACGCTTTTCATCGTCGCCACCCCCCTTGGCAACCCGTCCGACCTCTCCCCCCGGGCGGCCGGAATCCTCGCCGAGGCGGCCGTGGTCCTGGCCGAGGACACGCGGCGCACGGGGCTTTTGCTCAAGACCCTGGGCATCGCGGCCAGGCGGCTGGCCAGCTTCCACGAGCACAACGAGGAGGCCCGGCTGCCGCAGGTCCTCGGCTGGCTCGGCGAGGGCCTGGACGTGGCGCTGGTTTCCGACGCCGGCACGCCGCTTCTGGCCGACCCGGGCTTTCGGCTGGTGCGCGCCGCCCGGGAGGCGGGCTTCGTCGTCTCGCCCGTGCCCGGCCCCTCGGCCGTGGCCGCCGCCCTGTCCGCCGCCGGCCTGGCTCCCTATCCCTTCAGCTTCCTCGGGTTTCCGCCGCGAAGCGCCGGCGAGGCCCGGGAGCTTTTCGCGAGGTTCGGGGCCACGGGCGCGACGCTCGTCTTCTACGAGCGCAAGAACCGCCTGGCCGAGACCCTCGCCACGGCGCTTTCGGCCCTTGGCGACCGGGAATGCGTCATCTGCCGGGAGCTGACCAAGACCTTCGAGGAGTTCCTGTCCGGCCGGCTCTCGGAGTTCGCCGGCCGGGAGATGGAGCTTCTGGGCGAGGTCACGGTGGTGGTCGGCCCCGGAGGCGGGGAGCGTTCCGAGGCGGCCACGGCCCGGGCCGTGCTCGCCGAGGAGGCGGCGGCCGGGGGCAAGCCCCGCGAGGCGGCCAGGCGCGCCTCGGCGCGGCTTTCGGGATGGACCGTCAAGGAGCTTTATGCCATGCTGGCCGGACGCGCTCACGATTGACAGGGAGAGGGAACGCCGCATGGCCGACGCGCCGCGACCCCATGACGACGCTTACTGCGTGCTGGACGCCGAGGACCGCGAGTACCTGGTCGGCGTGGTCGGCGTGGGTCCGGGCTTCGACACCATACTGGAGATCGTGGCCGGGGACGAGTTCCGCGAATTCCTGCCCCCCATGCACCTGGCCGGCGTGGCCGGCCTGGACCCAGACGACCCCAGACGGCTGTCGCCGCTTTTGCGCGACGTGCCGTTTTTCCCCTCCCACAAGGAACTTTTCGCCCACGCCCCGGACATCAATCTCGTGGTCGAGCTGCGAAGCGGCCTGGACCGCCGCGCGCTGGCCCGGGACATGCCCGTCGGCGCGTCGCTCATCGACAGCACGGCCTCGTTTTTCCTGTGCGCCCTGTCCAGCGCCGTGTCCGTCGGGGCGCACTGCCGCCGCCGCCTGGACCACCAGAAGCTTCTGCTCGAGGCCATCGTGGACGAAGTCCAGGAGGACATCGTCCTGATCGGGACCTCGGGCCGGGTGGTGGACCTCAACCGCAATCTGGCCGCCCGCCTGGGCCGGTCCAAGGACGACCTGATCGGCCGCGACTGCCGGGAGTTGCGCGCCTCGCCCGAGGACCCGCCGCTATGCGACCCTGGCGATCCCCAGGACCCCTTCCACGTCGCCCTGGCCACCGGGGAGAAGGCCGAGCGCCTGCACACGGCCGTGGCCGCCGACGGAAGGCTTCGCTACTACCGCGCCTACGCCTACCCTATCCGCGACGCCTCGGGCCGGGTGGGCCACGTGGTGGTCTTTCGCCGCGACATCACCGACCGCACCGTGGGGGAACTGAGCGCCCGCCAGGCCGAGCGCATCGAGACCGTTGGCCGGCTCTCCTCCTACCTGGCCCACGAGATCCGCAATCCCCTGTTCGCGGCCAGCGGCTTCGCCAGGCGGCTGTCGCGCATGGAGGGCCTGCCCGAGGCGGCCCGGGAAAAGGCCGGCATCGTGGTGGAGGAGCTCACGCGCATGGAGGCCCTGCTCAAGCAGTTTTTGGAGTTCGCCCGTCCCATGGGGGCGGTGGTGGGGCAGGCCTCGGTGGAGAGAGTGGCCCGGGAGGCCCTGGAGGCCGTGGGACTCGAGGCGGAAACCCGGCGCGTGGGGCTCACCGTGGACATCCCGCCCGGGCTGCCGGCCGTGTCCCTGGACCCGGCCCTGCTCAAGCAGTGCCTGGTCAACCTGGTGCGCAACGCCGTGGAGGCCCTGCCCCACGGCGGCGTCGTGTCCGTGGCCGCCGACCGGGACGGCCAGCGGGTGCGCCTGCGCGTGGCCGACAGCGGTCGCGGAGCCACACGCGAACACCTGGAGAACATGTTCAGTCCTTTTTACAAGGGCGACCACTGCGAATACGGGCTGGGGCTGGCCATGGTCAAAAAGGTGGTGGACGATTTCGGCGGCGCGGTGGAGGCGGCGGGGCAGCCCGGCGGCGGCTGCGTCATTACGCTGTATCTGCCGCCGGTCCTGGCCGGGCCGGATGGCCGCGACGGGAGTTGAGCCGGCGCGCGTCGTCCGGTTCCGCCCGCGTGGGGGCGGCGGGCAAGGCAGGATGGCCAAGAAGGCGTCCGAAGTCCCCGGCCCTGCCCGCGCGCGGAGGCGGGCCGGCCCGGGAGCGGGGGAGGAGCAGGCATGGACGGCGATGACGGAAAAAACCTCTTGATCGATCTGGCCCGGTTGCGCGATCGCTTCGACGACGACGAGGAACTCCTGGCCGAGATCTTCCGGGTGTTCGTCGCGGAAGCCCCCGGCCGCCGGCAGGAGTTCGAAGCGGCCCTGGAGCGGGGCGACATGGGCAGGCTGGCCCACCAGGCCCATTCCCTCAAGGGCGTGGCCGCCACCATGTTCGCCGAGCCCCTGCGCCGGGCCGCCTACGCCCTGGAGACGGCGGCCAAGGCCGGGGATGCGGCCGCGGCCGGCGGCCTGACCCAGGCCGTGCTGGCCCTTCTCGTCGACACCTGCGGCCACGTGAGCGGTCTGCTCTGAGCTTGCGGCACGGCGGGGGCGTCGGTCTCCAGTCCTTTTGCAAGTATTTCCAGATGGTTACTTGATGTATTCGTCCATCGGCGCATCCGCTGCGCCGGGGCGATTACGTTTCCGTAATCACGTGCGCAATTTTCGTAACCGGCGACCGTAATCCCGCCTTCTCCCCGCCACCGACCCGCCTTTCGCCTGCCTTTCCCTCCCTGGCACGACAGTTGCTATTCGGTACCCCGCAAGCCCGCCGCCCCGGGGCGCGATGGAAGATATTCACAAGTTATCCCGGGGTGTTGGCGGAGAGCTGCCGCAAAGAGAAAAGTACGACGCCGCGACCGCCGCGCGCGGGCGGCGCAACCAACACCAGGCGACACGTCGCCATACCAGGAGAAGGGGAGCTATGTTTCAGATCGAGGAAGGGCTGGCGGGCGAGAAGATCCTGCCCCGTGTTCGCGCCAAGGGCCGTTACCTGTTCGCCGGCGAGGACAAGTTCTTCATCAAGGGCGTCACCTACGGACCGTTCCCGGAGAATTCCCGGGGCGAGCCTCTCCCCGAGGACGAAACCGTTCACCGCGACTTCGAGCTCATGCGCCGGGCCGGCGTCAACGCCATCCGCGTGTACTACGTGCCGCCGCGCCATTTTCTGGACCTCGCCGCCGAGCACGGCATCCGCGTCATGATCGGCATCCCCTGGCCCCAGCACCTGTGCTTCCTGGATCAGTGGGAGGTCAAGGAAGACATCAAGAAGACCGTGCGGGAAGCCGTCGCCGGCCTGGCCGGCCATCCGGCCATCCTGGCCTGGCTCATCGGCAACGAGATCCCGAGCCACATCGTGCGCTGGCACGGCGCGGGCAAGGTCGAGAAGTTCCTGGCCAAGCTCGCCTCCATCGTGCGCGAGGAAGACCCCGAGGGCATGGTCACCTACGCCAACTACCCCTCCACCGAATACCTGCGTCTGCCGTTTTTGGACTTCCTGTCGGTCAACGTCTACCTGCACGACCCGAAGGCCTTCCGCTCCTACGTCAAGCGCCTGCAGAACGTGGCCGGCGAACTGCCGCTGGTGCTGTCGGAATTCGGCATGGATTCCATAAGGAACGACGAGGCCCACGTGGCCGAGACCCTGTCCTGGCAGTTGCGCGCCGCCTTCGAGCTCGGCGTGTCCGGCACCATGGTCTTCGCCTGGACCGACGAATGGTACACCGGCGGCCACCTGATCGAGGACTGGAAGTTCGGCGTCGTGACCGAGACGCGCAAGCAAAAGCCCGCCTACCAGGCCGTGGCCGACGTCTACCGCCAGAAGCTGCCCATGCTGCCGGAGAACGCGCCGTTTATTTCCGTGGTGGTGTGCGCCTACAACGCCGCCTCCACCATGGACGGCTGCCTGTCCTCGTTCGCCAAGGTGAGCTACCCCAATTTCGAGGTCATCGTGGTGGACGACGGCTCCACCGACGCCACGGGCGAGATCTCCGACCGCCACGCCGCGTCTGCGCCCTACATCCACGTCATCCACCAGCCCAACCTGGGGCTTTCCGCCGCGCGCAACGTCGGCATGAACGCCGCCCGGGGCGAGATCGTGGCCTACACCGACTCCGACTGCTACGTGGACCCGCACTGGCTGCACTACATGGCCTGGGCCTTTGCCGACAAACGCTTCGTGGCCGTGGGCGGCCCCAACCTGCCCCCGCCCGAGGACAACCGCACCGCCGCCTGCGTGGCCGTCTCGCCCGGCGCGCCCACCCACGTCCTTTTGACCGACGAGGTGGCCGAGCACATCCCCGGCTGCAACATGGCCTACCGCAAGGAAAACCTGGCCGCCATCGGCGGTTTCGACGCCACCTACCGAGCCGCCGGCGACGACGTGGACGTGTGCTGGCGGCTCCAGGACCAGGGGCACACCATCGGCTTTTCCGCCGCCATGTTCGTCTGGCACCACCGCCGCAACACCGTCTCGGCCTACCTGAAGCAGCAGAAGGGCTACGGCCGCGCCGAGGCGCTGCTTCTGCCCAAGCACAAGCACCGCTTCAACATGCTCGGCAACTCGCGCTGGGCCGGCCGCATCTACGGCGACATCTCCGGCGCGCTCCTGGCCGCCCGGCCCATCGTCTACCACGGGGCCTTCGGCATGGGGCTTTTCCAGACCCTGTACGAGCCCAAGGGGAGCCTCGCCGCCTACCTGCCGCTGTCCATGGAATGGATGGCCGTGGCCGTGGCCTGCCTGCTGGCCACGCCGCTGAGCCTCATCGCCGGCGGCGTCGGCCTGGCCATGGCCGCCGCCACCATCGCCTTCGTCTCCTACCGGGTGAGCAAGGCCCGGCTGCCCGAGCACCACGACAACCTGGCCTCGCGCCTGACCATCGCCGGCCTGACCCTGGCCCAGCCGGTCCTTCGCGGCTGGACCCGCTACAAGACGCTGTGGGGCGTGCGGCGCGGCGCGGGCGTGGGCGCCTGTCCGTTGCCCATGGCCGAAAGTGCCGCCTGCGACGAAGCCGACCTGCCCCGCGTGGGGCTGCTGCGCCGCCTGGCCGCCACCGGCGGGATTGTCGCCCACCGCATGTCCTTCCACCGCTTCTTCTGGAACAACAAGGGCCTGGAGCGCGACGAACTGCTCGGCTCGGTCATTGGCCTGCTGCGCACCCTCGGCGTCTCCTACGCCCTGGACACCGGCTTCGCCGCCTCCTCGTCCACGCCGCCCTGGGACCTCTCGGTCAAGGCCGGCCGCCTGACCGCCGCCCGGCTGCGCGTGACCGTGGAGAACCACGGCGGCGAGAAGCGCTTCGTGCGCATGGCCGGCTCGGTGCTGCCGTCCGGCCTCTCGGTGGCCGCCCTGGTCGCGAGCCTCGGCCTGGCCGGCTCCCTGGCCTTCTTCCATCCGGTCGCGGCCGCGGCCGCCGGCGCGGTGGCCCTGACCCTGGCCGGGTCCATGGCCGCGGGCCTGTACCGGGCCGCCTCCCTGGTCGCCACCATCACCCAGTACGTGATGGTCACCCGCCCCGGCTGCTCCCTGACCGAACCCAAGGACGAGCGCGTGGCCAAGGTCGTCAAGCCCCGCTCAGCCGAAGCCGAGGCCGAAGTCGCCGCCACGGCCGAGGCCGCCCGGACCGAGTCCGAGCCGGCCGTCGAGACCGAAGCCGCCTAAGTCAGGCAATCGATGCGCCGTCCCTTGCCGAACGAGGCAAGGGACGGCGCATCACGGTTTTTCCGCCCCTTCGGGGGATGCCGGGGACGCCCGGCGCGACGCGGGGAAACCCCGCAAGGACCTTCGCCATGAGCATGTTTCGCACGCTGCTGGGGTATTTGAAGCCGTACAAATACCTCTTCATCCTGGGCCTGGGGCTGGTCGGTCTGGCCAGCGCCATGGAACTCCTCAAACCCTGGCCCCTCAAGCTGGCCGTGGACCAGATCATCGGCGGCAAGCCGTTGGACGTCTTCGGCTGGACGCCGGACCTGGCCGTCTGGACCATCGGCTTCAAGCTCGCCTGCGTGGTCGGCATGCTGGTCGGCGTGCACTTTCTGGTCGGCTTCGTGCAGCTTTGCAACAACTACCTGACCATCCGCATGGGTCAGGACATGGTCCAGGACCTGCGCTGCGACCTGTTCGACCACCTCCAGCGCCAGTCCCTGCTCTTCCACCAGAAATGGCCCACCGGCGACCTCATCTACCGCATCATGGGCGACACCTACGCCGTGCAGACGCTGCTCATGAACGGCGTGTTCACGACGCTGACCAGCTCGGCTCTACTCGTCGGCATGCTGGCCGTGTGCCTGCAGATGGACGTGGAGCTCACGCTCTACGCGCTTTGCGTCATTCCGTTTCTTTTCCTGGCCATCTCGCGCGTGTCCCGCAAGATCGGCGATCTGACCACCGAGACGCACCTCAAGGAGTCGCAAGTCTACACCACCGTGGAGCGCATCTTCTCCTCCATCACCCTGGTCCAGGCCTTCGGCCGGGAAGAGGAGGAGCGGCGTAAGTTCGTGGCCGAGTCCAAGCACTCCTTCGACCGCAAGCTCTCGCTCTACGCCCTGCAGACCGTCTACGGCTGGCTGGTTTCCGGCATCACCGCCGCCGGCACGGCGCTCGTGCTCTACATCGGCGTGCGCCATGTCCTCGAAGGCGCGCTCTCCACCGGCGAGCTGCTGGTCTTCATCGCCTACCTGGCCTCGCTTTATACGCCGCTCAACAGCCTAAGCGACACCGTGGCCGGCATCCGGGCCTCGCTGGCCAGGGCCCGGCGCGTCATGGACGTGCTGGCCGTGGACGAGGCCGTGCCCGAGAAGCCCGACGCCCCGGAGCTGACGGTCAGCAAGGGCGAGGTGCGCTTCGACAAGGTGAGCTTCGGCTACACCCCGGAGAAGATGGTCCTCAACGACGTGAACTTCGTCTGCAAGGGCGGCTCCACCGTGGCCGTGGTCGGCCAGACCGGGGCCGGCAAGACCTCGCTTATAAGCCTTTTGCTGCGCTTCTACGATCCGCAGAAGGGCTCCATCGTCATCGACGGCCAGGACCTGCGCGATGTGTCCCTTAAAAGCCTGCGCCGCCGCATCGCCATCGTGCTCCAGGAAACCCAGCTTTTCCCCATGTCCGTCCACGACAACATCGCCTACGGCAAGAAGCAGGCCACGCGCGAGGAAGTGGAGCGGGTGGCCAAACTCGCCAACGCCCACGACTTCATCGTCGGCCTGCCCGAGGGCTACGACACGGTGCTTGGCGAGAAAGGGGCCAACCTGTCCGGCGGCCAGCGCCAGCGCCTGGCCATCGCCCGGGCGCTCCTCAAGGATTCGCCGCTTTTGATCCTCGACGAGCCCACTTCGGCGCTCGACGCCGAGACCGAGGCGCTGATCATGGAAGGCCTGGAGCGGCTGATGGAAAACCGCACCACCTTCGTCATCGCCCACCGTCTGTCCATGATGCGCCGGGCCGACATGATCCTGGTCATCAAAAACCAGCGCATCCACGAAATGGGCTCCTACGACGAGCTCATGGCCAAAAACGGCGAATTCGCCCGCCTGCACGCCATCCAGATGGGCAAGGGCCGCCCCGAGAAGTTGCCGCCCAAGCCCCTTTGCGCCTAGAACCATCCCGTTCGCCTTTCGCGCGTCCCGCCCGGGCCGGCCGTCCCACGGCCGCCCGGGCCGGGCGCGCCACCGGAAGGCCGCCCGGCGGGCGGCGGCAATACGCCGCGCCCGGGCTCCGTCCTCTTGCCGCAACCCAACCCAGGAGGCTGGCGTGAAAAAGACGACGCGTTTTCGGGAACTGGTCAATGCTCCGGAAATCCTCATGATGCCCGTGGCCCACGACGGGCTGGCCGCCCTGGCCATCGCCGAGGCCGGGTTTTCCGCCATGTCCGTGGCCGGCTACGGCACGGCCGGCAGCCTGCTCGGCCTGCCCGACATCGGGCTGCTTACCTCCACGGAAATGCTCACCCATTACGCCCACCTCGTCTCCCGGGTGGACATCCCGGTCATGGTGGACATCGACACCGGGTTCGGCGACGTCAACAACGTCGTGCGCACCGTGCGCGAGGCGGAGCAGCTCGGCGCGGCGGCGCTGTTCATCGAGGACCAGACTTATCCCAAGCGCTGCGGCCACATGGCCGGCAAGTCCGTGGTGCCGGTGGAGGAATACCTGCCCAAGCTGAGGGCCGCCCTGTGGGCGCGGCGCGACCCCGATTTCGTCGTCATGGCCCGCACCGACGCCGCCGCCGTTTACGGCCTGGACGAAGCTATCCGCCGGGCCAACCTTTACGCCGCTGCCGGCGCGGACATGGTCTTCGTCGAGGCCGTGACCTCCGTCGAAGACATGCGCAAGGTCAACGCCTCGGTGCCCGTGCCGAGCATGGCCAACATGATCGAGGGCGGGCGCACGCCGTTTCTCTCCGCCGCCGAATTGCAGGAAGTCGGCTACGCCGTGGCCGCCTATCCTTGCGCCTCGGTCTTCACCGCCACGCGGGCCTTGCGGGCCTGGGCCGGACACCTTAAAGCCCATGGCACCAGCGCCGGCTTCGCCGGGCCGGACACCATGGTCGATTTCGAGGAATACTTCCGCTTCATCGGCGCGGCCGACATCCGCGAACGCGAGAAGCTGTTTTTCGGAGCCAAGGAGTAGGAGGGGGGATGCCTCCGGCGGCCAGGGGAACCTTTTTGAAAAAAGGTTCCCCTGGACCCCTCCCAAAACTTTCGGCGGGCTTCGGCCGCCGGGTGATGGATTTCTTGTAGGCCGCAACACGATAACGCCCCCCCCTTGAAAGTTTTTCGGGAGGGTGGGGGTCCGGGGGAGGGAACCCCATTTTTAAAAAATGGGTTGCCTCCCCCGGGTTCCCTACGAGGT
>NZ_JARKOZ010000082.1 GCF_029978005.1 Solidesulfovibrio sp. | reverse complement strand
TGTTCGGTCTTGCCGGACCCAGCCCGCATCCGCAGCGTTGCCGCCTGCTCCTCCGTCAACTCAACCTTTACCCGAGCGCCCATCCTGACCTCCTAAACTGGAGGCCAGTATATAGATTTATTTCAAGGACGCAACACTAGTGGCCGGCGTGTTCGTCCTCGTCCTCGGGTTCGAGGTCGAGCACCTCCTCGCCGCCGACGTAGGCCATGAGGATGGGGTTCTCCACGGCCTTGAGCAGGTTGGCGATGGCCCCGCGCAGCCGGTTGATGTTCTCCACGATCAGGTTGACGTACTGCATCTTCTTCTCGACCTCCATGCGCTCCACGGCCAGGCCGAAGAGGTGGCGCATGGCCGCCGGGGCCAGGGGCGGCCAGGGGCCTGGCACGAGCTGCATGGCCTCGGTGATGAGCGCCGTGGCGATCTCGTCCTCGTTGTCGAGAAAGTCCTCGCAGTCCTCGAGGATGAGTTCCGCGCCGTTTTTCATGATGGCCAGCACGTTGTTGCCCACGTGGGCCATGCCGCCGGCGGCCTTGGCCAGGGCGTCGCGGCCGAGCTCCAGCCGCCGGCCCACGGTCAGGGACACGACGCGGGCGCAGTCGCCCAGAAAGTCCGTCTCGTAGCGGTCGAAGAAGCGGGGCTTCTTCGAATAGAGCATGATGAGCCCGAAGGCCTTGCCTTGGGGTTCGCGCAGGAAAAACGACAAACGGCAACGAAAGCCCTCCAGGTAGGGCACGCAGTCGATGGATTCGCCGCCGCGCTCGGGGCCTTGCAGATTGTTGGAGACCACGAACAGCGCCTTGGGGTCGCCCACGGAGCGCATGACCGGGTGGTGGGGCAGGGTCTCCTCCATGGAGCGCACGAAGATGGGCGTGGCCCGGCCGGTGTGGGTGTTGGCCGCGATGTTGACCCAGTTGCCGGACTCGTCGCGCAGGCGGCAGACGTAGAGGTCGGCCTTGAGCTCCTTGAGCATGATCTCGGCGCTTTGCTCGAGGATCTCGTCGGCGGTCTGGAAGTCCTGGCCGGCGTTTATCAGCTCGTAGAGGATCTCGAGCATGAGCGTGGCCTTGTCATGGGCCTTCTTCATCTTGCCGTAGCGGTATTCCAGGTTGGCGAACCCGGGGTTGGCCCGCTGCAGCTCCTCGAGCTTGAGGGTCTTGACCGCGTCGATCTCGCGGCGCACCCCGGTCAGGGTGGTCAGCAGCCCCTCCCAGCCGTCCACCGGGCTCTCCGGCCGCTCCAGCACCGGCACGTCCTCCAACACGTCCAGGGACGTTTTGATCGATCGCAGCAGGTCGATGATGGCCGCGCGCACGGCGGCCGGCGCGGAGCCGATCATGTTGAGCAGGCGTTCGCGCACGTCGAAACCCGTGAGCAGAAGCGGGGAGGCCAGGGGACAGCAATCGGCTTTGAGCGGCATGGGGCGTCCTTGAAACGTGAAGGCGGGCGACCGCCGCGCCTAGCCGGTATGTAACGCGTCCGGCACGGCCTGTCGATGGGGCGTCAGAACGTGACCGTGTCGAAGCGCATGGCTTCGAGGTCGGCCACGAGCGCCTTGCCGGCCAGGGCCGGGGCGCGGCCGGCCAGCAGCCGCACGACCTCGGCGGCCATGAGCGCGGCGGCGGCCATGACCGCCGGCGAGGGACAGCCCAGGACCTCTTCGGCCGCCGTGCCGCCACCGCCGGCCAGGAGCTCCACGGGCGAGGACGCGCCGGGCGGGACCGTGGCCACGATGACCGTGTAGCCGGCCACGGCCCCGGTCACCAGGGGGATGCCCCGCTGGCGCGCCGCCGCCGCCAGGGCGGGCCGGTCGACAAGGCCGCCCAGGGCGTCCACGGCCACGTCCGCGCCCTCCAGCAGCGCGTCCATGCCGGCGCGGTCGAGGAATCCGGCCTGGGCGGAAAAATCGACCGAGGGATTGACGGCCGCGGCCCGGGCCAGGGCGGCCGAGGCCTTGGGCACGCCCAGGGCGGCGCGGTCGGAGAGGAGCTGGCGGTTGAGGTTGGACTCCTCGAAGATGTCGCCGTCGGCGGCGCGCACCGTGCCGACGCCGGTGCGCACGAGATTTTCGAGGAGCCCCCCGCCGAGCCCGCCCAGGCCGACCATGGCCGCGCACGAGGCAAGCAGCCGCGCCTGCTCGGCCATGGTGAAGGCGCGCAGGTTGCGGGCGTAGCGCAGGGGACAGACGCCCCGCTCCAGGGCGGCGATCTCCACCCGGCGCGGGGACAGGCCGCATTCGCGGGCCAGGGCGGCCACGGCGTCGAGCGTCAGGAACCGGCCGGGCCGGCCGTCGGGATAGGGAGCATCGTGGGCGGCGGCCGCGATGGCCTGGGAAAGGGCGTCGTCGGACAGGTCGGGCATGGCTTTCAGCCTCCGGTGATGGGGGGCACGAAAACGACGTCGTCGCCCGGGGCGAGGCGAACCTCGGGCCCGGCCGCCCGGCCGTTGACCAGCACCGTGCCCACGGCCGCCGGATCGACGCCGCAGCGCGCCGCAAGCGACGCCACGGTCTCGCCGTCGGCCAGATCCAGGCGGCCGTCCGGCGGCGCGCTCGCGGCCTGCCTGGCCAGCCCGGCCAGGAGGCGCACGGAAACGGCTCGGCTCACGCCTCGCCTTCGGGCGCCTCGATCCAGCCGGCCAGGGCGTCGATGATCTTTTTCGCCTGGTCCCGGCTGGAGATGGCGAACTTGGACTGCACCCGGTAGGCGTCGCCGGACTTCTTGTAGCGGCGGATGGCGTAGCGGTCCGGGCCGTAGGCGTCCTTTTTCGGGTCCCACTGGGTGAAGCGGAAGAGGATGGTGGTCCAGGCGCCGCGCGACAGGATCACCTTGTCCAGTTCCTTGGTCAAAAGCACGCCGTCTTCTTCGTAATTGACGGTCAGGTCGTCGATGGTCTCGGCCACGATGTACACTCCCTTGGCGGGGTTATTCGGACTGTCCCTGGCGCTGGGAATCGCGCTCGCGGCGGCGCTCGTGCAGCCTGGCCTCGCGGCGGGCGGCGGCCTCGCGGTTGCGGCGGCGGTCGTCCTCGGTTTCCAAAATGAGGGGCGGCACGGCATGGGGCCGGCGGTCGGCGTCCAGGGCGACGTAGGTCAGGTAGGCCGAGCCGGCGTGGCGCGTCTCGCCGGTGATGGGGTTTTCGCATTCCACCCGCACGCCCACTTCCATGGAGGTCGCGCCGACGAGGTTGACCGAGGCCATGAAGGTCACCACCTCCCCGATGTAGGCGGGCTTCAGGAAGTCCATGCGGTCGATGGAGGCCGTGACCACGGCCGAGCGGGCATGGCGGATGGCGGCGATGCCGCCGGCGGTGTCGATGTACTTGAGGATGACGCCGCCGTGGACGTTGCCGGCCGGGTTGGCGTCCGAGGGCAGCATGCGCTGGGGCATGACGACATGGCTGGCCGAAACCGGCTTGGGGTCGAGGGAGCGTTTTTCGGGCGGCGTCATTTTACGGCGTACCCCTTTTCCTGCATGCAGGCGTCGATGATTTCCTGCTGCTTGTCCGTGGCCTCGCCCGGCGAGCTTATGAGCGCCGTGGACACGTAGGCCCGGGATTCGCAGTCGCGGTAGTCGGCGTCGAGGGTTTCCTTGGCCACGTTGTCGGATTTGGGTTCGGTTCCTGCGCAGCCCAGGCTCAAGGCGGCCAGGGCGAGGCAGGACGCGGCGACGAGTCGGCGAAGCATGGGAGGCCTCCTTGGCGTAACGACGGGAACCGGGCCGGTATGGCCGTGGCAAGTCCTTAGCGTCCCCGGGGCCGCCGGGTCAATGCGCGGACTGGACATCGGGAGCGCTTCATGATTGAACGGGTCTGCAATGAGAAAAGCCCTGTTGCGGCAATGCGGCGACATGGCTGACGGATGCGGCGACAGCGGCGGCCCGAGTCTTCTCTCTCCTCTCTTTCGGCCCTCAACCCAAAGGGTTCCTGGGATATGCGCAGCAAGACCCCCTTTCTTGCCTTGTGTTGCGTCGCGGCCATTTGCTGTTTCCAACATTTCGCCCGGGCGCAGACTGCGGCTCCCGCCACAGACCAGCCGGACATGCAAAAGCTGACCCAGGAATCGAGCAATCCTGTGGGCAGCCTGTGGATGATCACCAACCAGTTCAACCTCAACCTGATCCAATCGCCCAGGGGCGGCCTGTTCAAGGACCCCAAGACGCAGTTCAACTACAACTTCCAGCCGGTCCTCACCTTCGACCTGCCGAGCGACCTGCGCCTGATCGCCCGGCCGGTGCTGCCGGTCTACAACACGCCCTATGCCGGCGGCCTCCACAAGGTCGACTACAAGTTCGGCCTGGGCGACGCCGAGTTCATGGCCATGGTCGCGCCGAGCTCCGGCAGCTCCGGCTTCCTGTTCGGCCTCGGGCCCACGGCCGTGTTTCCCACGGCCTCGGACAAGCATCTGGGCAACGGCAAATGGCAGCTCGGCGGGGCGCTGGCCGCCGTGTACATGGACGAGAAGTGGGTGGCCGGCATCTTCCCCCAGCAGTGGTGGTCCGTGGGGGGCGATCCGTCCCGCAAGGAAGTCAGCCTCACCAAGGCGCAATATTTCCTGTGGTATTCGCCCGTCCCCACCTGGCAGGTCGGGATGTCGCCCAACGTGCTCATCGACTGGACGCAAAAGGACGCGGACAAGGCGTTGACCCTGCCCGTGGGCCTGGGCGTGGCCAAGCTCGTCATGCTGGGCAAGCTGCCGGTGAAAATCGGCGCGGAGGCCGACTATTCCGTCATCCGGCCGCGCGACGCCGGCACGGAATGGACGTTCAAGCTCACCCTCACGCCGATCATCCCCAAACTCTTCTAACCCCAAGGAGGCTCACGACATGCGCCGATCCCCCCTGGCCGTCCTGGCCGCCGGGCTCATCGCCCTGGCAGGCCTTGGCCGCGCCGAGGCCTGCACCAGCTTCCGCCTGAAGACCACGGACGGGGCCGTCGTCTACGCCCGCACCATGGAATACGCCCAGGACCTCCACCCCGGCGTGACCGTCGCGCCCAAGGGGACGCCCTTCGTCGGCACCCTGCCCGACGGCTCGGCCAAGGGCCTGGCCTTTCCGGCCAAATACGGCTTCGTGGGCATGAATTCCTTCGGCACCCCGGTCAACATCGACGGCGTCAACGAAAAAGGCCTGGCGGCCGGCGGGCTGCTCTTCCCGGGATACGCCGGCTACCAGCCCTTCGAGCCGGCCGAGGCGGGCAAGACCATCGCCCAGTTCGACGTGATCAACTGGATCCTGTCCCAGTTCGCCACCGTGGCCGAGGTGCGCCAGGGCCTGGCCGGCGTGCGCGTGTGCCAGGGGCCGTCGAGCCTCGCCGGCGTGGCCATCGGCCCCCTGCCCCTGCACTGGACCGTGCACGACGCCGGGGGCGCAAGCATCGTCATCGAATACATGGGGGGGACGCTCAAGGTCCACGACAACCCGCTGACCGTGCTCACCAACTCGCCCGATTTCGACTGGATGCGCATCTACCTCAGCAACTACGTCAACCTGTCGGCCGTCAACGCCGCGCCCAAGGACCTCTCGGGCTACAAGGTCGACCCCACGGGCCAGGGCTCGGGCATGCTGGGCCTGCCCGGCGACTTCACCCCGCCCAGCCGCTTCCTGCGCATGGTGGCCCTGACCCAGTCGGCCTCGCCGGTGACCGGCGCAGCGGCCGGGGTCAACCTGGCCATGACCATCATCAACAACGTGGACATCCCGCTGGGGGCCGTGCGCGACGTCTCGCCCGCCGGCGTGGAGCGCGACGTCACCCAGTGGGTCGCCGTGGCGGACACGGCCAGGGGCCGCTACTACCTGCGCACCTACACCGACAAGAACTGGCGCAGCGTGGACGTCAAGGCCGCCCTGGCCAAGGCCGGGAAAACGCTCATGAGCATTCCCATGGACACCCCGGCCGATTATCCCGACATTACGGCCGCGGCCAAGCCCATGCAGTGAAGCCCCCGCCCGTCGGGCCGGCCGGCCCGGCGGGCGCGTCCCCAACCTTCGACCGCAGGAAAACGCCCATGCCCCACCACCCCCACGCCCCGACGCGCCTCCTGGCCGCCCTGTGCCTGTGCCTCGCCAGCCTCCTGACCGTCGCCCCACGCCCGGCCCAGGCCGTTGAGGGCGGGGCCAGCCACTACATCCAGGGGGCCTACGGCGACTTCCTCATGGGCCTCATCCCGGCCTCGGGCTTCTACGTGCGAAACGACACCCTCTACCAGTCCGCGCACATGGACTCCACGTTCAAGGCCGGCCGCGTCTTCGCCGGCATCGACGACACCTCGGTGATCAACATCACCAAGCTCTCCTACCTGTTCGACGTGCCGGCCATGGGCGGCTTCCTGGGCCTGGGCGTCGGGGTGCCGTTCATCCTCAACGAGCACATCACCGGCGACGTGGCCGCGGACTACAGCCGCCGTTCGCGCACGACCGGCCTCGACACGCCCCACCAGCTGGACTTCGGCGGCGGCGGCGACCGGGGCGGGCTTTCCGACATCTTCCTCATGCCGGTCATCGCCGGCTGGAACTTCGGCGAATGCCACCTGGCCGTCTCGCCCATCGTCTTTTTGCCCACGGGCTACTACGACAAGAGCAAGCTCACCAACCTGGGCATGAACTACGCCAGCTTCGACGGCAACGTGGCCTTCACCTGGCTGAGCAAAAAGCGGTTCGAACTGTCGGTCAACGCCGGCTACATGATCAACGCCGAGAACGCGACCACCAAGTACCTGAGCGGCAACCAGCTCCACGTGGACTGGACCGCCGCCTACCACGTGAACGAACGCCTGGCCCTTGGCGCGGTGGGCTACCTCGTGGCCCAGACCACGCCGGACAGCGGCTCGGGCGCGACCATGGGGTCGTTTTACTCCTCGGGCACGGGCATCGGCCCGGCCGCCACCTACGCCATTCCCGTGGGCAACAAGGACGTCATGCTCATCGCCAAATGGCTCCACGGCCTGGGCGCGACCCACAGCTTCCTCGGCGACACGGTCTACGCCTCCTTCGCCGTCAAGTTCTAGCCCTTCCCCGGGCGGGGTCGCCGCCGCGACCCCGCCCATGCGACGCGGGCGGCCCGCTCCCCCGGGCTGCCCGCGTTTCCTTTCGGGCCGCCGCCGCATCGGCCCTTGACGCCGCCGCGCGCGCCGGGCTATCCGGCGGCCTCGCGACGCAACCGTATGCACACCCAGCCCAAGGCCCGCATCTTCACCTTCGAGTTCGTCGGGCTTTGCCTGATGATCTTCCTGTCCTACTGCAACATCACGGTCTTCTACAGCCTTTACGTCTACCTCCAGGCGCTGGGCGTGCCCGAATCCTGGCGGGGCCTGCTCATCGGAGCCTCGTCCCTGGCCACCATGGCCGGCTATCTCTTCGCCAGCCCCTTCCTGACGGTGCATAACGCCGCCCGGGCCGCCGGGACCGGCATCCTCGTCCTTTGCGGCTGCGGCCTGGCCTACCTCCACGCCGCCAGCCCGCCGGCGCTTCTGGCCGTGCGGCTCCTAAACGGCCTGGGCGTGGCGCTCGTTTCCGCCGGGGCCATGACCATGCTCGTGGCCGTCATCCCGCCGGCGCGCACGGGACAGGCCTTCGGCATGTATTCCGTGGCCATGCTCCTGCCCTATTCCATCGTGCCGCCGGTCTTCGACTGGCTCTCCCCGGCCGTGGTCTCCTACCCCCAGGGCTACGCCGGCATGGCCCTGGCCCTGGTCCCGGCCCTGCTCGTCGTGGCCGTGCTCGGCCGGCGCGTGGCCGCGCGCCCGCAGCACGCCCCGGCCCGCCGGCCGTCCCTGGCGGCGATGGCCCAAAACGCCCGCAAACGGCCGATTGCCCAACTGCTGGCCGTCAACGCCGTCTACTACCTGAGCTTCGCCTCGCTTTTCTTCCTGGCCAAGAGCCTTTTCCTGTCGCGGGGCCTCGACCATGTGGGCGTCTTTTTCTCCATCCAGATGTCCTGCATGATTCTCCTTCGCGTCTTCGCCAACCGCGTCTTCGACGTGGTGCCGAAAATCCGGCTCATCCGGTTTTGCTACCTGGTCACCGCGGGCACCTTCGTGCTGCTTTTTTTCGCCCATGGCCCGGCCGTGACCTTCGCCGCGGCGGCGCTCCTCGGGCTTGGCATGGGCGTGGGCTCGCCGTCGCTCAACGCCTTCATGTACGAGATGTCCGAGCCGGCCTACCGGGGGCTCAACGCCAACCTGATGATGCTGTCGCTGCAGGCCGGCAGCTTCCTCGGCCCGATCCTCGGCGGCGCGGCCGTCGCGGCCGTGGGCTACGGCGGCTTTCTGCTGGTGGGGGCGGCGGCCTGCCTGTGCGGCACGGCCATGAGCCTGGGGCTTGGCGGGAAAACGCCGGGAACCGTTTGACCGGCCGGCCGAAACAGGTCAGTCTCGCGGGAGAAGGAGGGAACCATGCACGGATGGTACGAATACGGAAGCTACGGCGGCGGATTGGTGTCGCTTCTGATCACGCTGCTCGTTCTGATCGTGATCTTTCTGGTCTGCCGGGAGATCGTGTGCTGGTACTGGAAGATCAACCGGGCGGTGGAGCTCTTGGAGCGGCAAAACGTGCTGCTCGAGCGCATCGAGGCACGGCTTTCGGCCACGGGGCAGGCCCCGCCGCCGGGCAGCGCCGGCTGAGGCCGGGCTACTTCTTGCCGACCAGTTCCAGGATGGCGGCGAAGCTCTGCTCCAGGCTGGCGCTGTCGGCCACCTCCTGGCGCAGGAAGGCGTTGATGGGGCCGATCATGTCGATGGCCCGGTCGATGTCCGGGTTGGCCCCCCGGGCGTAGGCCCCGATGTTGACCATGTCCTCCACCCGCCGGTAGGTGGCCAGGATGCGGATGAGCTCCCGGCCGGCCTGCAGGGCGTCTTTGGGCGTCACGTCCGAGCGCAGGCGGCTTATGGAGCGCAGCACGTCGATGGCCGGGAAATGCCCCTGGTCGGCCAGGTCGCGGGTGAGCACGATGTGGCCGTCGAGGATGGAGCGCACGGCGTCGGCGATGGGCTCGTTGAAGTCGTCGCCGTCCACGAGCACGGTGTAGATGCCGGTGATGCTGCCCTTGCCGTTCCTGCCGGCCCGCTCCAGGAGCTTGGGCAGCTGGGCGAAGACCGAGGGCGTGTAGCCGCGCGTGGTCGGCGGCTCGCCGGCGGCCAGGCCCACCTCGCGCCCGGCCATGGCGAAGCGGGTGACGGAGTCCATCATCAGGATGACGTCCTTGCCCTCGTCGCGGAAAAATTCCGCCATGGCCGTGGCCGCGTAGGCGGCGCGCATGCGGATCAGCGGACTCTTGTCCGAGGTGGCCACCACCACCACGGACCGGGCCATGCCCTCGGGCCCCAGATCCTTCTCGATGAATTCCCGCAATTCCCTGCCGCGTTCGCCGACCAGGCCGATGACGTTGACGTCGGCTTTGGTGTTGCGCGCGATCATGCCCATGAGCGTCGACTTGCCGACGCCCGAGCCGGCCATGATGCCCACGCGCTGGCCCTTGCCGAGGGTCAGAAGGCCGTTTATCGCCCGCACGCCCACGTCCATGGGGTCGCAGATGCGCGGCCGGTCCATGGGGGCCGGGGCCGGGGCGAAAACGGGGTTGAAGCGCGTGGGGGCAAGCGGCTCGCCGTCGTCCAGGGGCGTGCCGAAGGCGTCGATGACCCGGCCCAGGTAGCGCCGGCCCACGGGAAAAAGCGGCGGCGTGCTGGTGTTGCGGATGAGCGTCCCGGGCGCGATGCCGCGCAGGTCGTCGTAGGGCATGAACAGGCAGGCCCCGTCGCGAAACCCCACCACCTCGGCCGGCACCTCGCGCACGGTCTGCCCGTCGTCGGAAAGCAGCTGGCACACCGAGCCCACCGGGGCGCGGATGCCCCGCCCCTCGGCGATGAGCCCCACCACCTTGGTCACCTTGCCGTAGGTGCGCGCCGGGCGCAGCCCTTCCAGCATGGCCATGGCTCCGGCCGTGTCAAGAACCGGCATTGCCGTCGTCCCCGGGCGCGGCCAGGCTGTTCAGGATGTTTTCCACCTCGGAAAAGCGGCTGCCGATGGAGTTGTCCACCAGCCCGTCGCCGCATTCGAGGATGACGCTGCCCGGGAGCAGTTCGGGGTTGGGCCGCACGAGCACCCGGTCGAGGCCGCCGCGCTCCTTTTCGGCCCGGCTGATGAGCTCGCGAAGGAGCGGCTCGTCCTCGGGGTTGACGGCCAGGGTCAGGTCGGCCTTGGCCTCCATGAGGTCCAGGGATTCGTTCAGGAGATTGCGCAGGATCTCCTCGCGCCGCCCGTCGATGGCGGCCAGGGTGGCGCGCTCCAGGGCCAGGCGCAGCAGCGCGACGAATTCCTGACGGTGGGCGTCCCAGAGCTTCGCGCGCTCCCCGGCCAGGGATTCGAGCATGGTGCCGAGGGAGGCGGACATCTGGCCCAGCTCGGTCTGGATCTGCTCTCCGGCCGCGGCCACGCCGGCGGCGTAGCCGGCCTCTTGCGCCTTGGCCTTGATGCGCTCGCCCTCGGCCATGGCCTCGGCGATGATGGCCGACGCCTTGGCCTTGGCCTTGGCCCGCACCCGCTCCCAGAACTGGGCCTCGACCTCCTCGAAATGCATGGGCGAGCGGCGCGACTCCAGCTCCGAGACCGTGGTCTCGGCCTCGCCGCCGCCGCCCGGGCCCAGGATGACCCGGCCGGTGAGCACCCCCGGGGCGTCGTCAGATAAAGACATCCCCGCCTCCGCGGCCGATGGCGATCTTGCCCTCGGCCTCCAGCCGCCGCACGGTCTTGACCACGTTCTGCTGCGCGGCCTCCACCTCGGCCAGGCGGATGGGGCCCATGATCTCCAGGTCTTCCTGGATCATGGTGGCGGCGCGTTCGGAGAGGTTCTTGAAGAACTTGTCGCGCAGCTCCTCGGAAGCGCCCTTCAGGGCCTGGGTCAGCTCCTCGTTGGAGACTTCCTTGAGGAGTTCGCGGATGGCCCGGTCGTCCAGGGCCTTGATGTCCTCGAAGACGAACATGAGGTTGCGGATGTCCTCGGCCATCTGCGCCGATTCCTCCTCGATCTCCGAGAGCACTTCCTCTTCCGTGGCCCGGTCCACGGCGTTCAATATTTCGGCCACGGCCGTGATGCCGCCGACCTTCTTGCCTTCCTTGCCGCCCATGGCGATGAGCTGGTTCTGCAGCACCTTGTCCACTTCGAGGAGCATGTCCTCGGCCACGGCCTCCAGGCGCGACAGGCGCATGAGCACCTCGGCCCGCACGCCCGAGGGCAGGTTCTGGAGCAGTTCCGCAGCCATGTCGGGATGCAGGTGGCCGAGGATGAGCGCCAGGGTCTGGGGGTGCTCGTTGCGCAGGATCTGGGCCAGGATGCGCGGGGAGACGTTGCCGAGCTCCTGGAAGGGCGTGGGCCCGGTGTCGAGCTCGAGGGTCTCCATGATGTACTTGGCCGTGTCGGAATCCAGCGTCTTGGCCAGCATCTTGCGCACCTGCTCCGGGCCGCCCGTGACCATGTCCTTGCCGATCTGCATGGACTCGTTGAATTCCCGGACCACGTCCTCGACCTGCTCCTTGGGCACGGTCTCCATCTCCATCATGGCCTTGGAGATGCGGGCGATTTCCTTCCGGTCCAGGCGCTTGAACACCTCGCCGGCGAACTTCTCGCCGAGCGCCAGGCACAGCACGGCGGTCTTTTGCGGTCCGGTCATGGGCATCGGGGCCTAGGCCTCCTGCTTGAGCCAGGATTTGAGCACGGTCATGGACTGTTCCATGTTCTCCTCGAACAGCTGGAGCGCCAGGTTCTTGGCCAGTTCGAACTGCTTGGCGCTTTCGAGCATGGGCGCTTCCCCGGACTCCTCGCTGGCTTCAGCCAGGGCCAGCCTGGCCTCGCCCTCGGGCAGGCGCTCCAGGGTCTCGATCTCCTCTTCCGTGACCCGCGGGCGGATCAGCGCCAGGACCACCGGCCGCACCACCAGGATGAGGAAGAGGAAGAGCAGCAATCCGTTCAGGAACGGCTTGCCCAGGCGCTGGGCATATTCCAGCATGGTCTGCATCAGGCTCGGCTCGCCCGATCCGTCGGGAGCGCCGAACTCGAAGCTCGACACCTGGACCTCGTCCCCGCGCGCGGGATCGAGGCCGGCCGCCCGGGCCACCACCTGCTTGATGCGCTCGAGTTCCTCGGGCTTGCGCGGCACGAACGTATAGGTGTTCTTGCCCTCGACCTTCTCGTAGGTCCCGTCCACGATAACCGCTATGGACTGGCGCTTCAAGTCGCCCACGGGGGTGACGACGTTTTGTTCTTCCTTGTTGATCTCGTAGTTGGTCGTGCTGTTGGCCCGGTTGGACTTCTGGGTGGATTCGGTGCCGGAGTAGCCCTCGCCCCGGAAATTGCTGTTGGGCACGGCCGCGCCGCCGCCGCGCGGGGTGGTGGTCACGCCCGAGGCGTCCACGGCCGCCGTGCCGGAGGTCGATTCCTCATTTTTCTGCTCGCTGCGCACCACGCTGACGTTGGGGTCGTAGAGCTCCTTGCGGATGGTGCGCTGGCTGAAGTCCAGGTCCACGTTGGCCTTGACCAGGGCCCGACCGGGGCCCACGATGGGAGTGAGAAGCTGTTCGAGGCGATTTTCCAGGTTGGATTCGAAGGTGTTCTTGAATTCGAACTGGGTGGTGGACATGCCGGCCATGCCGCCGTCGTTTCGCGGCTGGTACAGGGCCTGGCCCGAGGTGTCGGTGATGGTGACATGCTCGGGGGTGAGCCCCTCCACGGACATGGACACCAGATTGACGATGCCCTGGAGCTGCTTGGCGTCAAGTTTTTGGCCACGCTTGAGGGTCAGGACCACCGAGGCCGAGGCCTGCTTCTGCTCCTCGATGAAAAGGCTCTTCTGGGGCAGCACCAGGTGCACCCTGGCCTTGTCCACCTGGGGGAACTCCGAGATGGTGCGCGCCAGCTCGCCCTGGAGCGCCCGGGTGTAGTTGATGCGCTGCACGAAATCGGTCTGCCCGACCTTGAGCTGGTCGAAGATCTCGAAGCCCACGCCCTGGCCGTGCATCACGCCCTCGCCGGCCACCTTCAGGCGCTGCTCGTAGACCGCCTCGGCCGGCACCAGCACCGTGCTCCCGTTGTCGCGCAGCTCGTAGGGCGTCTTGGAGGCCTTGAGCAGCTCCACGATGCGGGCGGCGTCCTCGGGGGCCAGGCGGGTGTACAGAACGCGCATGTCCGGCTGGTTGAGGAAATAGATCATCACCAGGAAGGCGACCGCCGTGGAAAGGGCCAGCCCGGCCAAAAGCACCCGCTGGGTGTTGGTGCGGTTGGACCAGTACTGGATGAGCTTTTCGAAGGTCTGCTTGAGAAAGGGGGGCATGGCGATTCTCCGGGCGTGCTTCCGTTAAGGGTGGCGGTCCGCTAGAACTGCATCTTCACGAGTTCTTTGTAGGCTTCGAGCACCTTGCCGCGCACGGCCGTGGTCATCTGCATGGCCAGTCCCGCCTTTTGCAGGTTGATCATCAGCTCATGCACGTTCTCGGTCTTGCCAGAGGCGAAGGACTCGACCATCTCGGCCTTCTGGTTCTGCATGTCGTTGACGTTCTTGATCGAGTCCATGAGCTTGGCCCCGAACCCTTCGGTCGGGGCGGCCGGCTTGGCCAGGGAACGCGAGACCTTGCCGTCGATGGAGGCGGCGCTGGCCATGGCGTTGCGGTAGGCGGAAAGGGCAATGGGGGAAATGGCCATGGGAAACCTCCGTTACCGACCGATGTCCAGGGCCTTGGTGAACATGTTCTTGACGGTGCCGATGGACGAGCTCGACGCCTCGTAGCTGCGCATGGCCGTGATCATGTTGGCCATCTCCTCCACCACGTTGATGTCGGGGTAGGCCACGTAGCCGTCGGCGTTGGCGTCGGGGTGGCCGGGCTCGTACTGCATGCGGAAGGGCCGGTTGTCGTTGACCAGGCCCGTGACCTTGACGCCGGCCAGCTCCCGGTCCTGGGCCGTCTGCATGGCCTTGGAAAAAGGCGCGTCCACGGGGGTGGACTCCAGCATCACGGACTTGCGCACGTAAGGCCCGGTGCCGTTGACCGTGCGGGTGGTCCTGATGTTGGCCAGGTTCATGGAAATGGTGTTCATGAGGGTGCGCTGGGCGGACATGCCCGACGACCCGATGTCCATGGCGGTGAAGAGGTCCATGCTACTTGCCTCCGTCCATGATGACCTTCTGCAGGCCTTCGAAGTCCTTCTTGGTGATGTCGGCCAGGGCGTTGTACATGAGGGTGTTCTTGGCCATGATCGACATTTCCTTGTCCATGTCCACGCTGTCCAGGCCCGCCACGACCCGGGGCTTCCAGCCCATCTCCAGGTTTCCCTGGAAGCCGGCGGCGTTGAACACTGCCGGCAGGTGGCCGGCCTCGGTGCGCGTCATCTTGCCGCGGTCGTCGGTGTTGAGCGCCGCCTGCAGCTCCTTCTCGAACTCCAGCCGGCGCGCCTTGAACGACGGGACATCCTGGTTGGCCAGGTTGGTCATGACGACATTCTGACGGTCGAGGTGCAGGTCCATGACCTTGCCGAGCAACCCGATATTGCTGGAAAACATTGTTTTCATGTCGTTTTTCCCTCCCTTGGCCGGCGGCCGCCGCCTTGGGGCCGACCGCCGTCGCGGAACTACTGGGCAAAAAGCGTTCCAGCCGAAACCGCGTCGCCCGCCGGACAGGAATTTTTTGCCCAACTCCCCGTTTCACTTTTTCATAAAACCATGCGGCAAAAACGCCCGGCCCCGGCCGCAAAGCCCCTTGCAGCCCGCCTGCGGCCCCCATTCGACCTCTGGCACGGGGATTGCTTTGCTCTTGGTGCCCGGCAGGACGCGCCGCCGGCGCCGGCCTTACGGCCGAAAGACGCGAAAAAAACGGCGCAGGGATCGCGCGCCAACCGGCGACGCCGCAGCCAACGGCCGAGGCGTCGGGAACGGAGGGGTAGTCATGAGTGGGCAGCTGGATTACGAAATCAACAAGGAACTCGGCGAGTGCTATCTGTTCATGGGCGACCTGGACAAGGCCGAGGAATACTACAACAAGGCCATGAGCAGTAACGGCGTCCACTCGGACCCGTACCTGGGCCTGGCCACCATCGCC
>NZ_JARKOZ010000075.1 GCF_029978005.1 Solidesulfovibrio sp. | reverse complement strand
CATGCGCGAGGTGGCCCGGCCGGTGGAGCGGGCCGTGCAGGTGAGCTTCATCGCCCACGGCCTCAAGCGGGTGTGCGACCAGTGCACCAACATCGCCGAGTCCGTGGTCTTCATCCGCGAGGGGGCGTGCAGCCGCCACCGTTGCGACTAGCCGTCCGCCGTCATCTTCGGCCTTGACGGGAAAAACCCGATTCCCTGGCGCGGCCGTCGTTTTGAGGCTATCATGGAGCCGCAGCCAAGGAGGCGGCCATGGATCCGACGTCCTTCCCGGCCATCCTGGTGGTGGACGACCAGCAGCCCATGCGCAAGACCATCGTCTACATCCTGCGCCAGTTGGGCTACCGCAACGTCGAGTGCGCCGAGGACGGCGACATCGCCTGGAACGTCATCAACGGCCAGCACGTGGACTTGGTCCTGCTCGACTGGAACATGCCCCGCATGTCGGGTCTGTCGCTTCTGAGCCGCATCCGGGCCAGCGAGGCCTACCGCAAGCTGCCGGTGGTCATGATCACGGCCGAGGCCAACGAGGAGCACGTGCTCACGGCCGTGCAGGCCGGCGTGACCAACTACATCGTCAAGCCCTTTTCCCCCAACGTCCTGGGCAGGAAGATCCAGGAGGTCCTGGCCGAGCGCGCGTTCATGCCGCACCGGGAAGCCGGACGGTGACCACGGTGCCCGCGATCTCGTCCGTGGCCATGGCGATTTCGCCGCCGTGGGCCAGGACGATAAGCCGCGCCGAATAGGTGCCAAGCCCCGTGCCGCGCGCCTTGCCGGCCGTGGCGTACTTCTCGAAGAAGCGATCCCGCACGCATTCCGGCACGGCCCCCTTGTTGGCGATGGCCACGCTCGCGAAGTCCCCTTCGCGGCGCAGGGCCACGGACACCGTCTCGCCGTCCGGCGAGGCTTCCACGGCATTGGCCACGAGGTTGGCCAGCATGGAATAGCAAAGCAGCTCCTCGCCGCGCACCAGGAACAGGGCCCCGGGCCCGGCCGGCGTGCCCTCGAGGGTCACCTCGATCGCAAGAGCGCGGCGCCTGGCCGTGTCGGCGTGGACGCTCGCGATCTTGCGCACGATGGGGAGCAGGTCCACGTCGGCCGGGTCGAGCACGAACTGGCCGCGCTCCATCTTGAACAGCGCCGTGGACAGGTTGACCATGGACAACACCATGTAGCCGGCGTCTTCGATCAGCGAGAGCATCTCGCGCTGGTCGTCGTCGAGGTTGCCCGCCAGGCGCAGGACCTGCGGCAGGCTGATGATGGTGGTCAGCGGCGACTTGAGGTCGTGGCGCATGATGCGCTCCACGTCCTCCTTGAGGCGGGCGTTTTCCAGCGTCACCCGCACCAGCTCCTTTTCGGCGGCGGCCAGGCGGTACTGTTCCAGGGCGGCGTCCAGGGCCAGGCACAGCGCGGGGATGGGGCAGGGCTTGGTCAGGAAGCGGAAGATGTGGCCTTCGTTGACCGCGGCCATGGCCGCGGTCAGGTCGCCGTGGCCCGTGAGCATGACCGGCACGATCTGCGGGCAGCGCTCCTTGGCCGCCTTGAGGAAGGCCACGCCGTCCATGCCCGGCATGCGCAGGTCCGAGACGACCACGGCGTACGGGCCGCATTCCCGCAACGCCTCGAGGCCGGCCCGGGGGCCGGCGGCGGTGGCCACGTCGTAACGGCGGCACAGGCCGCGCCGCAGGGAGTCGAGCACGGCCCGGTCGTCGTCGACGAAGAGTATCTTGGCGCAGTGCGGCATGGGAGGTCGTCCGGTTTGCGACCCATTACCCCATATGCGCCGGAGAAACCAGCCTTATCCCACGGCGAAGCAGCCGGCGCAGGCCCAAAGCGTCAGCGCCATGGCCCGGAAGAACCGCCGGGCGGCGCGCGGCGAGGCCAGCGCCCCGGCCAGCCAGGTCCCGAACCGGGCGTAGGCCAGCATGCCGCCGAAGGCCAACAGCAGGATGGGCGCGGCCAGAAGGGCGATGCCGCGGACATCCGGCAGGCCCTGCGCGACGAACGGCGGCAGTAGCGCGCCGAGGAATCCCCAGGCCTTGGGGTTGACCGCGGCCACGCCCGCGCCTTGCAGGGCCAGGGAGCAAAGCGTCGGCCGGGCGGCGTCGCCCGCCGGGGCGACCTCCCGCGCACCGGCCCGCCACAGGGCCAGCCCCAGCCAGGCGATGTAGGCCGCGCCGGCCAGCGACGCCGCGCGCAGGAGCCACGGCGCGCCGGACAGGCGCGAGAGTCCGTACAGGGCGACGAGGATCTGCAGCAGCGTGGCGCAGACGTTGCCGAGCGCCACGAAGGCCACGGGCCGGCAGCCGTGGCGCATGCCGAGCGTCAGGGCTTGCAGCATGGCCGGGCCGGGCGTGAGCATGCTGGCGGTCAGGGCGAGGAGATAGGCGGCGTAGGTTGGAGCGTGCATGGCGGCTTCCCGCGACAGGGGAGGGCCGCCCGGCCGGGTCGCATGCCGGCCGGGGGCCCATGGGCCGGATCACGTCGTGATCCGGCCGCCCGTATCGTTGCGGTCAGCTGCGCCAGCGGGCCATGAACTCGGCGGCCGTGCCGCCGGCGTCGATGTGGGCGATCAGCGCCGAGCCGAAGACCACGGCGTCGATGAGGTCGCCGAAGGCGGACAGCTGCTCGGGCCGCTTGATGCCGAAGCCCAGGGCCACGGGCACCTTGAAGATGCGCCGCACGGCGGCCAGGCGCTCGGCGATCTCGGCCGGCAGCGACTCGCGCATGCCGGTGGTGCCGAGCACGGACACGAAGTAGACGAAGCCGCGCGCCTTTTCGGCGTAGGCGGCCAGGCGTTCCTCGGAGGTGTTGAGTCCGACCAGGGGAATGAGGTCCAGATCGAACTTGCCCAGCGCCTCGGCCATGGGGCCGGATTCCTCGAGCGGCAGGTCCGGCACGATGAAGCCATTGACCCCGGCCTCGGCCGCGTCCTCGGCCAGGTTGTCCAGGCCGTATTGCAGGAAGGGGTTGTAGTAGCCCATCAGCACCAGCCCGGCCTTGTAGCGGCCCTTGCGTTTGGAAAGCTCGTGGAAGAGCCAGGACAGGCAGGTGCCGTTCAGGAGGCAATCCAGGGAGGCCTTTTCCACCACCGGGCCGTCGGCCACGGGATCGGAAAAGGGCACGCCGATCTCGATGATGTCCGCGCCGCCGGCGTCCAGGGCGTCGAGTTCGTCGAAGAAGCGCTCCTTGTCCGGAAAGCCGCCGGGCAGAAAGGGGATGAGCGCCTTGCGCCCGGCGGCCAGCGCCTCCATGATGCGCGCGGTGAGGATGGACTGGCTCATGCGAGGCCTCCCTGCGTTTTCTCGTAGGCTTCGATGATGCCGAGGTCCTTGTCGCCCCGGCCGGACAAACACACCACCACCTGCGCCCCCTTGGGAATCTCCCGGGCGTGGCCGAGCACCCAGGCCACGGCGTGGCAGCTTTCCAGGGCCGGGATGATGCCCTCGCGCCGGCACAGGGCCTCGAAGGCGGCCAGGGCCTCGCTGTCCACGGCGATCTCGTATTTCACCCGGCCCGTCGCGGCCAGGTAGGCGTGCTCGGGGCCGACGCCGGGATAGTCCAGGCCGGCCGAAACCGAGTGCGACGGCTGGATCTGCCCCTCTTTCGTCTGCAGCAGCATGCTGCGCATGCCGTGGAGCACGCCGGGCGTGCCGAGGCTTATGGGCGCGGAGTTGTAGCAGCCGGGTTCGCCCGTGCCGCCGGCCTCCACGCCGACGAGCCTGACCGAGGCGTCGGGCACGAAGTGGTGGAACATGCCGATGGCGTTGGAGCCGCCGCCCACGCAGGCCACGACGTAGTCCGGCAGCCGGCCCATCTTGTCCAGGCACTGGGCCCGGGCCTCGCGGGAGATCACGGCCTGGAACTCGCGCACCAGAAGCGGAAAGGGATGGGGCCCGGCGGCCGTGCCGAAACAGTAGTGGGTGGTCCCCTGCTCGGCGATCCAGTAGCGCAGCGCCGCGTTGATGGCGTCCTTGAGCGTCTTGGTGCCGGACTCGATGGGCACGACCTCGGCCCCGAGCAGCTTCATACGCTTGACGTTGTGGGCCTGGCGCACCACGTCCTCGGCCCCCATGTAGACGATGCAGCCAAGGCCCAGCATGGCCGCGGCCGTGGCCGTGGCCACGCCGTGCTGCCCGGCTCCGGTCTCGGCCAGGAGCACGGATTTGCCCATGTATTTGGTCAGCAGGCCCTGGCCCATGGTGTTGTTGATCTTGTGCGCCCCGGTATGGTTCAGGTCCTCGCGTTTGAGCCACAGATCGAAGCCCAGCTCCTTGGACAGGTTCGGGCAACGGTACAAGGGCGAGGGCCGGCCCACGTAGTCGGCCAGCAGGGCATTGAGCTCGTTCTGGAACCCCGGGCTCGGCACGATGGTGCGCATGGCCTCCTCGAGCTCCAACAGCGGCGGCATGAGCAGCTCGGGCACGAACTGCCCGCCGAAGTCGCCGTAATAACCTTTTTTCATCGGGATGTGCCTCCGGCGGCCGGGGGAACCTTTTTTGAAAAAAAGGTTCCCCCGGACCCCTTCCAAAAAACTTTCAATGGCTTCGCGACGTGCGCGTTGCGTCCTCGGGACACCCTTCCCGTTGGGGCGCGCTCTTGCCG
>NZ_JARKOZ010000072.1 GCF_029978005.1 Solidesulfovibrio sp. | reverse complement strand
TCCTGGAGGAAGGCGCGCACGTTGTCGCGGCCCTGGCCCAGGCGTTCCGAGCCGAAGGAGAACCAGGCCCCGGACTTGTCCACGATGCCGGCTTCCACGCCCATGTCGATGAGTTCGCCCTCGCGGGACACGCCCGTGCCGTAGAGGATGTCGAAGAGCGCCTCACGAAACGGCGGCGCGACCTTGTTTTTGACCACCTTCACGCGGCAGCGGCTGCCGTAGGTTTCTTCCTTGTCCTTGAGCGTCTGGATCTTGCGGATGTCCAGGCGCACGCTGGCGTAGAACTTGAGCGCGTTGCCGCCGGTGGTGGTTTCCGGGCTGCCGTAGCCGGTCATGCCGATCTTCATACGGATCTGGTTGATGAAGATGACCGAGGTGTTGGATTTATGAATGGTGCCGGTCAGTTTGCGCATGGCGTGGGACATGAGCCGGGCCTGGCCGCCCACCTGCGTCTCGCCCATCTCGCCTTCGAGTTCGGCTTGCGGAATGAGCGCGGCCACGGAGTCGATGACGATGATGTCCACGGCCCCCGAGCGCACGAGCAGGTCGGCGATGTCCAGCGCCTGTTCGCCGAAGTCGGGCTGGGAGATGAGCAGTTCCGGGGTGTTGACGCCCAGGCGTCTGGCGTAGTTGACGTCCAGGGCGTGTTCGGCGTCGATGAACGCGGCCGTGCCGCCGAGCTTTTGCGACTCGGCGATGATGTGCAGGGCCAGCGTGGTCTTGCCCGAGGATTCCGGGCCGTAGATCTCGGTGATGCGTCCCTTGGGGATGCCGCCGATGCCAAGGGCCAGGTCCAGGCCGATGGAGCCGGTGGGGATGGCCGGAATCTTCACATGGGCGGCGTCTTCCAGACGCATGACCGCGCCCTGCCCGTGCTTGCGCTCGATGGTGGTCAGCGCGGTGGCCAGGGCTTCGTTGCGGAAATCTTCCGGGGATTGTGCGGGCTTGCGGGCCATGTCGCCGTGCTCCTGATAAAGTGTATGGGGCGCAAGTGCGGTTCCATAGCAAAATCCTTGCCGCCCGGCAACTTCAACGGGGCGCGACAAGGCGCTTGCCAGCCGCGCGGCGACGCTTTAGCTACGCCGCATGAAATCCTACCACGCCCTGGCCCTTTTCTCCGGGGGCCTCGACAGCATACTCGCCGCCAAGACCATCGCCGAGCAAGGGCTCGACGTCCTGTGCCTGCACTTCGTCAGCCCCTTCTTCGGCAAGCCCGGCAAGATCGAACGCTGGCGCGCCATGTACGGCCTCGACATCGTACCCGTGGACGTCTCCGACGCCTATGTGGACATGATGGCCGCCGGCCCCGCCCACGGCCTGGGGAAAATCCTCAACCCCTGCGTGGACTGCAAAATCCTCATGCTGCGCAAGGCCAAGGAACTCCTGGCCGAGCATGGCGCGTCGTTTATCATCTCCGGCGAAGTCCTCGGCCAGCGCCCCATGTCCCAACGCCTGGACGCGCTCAACATCATCATCCGCGACTCGGGCACCAAGGGCATCCTGCTGCGCCCCCTTTGCGCCAAGCGCCTGCCCGAAACCGAACCCGAAACCTCGGGCCTCGTGGACCGGCAACGCCTGCACGCCATCAGCGGACGCGGCCGCAAGGACCAGCTCGCCCTGGCCGCCCACTACGCCCTGCCCGAAATCCCCACCCCGGCCGGCGGCTGCCTGCTCACCGAGGAACCCTCGGCCAAACGCTTCTTTCCGCTGTTCATCCACAAGCCCGCGCCAGCGCCCGCCGACTTCGACCTGGCCAACATCGGTCGCCAGTTCTGGAGCGGCAACCGATGGATCGCCATTGGACGCAACCAGTCCGACAACGACCGCCTGGAAAAATCCCTCGCCCCCGGCGACCTCGTCTTCAAGGTCCGCTACCTGCCCGGCCCCCTCGGCGTCGCCCGACCCCTGCCCGACAGCGACTGGGACGCCGACGCCATAGCCGACGCCGCCGCCTTCGTCGCCTCCTTCAACCCCAAGGCCAAAGCCGTAGCCGGCAACGTCCAGGTCGATGTGGCCGGATTCCCCGGCTCGCCCGTGCTCGTCAGCCCCAGCCGACAGACGCCCCTCGACTGGCGGGAACCGGACTGGGAAACCGCCAAGGCGGCCAAACGGGAACGGTTCGCCATTCATGGCGTGGGAGGAAGGTAAGGGGAAAGGGAACGAGTGGATGGGATTGGAGCGCGGGCAAGGGGCAAGGGGAATGCCTCCGGCGGCCGGGGGGGATGATCCCCCCCGGTCCCCCCCACTGGCGCAGCCGGATGGGAGGGTGGTCGGTTGGCGGGAGTGCGTCGGCGAGGCCGGAATTTGCCCGGCCGATGCCGCCGCTTCGCGGCAGGCTCGGCCGGGCAAATTCCGGCCTCGCAGGCCCGTCGCCCCTTCGGGGCGAGGTTTAAAGGAATTTTACTTTTGAAAGCCTCTTAAAGGCAATCTTTCTTGAAATGCGGCGCTTCGCCGCTGGCGCCCGTGGTCGCGGAATTCGGCCGGGCGTGCC
>NZ_JARKOZ010000055.1 GCF_029978005.1 Solidesulfovibrio sp. | reverse complement strand
ATCGGGCGGCAGGGGGCGACGGCTTTGCGGCGCACCCTGCCGCCCGATTCCAGCCCCACCATCGAGGGGGTCCGGGGGGGATCATCCCCCCCGGCCGTCGGAGGCTCTTAAAGCGTACCGAACACCGCAGTGTAGCGGGCGGCGAATTCGGGCCAGGTGAAGTGGTGCTCCTGGGTGCCGTGCTTTTCCACGGCGTAGGCGGCGGACACGGAGCCGAGCTTGGCCGCCTCGGCCGGGGCCTTGCCCATGATGAGGCCCTTGATGAAGCCGGCCCTGAAGGCGTCGCCCGCGCCGGTGGGGTCCTGGACCTCGGCCACGGGGCAGGGGGCCACGGCGGTTTCGGCCGCGCCCTGGCGCACGATGCAGCCCTTCTCGCCGAGGGTGGTGATGACCGTGCCGGCCCGGGCGGTGATCTCGGCCAGGCTGAGCCTGGTGGCGTTCTCGATGAGTTGCAGTTCGTAGTCGTTGGAAATGAGGTAGGTCGCGCCGGTGAGCATCTCGGTGAGCTCCGCGCCGGAAAGGGCCGGAATGTTCTGGCCGGGGTCCACGATGACCGGCACGCCCTTGGCCTTGTAGCTGCGGACGTGGTCCTGCATGTCCTGCAGGTTGCCGGGCGCGACGATGGCGATGGTGTCGGCCGGGTCGGCCTCGTCCACGGGGTATGCGGCGCTGTGCTTCATGGCTCCGGGGTTGAAGCCGGTGATCTGGTTGTCGGAACGGTCGGTGGTGATGTAGGCTCCGGCGGTGAATTCGCCGCCGATGCGGCGGATGCCCTTGAGGGAGAGGCCGCAGTGGCGAAGCCACGCTTCGTAGGCGGCGAAGTCCTTGCCGGCCGAGGCCACGATGGTCGGGTCCTCGCCCAGGAGCTTCAGGCAATAGGCGATGTTGCCGGCCGTGCCGCCGAATTTCTCCTCGAGACCTTCCACCAGGAAGCAGACGTTGAGGATGTGTATTTTTTCCGGCAGGATGTGATCGGCGAAGCTGCCGGGGAAGCTCATGATGCGGTCGTAGGCCAGGGAGCCGGTGACGAGGATGCGCATGGGCGGGTCTCCGTTTTAGGGGTTCGATGGGGCGCGGGAGGCGGTTTCGTCCTCGATCCAGCGCAGGAAGGCGGCGTGGCCGCCGGTTATGGGCAGGATCACCACGCAGGGCACGTCGTAGGAATGGAGTTCCTTGACCCGGGCGGCCAGGGCCTCGGCCAGTCCGGCCCGGGTCTTGGCCACGAGCACGGTTTCCTCGGCGGTTTCCACCGCGCCTTGCCAATGGTATATGGATTGCATGCCGGGCAGGATGTTGACGCAGGCGGCCAGGCGTTCCTCGACCAGGGCGCGGCCGATGCGCTTGGCCTCGTCGATCGAGGCTGCGGTGACGTAGGCGAACACGGCGGACATGGCTTCCTCCGGGCGACGGGTCGTTTTTGCCGACGGCATGGCCTTACACGACGGATCGGCCTTTGCAAAGCCGCCGGCCGTCCGGGGCGAGGGGAACAAGCGGGGAGGCGCGGCGCGCGGCATGAAACGAGGGGAACTTTTCCTGCAAATGCACGAAGCCATGGCCGAGGCCCTGGGGCCGAGCGGCTGGTGGCCGGCGGACTCGCCCTTCGAGATGGCCGTGGGCGCGGTGCTGGCGCAGAACACGAACTGGGCGGGCGCTTCGCGGGCGGTGGCCAACCTGCGGGCCAGCGGTGCGTTCTCGGCCCGGGGGCTGCTCGACCTGCCCCGGGCGACCCTGGAAGAGCTGCTGCGCCCGGCCGGGCATTTCCGGGTCAAGGCGGCGCGGCTGGTCAATTTATTGGAATGGCTCGACCGGGAGTGCGATGGGGACGTCGCGTCCCTGGCCTCCCGGGACATGGCCGCGGTCCGGGAGGGCCTGCTCGCCGTGCGCGGAGTGGGGCCGGAGACGGCGGACAGCATCCTGCTCTACGGCCTGGGCTTTCCGAGCTTCGTCGTGGACGCCTACACGGCGCGCATCTGCGCCCGCCACGCCCTGGTCCCGGAAGAGGCCGGCTACGAGGAGCTGCGGGAGCTTTTCATGGACGCCTTGCCGGCCGACGCGGCCCTTTACAATGAACTGCACGCCCAGTTGGTACGCGTGGGAAACGCCTGGTGCCGGCCCCGCGCCCCGCGCTGCGACGCCTGCCCGCTACGGGAATTTCTGCCGTGAGGCGCCGGCCCGTCGCGTGGAGCCTCGCGGCCGCCCTTGCCGCCCTCGCCGTCATGGGCCCGGCGGCCGCCCCGGCGGCCAAGCCCCGGGAGGGGAGGGCGGCCGCCGCCGGCCGCGAGGCCGAGCGGGCGCGCCTGACGCCGCTTTTGGCCGCCCTGTGGGAAAGCCTGGTGTCGCGCGCCGTGGGCGTTTCGGGCGCGGGCGCGGATTGGGCCGAGGCGGACCGCCGGCAAGCCTGGGCGCGCCTACTGCTCGAGGCCGAGGCCGGCCGCAACGGTGCGCCGTCCGGCGAGGCGGCCGGCGGCGAAGCCGGACGGGAACGCCCGGCCGGACGTCCCGCCCCGGCCGCCAAGGCCGAGGCCGCCCTGCCGGCCTTCGACGCGGGCGTGCCGCCCCTCGAGGAGCCCACCACCTTCGCCGCGCCCCTGGAGGGCCTGGGCTGGCCGGCGGGCGGCCGGGTGGCGGCGTCCTTCGCGCCCGGGGCCAATCCGCCGCGCCAGGGACTGGTGCTCGCCGTGCCGGAAGGTTCGGCCGTGACGGCCTCGGCCGGGGGCGAGGTGGTCTTTTCCGGCGCGCTTCGCGGCCTTGGCCGCATCGTCATCGTGGACCACGGCGGCCGGCGGCACACGGTCTACGGCTGCCTGGGCCGGGTCGACGCCCGGGAGGGCGACCTGGTGCGCCGGGGCGACCGGCTGGGCGCGTCCGGGCTTTGCGGCGTCACCAAATCCCCGGGCGTCTATTTCGAATTGCGTTTTCGGGAAAAAGCTCTTAATCCGGCGGAGTGGCTCGCCGAGAGGCGATAGGGCGTTTGACGAGAGTCGGGAGCGCGGCCGCCGCCTGCGGGGCGGACGTCCGGCGTTCCGTGGAGGACTGTATGCGTCGTTTGACCAAGGTGTCTTGTTCCCTCATCATTTTTCTGGCTCTTGGCTCCGTCGCCCTGGCCGCCAAGAACGACGAGGACCGCTTCGCGCCGCTCAAGCGCTTCAGCCAGGTCATGGACCTGGTGGAAAACCATTACGTCAAGCCCGTGACCCGCAACGAACTCATCGACGGGGCCATCGTCGGCATGCTCCAGCAGCTCGACCCCCATTCGAGCTTTCTGTCCAAGGACGAGTTCAAGGAGATGCAGGTCAGCACTTCCGGGGAATTCGGCGGCATCGGCATCGAGATCAGCATGGAAAACGGCCGGCTCACGGTCATTTCCCCCATCGACGACACGCCGGCCGACAAGGCCGGCATCAAGGCCGGCGACGTGATCCTCGAGATCGAGGGCGAGACCACCCAGGATATGACCCTTGTCGACGCCGTGCAGAAGATCCGCGGCCCCAAGGGCAAGCCCGTGTCCCTGACGCTCGTGCACAAGGACCAGCAGAAGCCCTTCAAGGTCAAGGTGGTGCGCGACACCATCCCCATCATCAGCGTGAAGAGCAACGAAGTGGAGCCCGGCTACCTCTACGTGCGCCTGACCCGCTTCAACGAGAACACCACCGCCGAGCTCAAGCAGGCCCTGACCGACTACGTCAAGGGCGGCAAGACGCTCAAGGGCGTGATCCTCGACCTGCGCAACAATCCCGGCGGCCTGCTCGAACAGGCGGTCAACGTCTCCGACGTGTTCCTGCCCTCGGGCCAGATCGTGTCCATCAAGGGCAAGAACGCCGACCAGGAGAAAATCTTTTCCGCCAAGGGCGACGGCTCCGACGTGTCCGTGCCCCTGGTGGTGCTCATCAACGCCGGCTCGGCCTCGGCCTCGGAAATCGTGGCCGGCGCGCTCAAGGACCACAAGCGGGCCCTGCTCGTGGGCGAGAAGACCTTCGGCAAGGGCTCGGTCCAGACCGTCATCCCGCTCTCCGACGGCTCGGGCATCAAGCTGACCACCGCCCTCTATTACACGCCCAACGGCCGCTCCATCCAGGCCGAGGGCATCGAGCCCGACTTCATGGTGCCCATGCAGGACACCGAGTCCGACCGCGACAAGCTCTCGGCCAACCACCAGTTCCGGGAACGCGATCTGACCCGGCACCTGGAAAACAAGAAAAAGAAGTCTTCCGACCCCTCCGACGATCCCAAGCAGAAGCTGCTCGATCAGCTCGCCCGGGACAATCAGCTCAAGCTCGCCTTGGAATTGGTGAAGTATTTCCCCATCAAAACCTACACCCCCTAAAAAGCGCAAGCCGAAGACAGCCCCCACGCAACCCGCCAAGGGGTCGGGCAAGTCTTCGGCGCGCTCCAAGGGCGGGGAGACGCGGCGCATCGTCGTCTCCGGCCGGCCCTTCGTCGCGGTCGTCGCCGGTCTGGCCCTGGTGGTCAGCCTGGCCGTGCTGGCGGTGGTCGTCTTCGGCCCGATTCCTTCCCTGCCCTGGAGCAAGGCCGGAGCCGCCGCCAAGACCGCCGAGGTCCGCCGGCCCGTCGCGCCCAAGCCCAAGCCGGCCGGCGCGGCCCCGCGCCTGACCGAGGGCCCTTCGAAGCAGGTCGACCTGCCCTTCGAGGAGCACCTCGCCGGCCGGGAATCCGCGCCGCCGCCGGCCACGCCGGCCTCGGAATCGCATGGCCAGCTCGTCCCCGGCAACGGCAACGGCAACGGCGAGGCCGGCGATCCGCGCCTGTCCGGGCCGGTCGATCCCGTGCCCAATGACGTCGGCAAGGGGCCGCGCATGGTCGTGGTCATCGACGACATCGGCGACCACCCGGTCATGGCCGCCAACCTCATGGATCTGCCGTTCCCCGTGACCCTGGCCATCCTGCCCCAGCGGCCGCGCACCCGTTCCGTGGCCACCCAGGCCGCCGCGCGCGGCATCGAAGTCATCCTGCACCAGCCCATGCAGCCCGGCACCTACCCCAGGGTCAACCCCGGCCCGGGCGCGCTGTTTACCGACATGGACACGGCGCGCGTCCAGGCGACGCTGAATGAAAACCTCGACGCCCTGCCCGAAGCCATCGGCATCAACAACCACATGGGCTCGGCCTTCACCGGCGACGCCGCCGGCATGGCCGCGGTTATGCCCGTGCTCAAGGCCCGCGGCCTCTTCTTCATGGACTCCGTGACCTCGGCCACCTCCGCCGCTCCCGAAGCGGCGCGCAAGGCCGGCGTGCCGTTCTACCGACGCGCCGTCTTCCTCGACAACGTCCGCAATACCCGCACCATCCTCGGACAACTCAAGACCGCCGAACGATACGCCCTCAAACACGGCCGGGCCATCGCCATCGGTCACCCCTACGGCGAAACCTACGAGGCCCTGAAGCTCTGGGCCAAGGAACGCGACCCGCACGTGGTCATCGTCACCCTGCGGACCCTTGGGCCGGAATTCTAAGGACGGACGAAGAGGGGCGGCAGGCGGGAGAAGGGGAAGAGGTCTCCTGCGGCCGGGGGGATTGCCCTCCCCCCGACGCTACGGCTGCCGCTTGGCTGGAACCGTCTCGTCCATCGCCAGGAAGGTCAGGACGATCCGGGTGAAGGCGGCTGGGGCTTCAAATTGCAAGTGGTGGGTCCCGTTCTTGAATTGCACCAGCCAAGCGCCGGGGATCAGGCCGGCCAGGATTTTCGAGCCCTTCGTGCCCACGACCGTGTCCGCCGTTCCCACCAGCAGCATGACCTGATTCTTGATCAGCTTCATCTTCTCCAAAGGCGTCTTCCAGCCCATGGCCGCCTGAAGCTGCTTCCTGATGGTGGGATCGTCCGGCAAGGGCAGGCGCTTGAGGGCAGCGGCCACGGCTTGCCCGTCGGTCGACGTGGCGTGGATGACGGCCTTGCCGATCCGGTCGGGAAAGGAGAGGAGCAGGTTCTGCGTGGTCACGCTGGACTGGGAATACCCCAGCACATCCGTTTGCCGGACCCCGAGCGCATCCAGCAGGCTCACGGCGTCCTGGGCGAAAAGCCTGTAGGTGAAGGGTTGACCGTCGTCCGTCGTGTACCCCATCCCCCGGTTGTCCATGATGATCAATTGATGCTTTTTCGCCGCCTCTTCAATGAATTCCGGCGTCCAGCGATCCATCGTGCAACCGAGCCCGGTCAGCAGCAGCAGCGGTTCGCCTGAACCGATCAATTTGTATCCGATCCTGATCCCGTTGGCGTCTGTCTGGTAGATGTCGTGGCCCTGGGCGTCCACGGCCGCCTTTTCGCCCACGGGCATGACGTCCTTGGCCCAGGAGGCCGAAGCGCCGATCCCCAGCAGGAGGAACAGCAGATACGTCAAACAGACGGCGGCGGCAGCAGATCGTGAACGAGGCATCGTTTCTTCCTCCAGCGTTTTGAGAAGCATGAAGACTCCACCATAGAAGTTCGTCACTCTTGCAAGCGTGAGCTGTCGCCCGTCCTAGGGCCTGTCGGCAATTGATTTGAACCGTGCTATTCATCTTCGCGAGAGAACGGCAATAAAATTTCGCCCCGCCGGGGCGACGGGCCCGCGAGGCCGGAATCGGTCC
>NZ_JARKOZ010000035.1 GCF_029978005.1 Solidesulfovibrio sp. | reverse complement strand
CATGCTGTCGCCTGCCACATCCATCAAGACCATTTTCTTTGCGCGCCCCTTGCGAAGCAAGAAATCTGTCTTGAAAGCATAATACCCGACAATCTGCCCCTCCGTCTCCAAGCTGCCAGTCCCGGCAGCCAAGCGCGCCTGGACCTTGGGCACGAGCGTGTAACCCATGGCTGGCGCGGCTTCCGGGCTCATGTATGGCGGCTCGTCTTTTGGAACAATACTCGTCGGATTGGTCGAGGGTTGGACATTGTCCCTGTTCATGGAGCCGTCGCCAGTCACAAGCCAATCTATCGAAATATTTTTCTTTCTTCCGATTTGAAGAAACCAGGCTGGCGGAATTTTATTCGTCCGGCCCGCCTTGTAGATGGCATCCTTGCTGATATCCAAGAAAGACGCGAGGTCATCGGGATTCCGGCCGCCAATGGCCTTAATCATCCGGCTTGTCACCGCCTCGAATTCCTTCCGACTTTCAGACGCCAAGTCGGAAGAAAAGTCGGAAACGGGCTTTTCTTCGTTTTTCTCTTTCATTACGCATAGTTGGTTAAAAAGTTACCCGCCGACCGCTGAAAAAAAGTCGGAAGTAGAGAATCCATCGTTGACGACTTTTCTTCTACTATGTAGAACTTTGGTCGTGAGCGACGGTTGACCCGCTACGAACGTAGCTACCAGGGCCGACCATTTAACTCAACGTCCGCCAACGCGGAAATATCGGATCAAGGGTTACGGAATTGATGCTCATGGCCAGACGCCGCAGCCTGCTGGACCTCCCCAGCCTCAACATCGACGGGGATATTTCCGCGTCCATGAACCGGATCGTCGAGGCTTCCGGCCTCTCCCGGTTCGAGGCCGTAGACCGTCTCAACCAGGCAGCCAAGCGGTACGGCGTGCGGCTTAGCGGGGGTAACGCCGAGGCCCTGACCCTGGCTACCCTGGAAAAATGGCTCAACCCCAACGAATCCAAGAATGTCCCGAGCACCAGGGCCTTGAACCTTTTTTGCCACGTTTTCGAGGCATCAGAGCCGCTTGACCTGCTGGCTCGGTCGCATGGCCTCGGCTGGCGGATCATCGAGGACGAGGACGCGAAGCTCCTGGAACTGGCCAGGACTGAACGGGAAATCAAGGTGCTACGGGCGCGCAAACGCAAGATCGAGGCGGAATTATGAAGCGAGATGGGAACAAAATTCGGGCGTGGCTGGTGGAACGGCGCATTTCGGTTTCCGATGTGGCCCGCGATGCCGGCATTGCCCGGTCCGTAGTCTCGGAAACTATCCATGGTCGGCGCAATAACCGCAAGGCCCTGCGCGCCCTGGTCGCTGTCGGCTGCCCTCCCCGATTGCTGGCCCTGCCCGAGGACATGAAGGCCCAACAGGCGGCCTAGCCTCTCCAAACAACGGACGGACGCTGACACCATGCAAGTCAGATACGCAGCTCAAGCCCTTGCCCTGGCGCTCGATATCTCGGAGCGGGCCACCCGGATGCGAGCCGACCGGGAAGCCTGGCCCTTCGAGGAAGAGCCCTGCCGCGGCGGCCAGCGCCGGCTGTTTCTTTCTTCCGCCCTGCCGGAGGACGTGCGGACCGCGCTTATCGCCTACGAGGGCTCGAACCTGCCGGCCGAATTCGGCGAAACGCCCCTGACCGAAGCCCAGCGGCGCAAGGCCCTGGCCAAGGCCGATCTGGTGCGGCTTTACACCGAGGCGCTGGCCAAAGCGGCCAACAAGGGGCGTGCCCGGGAAGAATTTGTCGCCGCCTATATGGCTGGCGTCTGGCCGGCCATCAAGGACGTGCTGGGGGACGTGTCCTGGAAGTCCCTGGAACGCTGGAAACTGGCCATGCGCCGGACCGGCTCGGCGCTCAAGCTGGCCGACACGCGCGGCGGCGTCCGCACGGCTCCCGTCGTGACCGATCGGCATGCCCAAATCCTGCTTGCCCTGGCGCGCCATCCCAACAGACCGCGGCTGGCCGAAGTCTGCCGCATGGCCCGGGAAGCGTTCAAAGCCACCGGCCTCCCCGACTGCGCCGATATCACCCTCTACCGCTACCTGAAAAAATGGATGACGCTCAATTACGGGGAATGGGTCTATGCCCGGCGCGGGCAAAAGGCCTGGAATGACGAGTGCTGCCCGTACATCGAACGCGATTATTCCAAGATCGGCGTGGGCGACATCCTGGTGGCCGACGGCCATGCCCTGAATTTCGAGATTCTCGACCCTGAAACCGGCAAGGGCGCACGTATGGAGCTGGTGCTGTGGTTCGACATGGCGTCCAGCTTTCCGCTCGGCTGGGAAGTCCTGCCCACGGAAAACACCCAGGGCATCGCATCCGCCTTGCGCCGCGCCTGCCTGCGCCTGGGGAAGTTCCCCAAAGTGGCCTACCTCGACAACGGCAAAGCCTTTCGGGGCAAGTTCTTCAACGGCGTGGACCTCGCCCAAAGCGGCCTCGGCGGCGTGTTCCAGGAACTTGGCGTCGCGCCGCTTTTCGCTTGGCCCTATCACGGCCAATCCAAGACCATCGAACGCTTCTTCAAGACCTTCGGCGAACTGGAACGCTGGATTCCCTCCTATGTCGGCACATCCATCGCATCCAAGCCGCCGCGGCTCATGCGCGGGGAAAAGCTGCACCGCAAGGTCTACGAGGCTTCCGGCGGCCGGCCGCTCACACTGGAAGAAGCCCACACGGCCATCGCCGCCTGGTTCGACGCCTACGCCGCACGGCCGCAACGCGGCCACCTTGGCGGCAAAGCTCCTGCCGTCGTCTTCGCCGCCGGAGCCGGCCAGGGCCTTTCCGAGGCCGAATTGCTCAAGCTGCGGCTTTGCATGCTCTCCAAGGCCGTGCGCCAGATCGAGCAAAACGGGGTCAGAATCTTTGGACGCTGCTACCGGCATCCCTTCCTGCACAGCCTGCGGCATCCGGTGCTCGTGCGCTATGACGACCAGGACCGGCGCTCGGTGCTCGTCTACGACCAAGCCGGCAAGAACCTGATCTGCGAAGCCACGCCCGCGCCAAAGGTCCACCCGGCCGCCCGCCTCCTGGGAACCGAGGACGACCAGGCCGTTTTGACCTCCGAAATCGCCTACAAAAAGGCCCTTGAGAACCAGGTCACGGCCAATGCCCGGGAATTCCTGGATTCGGTGGTCCTGCCCGAGACGCAAAACCGCATGCGGTTGGTGGCGGCCGGCAAGGCCGAGACTCCCGCCCTGCCGGAAATCAAGAAAGCCGACGTCGCCGACATCGAGGCCGCCAAATCCGCGGCACGGGCCAAGCTCGAAGCCGCTCCGGCCTATGTGCCGCCGGCGCAGATGGCAACCATCACCACCGAGCTCGACCGCTACGAATACCTTTTCAACGTGTCCGTCCGGGACGGCGTGGCCCTGCGTGAGGCCGACGCCGACTGGATGGCTCGTTACGAGCAAACCGAGGAATACGCGGCCTGCGCGCGCCGGCGCTTCGAGCAGTTGCGCACGGTCTACGCGCGCCGCCGCATGGCCGCCAACGGGGGAGGAAACGCATGAGATCGGTTTTTGTGGAGACGGGCAACGTGACCGCGTTCCGGCGGGCCGTCCTGGCCGTCGAGGATACGGAGCGCGGCCAACCCGGCATTGTCGTCGCCTGGGGACAGGCCGGCCGGGGCAAGACCTTCGCAGCCCGCAACAGCCACGCCGAGCGCGGCGGGGTCTTTCTCTCGGCCTGGGAAGGCATGACGCAGGCCGCCTTCCTGGGGCGGCTGTGCAAGGAGACAACGGGGGCGGAGACCGCGCCCCGCTCGGCCCACGCCTGCAAGGTACGCATCATCGAAACCCTGGAAAAACGCCGCCAACAAGGCATGGTCGCCACCATTTACATGGACGAGGCCGACCGACTGGCCTTTGGCCGCATCGAGGACCTGCGCGACATCCACGAAGCGACCGGTGCGGCCGTGATCCTGATCGGCGAAGAGGAGCTCATCGGGCTTTTGTCCGAGCGCCGCCGCATCTGGTCCCGCGTGACCCAGGAAGTCGCCTTCGGCCCCGTGGACGAAGCCGACATCGCGGCCTTCGCCTTGGAGGCGGCCAGCCTCGACCTGACGCCCGACGCCTGCGCCAAGGTCCGGGCCACGTCCGACGGCGACATGCGGCTTGTGCGCAACATGGTGCAGCTTCTGGAGCAGGCGGCCAAGGCCCGGGAAACGAACGTCGCCGACGCGGCCATGGTGGCGGCGATCCAGAAGCAGAAAAGCTGGAGGCGGGCATGAGAACCCCGGAAGCGAATCGCGTGCGTCTGGTCATCCAAGGGCTGTCCGTGGGCGGCAAGCAGACCGTTACCCATGCCCTCGTCTTCGAAGCTCTGGGCTGCACCGACGAACCGGCCAAGGCCCGTGTCCGGCGACAAGTCAACGACATGGTTCGCCGCAAGGAGCTCACGCGGGTGGAAGACGGCGTCTTCCGGTTCAACCCCGATGCCGTCGGCCAGCAGCAAGGGGAATTGCTGCAACGGGTATGGCGGGCGGTTCGGTCGGCCAAGCCCGGCTTTTCCTACCAGGACCTGGCCTCGGTCACCCGTGTTTCCTACGACCACGTGCGCCGCTACTGCCTGTGGCTTGCCGAGGACGGTTTCCTCAAACGGCATGGCATGCGCGGCCCGTCGCAACTGTTCCGGGCCACGGAAAAGGCCCGCCAGCAAGTCGAGACGCCCTATCCGCCGCGGCGGATCAACGATCCCTTTGAAGCCGAAAAGCGTTCCGCGTTGGAACTGCTTCGCCTATTCCTGCTGCATGATCCGTATCAGCCGGCCATGCGGAGCAAGGTTGTCGAGAACTGCCGGGCCATCCTGGCCCGGTTCGAAAAGGAGGAAGAGGAGGTTTCCCATGGCTAGAACGAAACCGAAGGTGGTGGTGCTGGCGGACCCTAAGGAAGCCGACGCGGCTCTGGCCGAACTGGCCGGCATCAAGCGCGATCTGGCGGCCCTGGAATGCGTCATGAACGAATCCATCGACGCCATCAAAGCCGAGGCCAAGGCCCAGTCCACACCCCTGACGGCACGCCTCAAAGACCTTGAGGCGGCCCTGGCCAACTTCGCCACGGCGCGCAAGGACGACCTGTTCCCGAAGAAAAAGTCCCTGGAAATGACCTTCGGCGTCCTGGGCTTCCGCCAGTCCACCAAGCTCAAGACCCTGGCCCGCTTCACCTGGAAGCTGGTGCTGGAACGGCTCCAAGAGCTGGCGGCCGGCCCGAACGGCGCGCCGTTTCACCAAGCCATCCGCGCAAAGCCCGAGGTGGACAAGGAAGCCATGCGGGACTGGCCGGAAGAGCGCCTGGCCGCGGTCGGCGTCCACAAGGTGGCCGAGGACGAATTCTTCTACGAGCTCAAGGCCGAGGCCATCGAGCACGCGGCCGCCTGATCCCTGCGAAACCGCCCGACGCGGGCGGTCGTCCGGGCGTGGCGGCCCGGGCCTGACGAGCAGCCCACACGTCAGCCGGCCCTCTGCCTTCAAAGCAGACGGTCTGTGTGCCGAAACCACGAGAGGAACCCCATGGCCAAGCGATCTTTCGTTCCCTGCGCCGCCATCTACGACATGCAAAGCAAGGTCTTTTTCGGAACCCTGCTGCCGGCCTCGCCGTTCACCTACGAGGCCGACAAGGACGAGCTTGTCGCCATCTTCGGGCGCATCCTGGGCGGACCGGCCGGGAGCTGGTCGCGGCTGACGCTTGGCCAGCGTAACCAGGTGCTCGACGCCCTGGCCACGCGGTGGCTGCCCGAGCATGCGGCCGTGGACATCCCGCTTCTGCCCAGGCGGCTGCGCACCTGGAAGAAAGGCGACAAGGCCGACGGCTACGAGCGCCTGGACATCCCGGCCGGCCCGCTGGCCCGGCAGAAGCGGTACATCGTCATGTTGTGGTGCCTACTCGGCTACGAGCCCAAGAGCCTGGACGGTCGGGTGTCCAAGCAGTTCGGCGTGGAGCGGTTCGTCTGGTTGAGCGAGCCGGACGCCCTGGCCACCTTGGCCAAGGACCTGTGGAGCCGCTGCCGCAAGGCCGGCATCGATCCCGAGCCGGCCGAGGCCGGCGGCACGCGGCGCGAAGCGGCCGTGGCCAGATGACGCATGGGGCCGGACGAACGCGAGGCGTTGCGGGCCGCCATCCTGGCCCGCCATCGGACCCTCTACGCTTTCTGCAAGGCCACCGGCATCACCAAAAGCGTGGTGCTCCAACTTCTGGCCGGCCGCTATCCCGGCAACGAGGAGCGCCAGGCGACGCGCATCCGGGCCGCCCTGGCCGATGCCCCGGTTGCGGACGTGACGCCCGGGGCCGTCTTCGCGGTGCTGGAGCGCATCGGCTGCGCTCGCTGCCGGGCCACGGACAAACGCCGCTGCCGCAGCTGCCGCACGCTTTGGGAGAAGCAGGTCGAGGCGCTGGCCGGCCTGTTCCGGCCAGCTGATTCGTAATCAGCTGATGCCGCCGAGCCAATGGCGACGACCTCATTTCTCAGATTGATTGCAGGAAACCGAATAGTAATGAGCGAGAAGCGCGCAAAAGAGAGCACGATTTTGCTCCGCATCCGGGGCAAGACGATCAAGCTGGAGCTGTTCCCGGCCACGTCCTGGGGCGGCCCGGCGGGTTGCTACCGGCTTCGTATTGGCGGCCGCTGGCATTCTCCCAGCAACGGCAAATACGAGTTCTTCGCGCCGGCCGGCATTGCCGGGCTGGTCGCTTCGCTTTTGCGCGGCGAACCGGTCAATCCCAAAGCCCGCCCGGAGCTTCGCCGGGGCGACCGTGTGCGCGTCCCGACCGGGAATGGCGCTTACGACAAGACTTTCGTGGCCGGCCCGCCGATCCTGGGCATGGACGGCCGCTGGTGGGTGACGGTCGCCGGCAGCGAGGAGATCGTAGCCGTGGACACTCTGCTCCCGCAAGAAAGGGGGAAACCATGAGCATCATCGACGACGTCTTGAAGCACTTTGCCGTCCCGGCCGATCCCGCGCCGGTCGATCCCGCGCCACAAGGCGCACCCCTGCCGCAGGCGGCACAGGCTCAGCTCGCGCCGGCCGCGGGGGCGCTCGGCGAATATGCCGGCCGTCTCGAAGCAATCGGCACCACGCTGACGGTCTCGCCCGCCGTCCAGGAATCGCGCCTCAAGTCCAGCAGGTTGTGGACCATGATCGGTACGGTGGCCACCCTGGTTTCCCAGCATCCGCTGGGCTTCGAGCTCTCGCCCGTGACCCAGGTGTGCATCGTGGGCGTGGCCGCCATCTATATCGCCGCCCGCAGCATCAAGGGCGAAACAACCGGAGTCTAACCATGGATCAACCGCTGGCGGCGACCCTCCTTAAAATCCTGTCGGCCATGGACGCGGGTTCGCTCTCGTTTCTGGTGGCCCTGGTCACGCTCACCCCTATGGGGCTGGTGCTCCTCATCGTGGTCTTTTGGCTGATCGAGGATCGCCGCCGGCGCGCCGATCTGACCCGCTACCAGAAGGACATGGACCGCATTCTCAAGGCCTACGGCGACGATTTGCGAGTGGTGACCGGCTACTACAGTGACAATGTCAAGCTCGTGAAAGACTACCAATCCCTGGCCACGAGCCTACACGACCAGGTGGTTCTCAACACGCAAGTCATGCAGCGCATGGTGGATGCCATCTGTACCAACCAGTTTTGCCCGCAGGGGCGCATTGCCAAAAACGAAAGCCCCATGAGGAGCGGACTATGATGAATCTCGAACGGGCGGCCATGGTCGGCCAGAAGACCGAAAAGGAGCTCACGGCCAAGGGCCTGGCCATCCGGGCCAGTGGCCTGCGGGATTCGCTGCGCCTGCTCCTTTTGCCCACCCTCCCGGTGGAAGCCCTGGAGGACGAACAGATCGCCGGCCATGCCGTGGATCTGGCCCAGGCCGTGATCGAGTTGCGGGCGGTACGTGCCGAGATCGCGGTCATCAATCGCCATCTGGGAGCCTGATCCCATGCCCGCCGTTGCCGGACGCCGGGAACATCCCATGGAGACCGTGGAGCGCGCCGAGGAGCTGTGGTGCGTGGACGGCCTGACGCTGGCGGATGTGTCGACGCGCACCGGGGTAGCCACCTCGACCCTCAAGCGGTGGGCCGAGAAGTACGGCTGGCAGGCCAAACGGGACGAAATCCGGCAAGCTCTGGCGAACATTCGCGTGGACACCATCAAGCTCCGCGCCAAGCTCATCACCAATTGCCTGGGCTCCATGCAAGCCATGGACGCCTTTGCCGTCGCCAAAATGGAGGAGGTGGCCATCAAGGCGGCCGAGCTGGCCGACAAGCGGGCCGAGGCCGCGCCGGCGACGGCCGCGCCCCTGCGCGAGATCGCCACCGAAGCCGACGCCGTGGCCGCCCTGGAAGAGGCCGTGGGATTGCGGCTGAACGCTATGCTGGCCAGCCCGGACAAGGTGACGCTTTCCGCCCTGCGGGAAGTCAAGCAGGTGCTCGATCTGCTCAAGGACATGCGGGCCGCCGCCGGCGCGGCCACCAGGGACGGGGCCGCGGGCCTGGAACACGGTATAACCGCCGCCACGGCCGAGCGTATCCGTGAGCTGCTCGGGGGACAGGAATGAGCAACGCGCTGCTGCTGCCTTATCAGGTCCGCTGGAACCGGGACACCAACCCGGTCAAGTTTTGCGAAAAATCCCGCCGCATCGGCTTGTCCTATGGCGATGCCTCCGAATCCGCCATGCTGGCCGGGCTCCAACGGTCGCAGGGTGGCATGAGCAGCTATTACATTTCCTACAACCGCGAGATGACCGAGACCTACATCAAGGACGTCGGGCACTGGGCGAAGGTGCTCAACCTGGCCGCGTCGGATTTCGAGGAGGTGATCCTCGAGGACGAAAAGGACATCCTCGCCTACCGCGTCCGTTTCGCTCCGGGGCACCAGGTGGTAGCGCTCTCCTCGAAACCCGAAAACTTGCGCTCCAAGCAAGGCCGTATTGTCATCGACGAGGCCGCCTTCTGCGACGATCTGGAAGAGCTTCTCAAGGCGGCCATCGCCCTAACGATGTGGGGCGGCATGGTGGAAGTGATTTCCACGCACAATGGCGAGTCCAACCCGTTCAATGACTACATCCTGGACATAAGAGCCGGAAAATTGCCCTACAGCCTGCATCGGTGCACCTTAGACGATGCACTGGAGCAAGGGCTTTACCGCCGCATCTGTCAGGTCCGGGGTCTGCCCTGGTCGCTCGAAGCCGAAGTCAAGTGGCGTCAGAAGCTGCTCGATCTTTACGGTGCCAACGCCGATGAAGAGCTTTTCTGCATTCCCGCGCGAGGAAAGGGCACCTACCTAACCCGCCAGATGATCGAATCGTGCATGTCGCCGGACATTCCGGTGCTGCGCTGGTCGCCGCCGGCGGATGATTTCGTGGACTGGCCCGAGGACCGGCGCTTCCGGGAAATGCGGGATTGGCTCGATGCCGAGCTGGGGCCGATCCTGGCCAAGCTGCCGCGCGAGCTTTCCGCTTTCGTCGGGGAGGACTTCGCCCGGTCCGACACCGGGGACCTGTCCGTGGTCTGGCCGCTCGTCGAACTGGAAAACCTCGTTTTGGCCACGCCTTTCGTCCTGGAACTGCGGGGTTGCCCTTTCCGCCAGCAGGAACAGACCTTTTTCTACATCTGTGACCGGCTTCCCCGTTTCGTGGGCGGAGCGCTCGATTCCCGGGGCAACGGCGAATACCTGGGGGAGGTCGCCCGGCAGCGCTACGGCCCGGAAATCATCAGCCAAGTCAAGGAGTCCGAGTCCTGGTATAGGGAGAACATGCCGAAACTCAAGGCGGCGTTCGAAGATAAGACCATCCTCATTCCGAAGGACTCTCTCATTTTGGATGATCTTCGGGCGTTCAAGATGGAGAAAGGCGTTCCCAAAATCCCCGAAAAGCGCACCGGGGGCAAGGGCGGGCAGCGCCACGGCGACGCCGGCGTGGCCGCCGCCTTGGCCGTGTTCGCGGCCAAAACCATCGAAGCCGAGCCTTTTACGGTGGAGACGGCCATGCCCTATACGGCCGACAGCCTGTTCCGGGGGTATCGATGAGCGATGGCTACCGCAGCTACCGCGAGGCTGGCATATTTGGCCGCCGCACCATCCTTCATGAACAGCTCCGTATCATTCGGCGCGCCGCCGGAAGAATGACGCTCCGTTGCGCCGAATGCGGCTGTGAGGTCCCGCTTTATGATGCCTATCGTTGCCGCTGGTGCAATTTTTCGTTTTGCCCCAGCTGCGCCGTCAAACATTTCGGACCGGACACAACGGATTGGAGCTTGCCATGAGTGCCCCAGGCCTTTGGATCAATGAACACGATTTTCTGGAGTTCGGGGCCACCTCCCTGGCCGAATTGCTCGGCGAGGTGGCCGTGGCCCCGGAGTCATGGGGCTGGCTCGGCTTGCTGCCCGATCCCGACCCGGTTTTGCGGGAGCGCGGCGACGACATCAAGGTGCTCGAGGACCTGACCGCCGACGGCAAGGTGTGTTCCTCGATCCAGGGCCGCAAGATCAAGACCCTCAACAAGCGGGACTACAGGTTCACGCCCGGCAAACTGGAGGGACAGGAGCCCACGCCCGAGGCCAAGCGCCTATGCGACGACCTGACGCGCGACCTGGAGCGGGTGGACCTTCATAACCTTTTTTCCCAGGTGCTGGACACGCCGTACTACGGCTACACGCCCACGGAAATTCTCTGGCGTCTGGACAGCGGCCGCATGCACGTGCGCGACCTGGTTCCCAAGCCGCGCGAGTGGTTCGTCTTCGACGTCGACGGCACCTTGTGCTTCCGGGGCGAAGAGGCCGTCATCACCGGGGACAAGGTGCATCCCTTCAAAATGGTCCTCTCCCGGCACTTTCCGACCTACAAGAACCCCTACGGCCTGCGCTTGCTCTCGCGTTGTCTGTTCCTGGTGGCTTTCAAGAAGGGGGGCATCGAGTTCCTCATGCGCTTCGCGGAGAAGTTCGGGATGCCCTGGGTGGTGGGCGAAGCGCGGCCCGGGGCGCTGCCGAAAGAACGCCAGGAAATGAAGACGGCCCTTTCGGCCATGATCCGCGACGCCGTGGCCGTGGTCTCGGGCGGGGCCAAGGTCCGTATCGAATCCGTGGAAGGCAAGGCCACGGGCGGCATCCACTTGTCCATCGTCAACTACATGGACGCGGCCATCGCCCAGATCATCCAGGGGCAGACGCTCACCCAGGAAATCGGTTCCAAGGGCAGCTACGCCGCCGCCAACACCCATTACGAGGTGCTGACGGACTACGCCGAGGCGGATGAGGCAATGGTGGTCACGGCCATGAACGACTTGGCCTGGGTTTACGGCCAGGTGAACGCGCCGGATGCCCTGACGCCCGTGTTTTCCTATGTGGAACCCGAGGACCTGGAAAGGAAGGCCAAGCTCGGACGCTCGCTTTACGCCCTTGGCGCACGTTTCAAGGAACCGTACTTCGAGAGCTTCGGCCTGACGCCCGAGGAATTCAGCGTGGCCAGCGTCGAGACGCCGGCCTCCGACGCCGGCGAATCCGCGGCGTTCGCTGCCGGCGACGGCCACTTCACCCCGGACCAGGAGGCCGTGGAACGGCTGGTGACGGAAGCCCTCAAGGACGGCGGCCGGGCCGTTCGCGACCAAGTCGGCCGCATCCTGGACCTTGTCGAACGGGCCGAGTCCTGGGAGGACGCCGAGCTCCTGTTGCTCGAAGCCTTCCCGGACCTGGACGACGGCGACTTCCAGACGGCCGTGGAGGCGGCGCAGGTTGCCGCCGATCTGCTCGGCCGCTACGCCGTGCGCCTGGAGACCGGCCGTGCCGGATAGCCCCTCGCCCATCGCCTTTACGCCGGTGCGGCCGGCCGAGGCCATCCGCTACCTGCAAGACAAGGTCGCCGTCACCCGCGCCCAGTTCGACCAGCTTTCCGACGCGGCCAAGGCCCGGGCGTTCACCGTCTCGGGCCTGGCCCGGCTGGACATGGTCGAGGCCGTGCGCCGCTCCATGCTCGACGCCATGGAAAACGGCGTGCCACTCAAGGAGTGGAAGGCCACCGTCAGCCAGGCCCTGGACGCGGCCGGCTTCACGGGCGAGCGGCCGCTTCGCCTGGAGACGATCTTTCGCACCAACGTCCAGTCCGCCTACATGGCCGGCCGATATAAAGAGATATGGGCCATGCGGGATACTTTTCCGTATGGTGAGTACATCATTGTCAATGACGGCCGTAGCCGCCTATCACACCGGGCACTTTCCGGAAAAATCTATCCGATTGATCATCCTTTTTGGCAGATATGGTGGCCGCCTAACGGCTACAATTGCCGCTGTTCTGTCAGGGCTCTGACCCGCCGCCAAGTCGAAGATCGGGGCCTGACCGTCGAGGACGACATCCCGGAGGAGATCGACACGGCTTCCGGGCCGGTGCGCATCGTCCCGGACCAAGGTTTTGCAACCAATGTGGGAAAGGACTGGCTGGAGTCGCTGACGCCCGGCCCCCTTGCCGAGGAGATAAGGCCTCTTGTCGCGCGGGCCATCTGCCGGGGCGGCCTGGCTTTTGCCGACGATCCCTGCCGGCCGCCGCTGGCCGGGCTCGATCCCCGCCACGTGCTGCGCGTGGATGCGGCCGACATCCTGCCGGCGGAACTGGCCCCGGAGCGCTACGTCCAGGCGTTCTTGTCCGAGTTTGGGATACCCGACATCGAGGGAACCAAGGTCGTTACCTTGCCCGGCGTGGAACTGCCCATGGTGGTCGGCAAGGGCTTTTTCATCGACAAGGGCAATGGGAAGTGGAAGGTCGACAAGTCGGGCCGTGCTCCCTACGTCCGGCTCTTGGCCCAAACCATCCGCAACCCCTACGAGGTGTGGCAAGTGCCTGCCGAGGTCTCGGGAAAACCCGTGGACACCTTGCGGCTGTTGCGCCTGTTCAGCCTGGACGGCAAGCGCATCGGCGGCTTTTCGGTATTCAATCTCGTCCGGGGCCGGGAGTGGCAGGCGGCGACGGCGTTCACGCCCAAGGTGACCGCCGCGTCAGAAGCCAGGATGCTCGAATACTTAGAAGCGCAAAGGGTGGGGACACTGGTTTTTCGGGAGGAACTCAAGGAGGGCGAGGCTCCTTGAGCGGCCGGCGCGCCTATCGATCCCCCTCGCCGGGGCTCGGCCGCGTCGTTACATCCTCATACGCCCTGTGTAGTCATGCCATTCGGACCGGTCAAGCGGTCCCCGACCTCTTAGACCGCTTTTGACCGCCTACCCCGTCCCGATCCCGGGACCGCTCCCTCGGCCTTCCCGATGCCCGCCCGCTTCGGCGACCGCCTCCCCGATTCTTAGACCCATTTTAGACCTAGGATTATCCCGGGATTATCCCACCTGTGCCCCGAAGCGCGGGGCATTGCCGCAATTGTGTCCGTGCGCGTCCGTATCGCGCTCCTTTGCCTTCGCCGCCTCGGGCATACCTGGGGCCATGGCAGCGCTCACCAAATGGATCGAAATCGCCCGCGCCGGCGGCCCGTTCGTGGCCCTGTCCGGTGAAGAGGTCACCATCAGCCGCGACGACCTCGACACGGCCGTAACCTCCTTCGACCCGGCCGATCGCCGCGTGCCGCTGGTGCTGGGGCATCCCAAGCTCGACGACCCGGCCTACGGCTGGCTGGCCGCCGTCAAACGCGACGGCGACGTGCTGCTGGCCCGCTTCGGCGACGTCCCGGAGCCGGTGCGCGAGGCCGTGGACCAGGGGCGCTACCGCAACGTTTCGGCCAAGTTCGCCCGGGGGTGGCGGCTTTGGCATGTGGGCCTGTTGGGGGCGGCCCAGCCGGCCATACCGGGCCTCAAGGAGGTCCGGCTGGCCGGGGCCGAG
>NZ_JARKOZ010000032.1 GCF_029978005.1 Solidesulfovibrio sp. | reverse complement strand
CAAGCCGCGCGTCCTGGCCTTGGCCCCCACGGCCACCATGCGCGCGCGGCCGTCGTCGTCGATGTGGGTCAGTCCGTCGCTCATGCGCCCCCCACGGCGTGTCCCGGCCGGCGTGGGCAGGCCAGGGGCGCGGCGCTACTTGAATTCCGGCACCTTGACCTTGCGGTCGATGCGTCTGGCGGCCGTGGCGTCGGCCTTGGCCTTTTCCACGTCGCCGAGCTTGGCGTAGAGCATGGCCCGGTTGCCGTAGGCCTCGGCCATCTTGGCGTCGGTCTCGATGGCCTTGGTGTAGTCGGCCAGGGCCTGCTCGGACTCGTTTTTCACGTCATGGCACATGCCGCGCAGATTGTAGGCGCTGGCCAGGTTCTGGGCGTCCATGGCCGCGCCCGAGGCGGCGGCGTCGATGATGCGGGTGAAAGCGGCCATGGCCTTGTCCATGTCGCCGGCCTTGGCGGCGGCCAGACCATCACGGAAATCCTCGGAGGGCCCGGCCAGGGCGGCCCCGGCGACGAAGACGGCCAGAAATGAAGCGAAAAGCACGATCGACAGGCGTTTGCGCATGGCTAGTTCCCCATGGCCTCCTTGGCCTTGCGGAAAAAATTCTTCACTTTCTTCATGGGCTTTTGCTCGTCGAGCTTCTCGAACTCGCGCAAAAGCTCCTCCTGCTTCTTGGTCAGGTTCTTGGGCGTGACCACCGTCACCTCGACCAGCAGGTCGCCGTTGCGGCTCGATCCGGGCACGGGCAGGCCGAGGCCGCGCAGCGAGAAAACCTCGCCGCTTTGCGTGCCCTTGGGGATGTCCATGGTCTCATGGCCGTCGAGGGTCGGCACCTCGATCTTGTGGCCAAGCGCCGCCTGGACGAAGCTGATCTCGGCCCGCAGCACCAGGTTCTGCCCCTGGCGCTCGAAGACCTTGTCCGGCTCGACGTGGAGAATGACGTAGAGGTCGCCCGGAGGCCCACCGTGAAGCCCCGGCTCACCCTCGCCGCGAAGCCGAAGCCTGCTGCCGTCGTCCACGCCCGCCGGCACCCGCACCTTGAGATCGCGGGTCTGGCGCGTGACCCCCCTGCCCCGGCACTCCCGGCACGGCGAGGTCACGACCTTGCCCTCGCCCCGGCAGATGGGACAGGTCACGGCGATACGGAAAAAGCCCTGGCTCTGGACCACTTGCCCCGTGCCGCCGCACTGCTTGCAGGTCTCGGGCGAGGTTCCGGGCTCGGCCCCGGAGCCGCCGCAGACGTGGCACTGGACGTTTTTGGGGATCTTGAGCGAGACCTCGGTGCCCTTGGCCGCGTCGCGGAAGGACACGGTCAGGTCGTAGCGCAGGTCGTTGCCGGACTGGGGGCGGGGGCCGCGCGTGCTCCCCCGGCCGCCGAAGCCGAAGAACTCACCAAAGATGTCCGAAAAGGCGCTGAAGACGTCGTCCGTGGAGCCGAAGCCGCCGAAGCCGTTGCCGCCCAGGCCCTCGTGGCCGAAACGGTCGTACCGGGCGCGGGTCTCGGCGTTGCGCAACACCTCGTAGGCCTCGGCCGCTTCCTTGAACTTGGATTCGGCCTCGGGATCGTCGGGGTTGTGGTCCGGATGGTACTTGAAGGCCATCTGGCGGTAGGCCTTCTTGATGGTGTCGTCATCGGCGCCGCGTTCTACGCCGAGCACTTCGTAGTAATCCCGGGGCATGATTGCAGCTATTCGTTTTCAGGCAGCAGCACGCCCGCTTCCACGATGGGTTCGCTCGGCAGCACTTCGCCGGCGGCGATTTCCCGCAGGGCGGTGACAACTTCCTTGTTCTTGCACTCGATGAGGGGATCGTAGCCCTCGCGGTACTGGTGCACCCGCTTGATGGCCATCTGCACGATGAGAAACCGGTTGTTGATCTTTTCCAGGCAGTCTTCGACGGTAATGCGCGCCATGCGTTTCTCCTTGCGCGTTGTCCGCGCGGCGTGGTCCGGTCGGGGCGGGTGTGACACCCTGGTAAGTCGTTTTTCCCCGGAGTCAAGGCCGTTTCCCGCAGGGCACGGGAAGGCGGCGGCCCCTTCGGACCCAACGCCAAACCGAAGTTGATACTCCAGGACCGGAAGAGACGTCAAGCCTTGAACTCCACCCTAATAGGCAAGCTTCCCCAGCGACTTGAGGATGAGCGTCGCGCCCATGGCGAACATGCCCATGAGCCCCATGCCGCAGGAGAAGCCGGCCAGGAGCACCGGCGCGTACTGCCGCCATTTCTTGCCGTAGCGCTTGAGGAAGTAGTAGCGGCCCAGAAGCGCGCCCACCACCTCGAGGATAAGCCCGTGGGGCACGCTTTGCCCCAGGCCCCGCACGATGCCGTAGACCAGGAGCACCGGCAGACCGAAGAGCATGAGCAGGAAGTACGTCACCAGGCCCAGGCCCAGGCCGGCCGAGACGTACCAGCCGTTTAACGCCTGGAAGAAAAGCGAGTTGCCCTCCAGGGTCGAGGTCTGCATGAGCAGGGTGTTGAGGGCTTGCAGGTGCCAGAGCTCCTGGGCGTAGGGGTAGCTGGCCGAGGGGATGGGAGCGAGCTGCCAGATGAACTGGGAAAAAAGCAGGCTCGCGGTCATGACCACGGGAAAGACCACGATCTCGGCCTTGATGATGCCGCGAAGGCTGGTGCCGGTCAGCTCGATCTCCCGGAAGTCCACCGTCGCCTTGCCGTAGTTGTGGATGGGGATGGGGGCGTACCAGATCTCGATGCCCTGGTAGCCGAAGAACTTCGCCCCGGCGATGAAGCTGGCCTCGCGCACCAGCGGCAGGCTCACGAACTGGCCGGCGATGCCTTCCATGCGGGCCGTGATGTAGGAGATGATCGGCGTGTAGACGAAGCCGTAGAGCACGAAGAACATCCAGGGGAACTGCGGCACGAGAAACAGGCACATGCCGACGTAGGCCAGGGTGGAGAAGACGTAGATGCCGATGGAGAGCCAGAAGTTGATGTCGCCGCGCGCCTTGTTGGTGTCGAAAAGCGCCTTGTAGGCCGCGCCGCCCACGCCGCCCTTGCGCAGCGACTTGGCCACCTGCCATACGCCGATGACGCCGATGGCTAGGCCAAGGCCGATGCCGAAGGACATGTAGAAGTCGAAGTTGTTGGCGAAGACCGTCTCCACCGTGCCCATGCCCTGCCGCCAGCGGTGCAGCACGCCGTGGTCGTACAGGACGGGGTTGGCCACGAAGGTGACGGCCAGGCCGACCAAGCCGCCGATGACGGCCCAAAACGGCAGCACCATGCCGGTGAAGACCAGGCCCAGGTCGAACTGGATGCCCGTGGCCACGGCCGGGAGCCAATGCTCGGTGTTGCGGGTGAAGTCGGCCCAGGGAATGGGGATCAGGCGCACGGGCTCGGTGAAGACCAGGCCCGAGACCACGGGAAAAAGCACGTAGAGCGCGCCGAAGGCCAGGCCGATCATGCCACCTATGGAAAAAACCCGCCACTTCCAGCCGGTCTTGCGGTCCTCGGTGGACTCGGCCAGGGCCATGGTGCCCAGCGCCCCGACCGGGGCCATGGGAAAGGGCAGCTTCTCCACGTCGGAGGTCACGCGGTAGAGCGCGTAGCCCAGGCCGAAGTGGTCGATGCGCTGCACGATCTGGGAGCCGACCAGAAGCAGTATGGGGACGAGCCAGTCGCGGTGGAAGAAGGTGCGCGCGACCAGGGATTCGGAGTCCGGCCCCGGCGCGACCCAGGTCGGGATGAGGTCGGTCAGGCCCAGCATCTTGGCCGCGTCGGACTGCACGAGGTACTGGTTCCAGAGCAGGCCGTGGAAGGGCGAGGCCATGGCCGCGCCGGCCATGTAATAGAGCAGGAAGATTTCCTGCTGCTTGAGCTCGGTGTAGGCGCGCTTGGCGATCTCGGCGAACAGGATGATGGTGACCCAGCGGGCGGCCGGTCCGATGCCCGTGCCGATGACGAGCTGGAGGTACATGCTGCCCGGCATCATGAGGAAGCCGATGAACACCGCGCCGACAATGGTCTTCCAGTCGAAGCCCTCCTCGAAGTGCTTCGGCGCGGGCAGCAGGTCCCGGTATTCGGCAAGTTCCTTGTCGTCGTACATCAGGCGTTCCTAATTCGGCAGCACCAGATAACTCTGCCCCGTCCACAATCCGATCACGGCGAAGATGCCGCCCATCAAAAAGTCGCCCAGGATCAGGCCGATGAAGAGCAGCCGCACCCGCTTGAGCAGGAGGATGCCGCCGTAGCGCAGGGTCAGGTGGTTGCAGAGCCAGCCGAGGAAAAAGGAGAACCACAGGATGCGCATGGCCGAGGAATACATGGTCAGGTAGCCGATGGGGTGGATGGGCCACCAGTAGAAGCGCTGGTAGGCGACGACCAGGGCGAACATGACCGCCGCGCCCATGACCGCGAAGCCTACCACCGTGCGGTTGGTCCCGGCCGGGGCCTCCACCAGGCGCTGGACGTTCTCGTAGACCGTGGTCACGGTCTGGGTCTCCCAGTCCATTTGCAAATCGCGCAGGCCGTACTTGTGGCAAACGGCCAGGACGGCGGCGAAGGACACGCACACGGCCAGGGCCAGAGCGAGGACGATGCCGGCCAGGTACAGCGCCTTGGGACGCCTGCCCTCCCCCACCTTGGCGGCGTGGAAAAGCGACGGCAGAAGCGACTCCCGCAGATCGACGAAAAGCATCTTCTGCATGACCGCGGCCATGAGCAGGGACATGCGGCTCAATATCCCCGTGCCGCAGAGGGCCAGCAGGCCGTCGGTCGGGGCGGCGGTCAGGGTGAAGTAGGCGAGGCCGCCCTGGCAGACGATGCGGCTGGCCACCAGCATGACCATGAAAAACGCGCCGAAAAGGAGCACCGCCTGGCCAAGGGGCATGCCAAAGGACACGCTCCAGGCGACCAGCGCCCCGCCGCCGAGGAAAAGCCCCCACAGCGACGCGCCGGCCCCCACCCACTCGGCCTCGTCCGGGCCGCGAAAACGCAGCCGGACGGCGTCGCGGGCCGCGTCGAGGAGATGGTGGCGGGCCAGCCAGAGGATGAAGCAGAAAAAGACGCCGTAGGCGCCGATCATCTGCGTCTCCTCGGGCAGGGCCAGGGTCGGGCCGAAGGTGACGCCGAGCGCCGAGGCCGGCACCTGCTGGCCCAACACGTCGAGCACGCCGTAAAAAAGCCCGCCGAGCAGGAAAAACACCCAGAAGCTCAGGGAAATCTGGCGGGCGGTGAGAAAGGCGAAGCCGATAAACGCCGGGTAGAAATAGATCTTGAGCTTGGTGAAGCCGGAAAAAAGCCCGGTCTTGGGGAAATACGGCCCGGCCAGGATGAGGGTCGGCAGTTGCGGCACCGAGGGGTCGTAGAAGCCGATGCCGTTTACGGTGTGCAGGCAGACGCTCGCCAGCGCGCCGCACAACAGGAAGCGGTCGGTGAAAAACCCGGCCAGCCCGCCGGCGTCCATGGCCCCGGTCATGGCCTCGGGCAGGCGCAGCAAGGGGAAGTTCATGCGCTCGTTGGACACCCACTGCCGGGAAAAGAGGTTGGCCAGGCAGAGCATGACGAAAAAGCACAGGCCCACGAACACGCCCCAGGCGGCCAGCGGCCCGGCCCAGGCCTTCCAGGGGATGGCGGCCAGCACGGCCGGCCAGGACATGGTGTAGCCGCCGGAAAGGCCGTTATAAAGCGTCTCCACGGCGTCGGGGTCGCCGGGATACCAGCCCAGCGGCAGGAGCGGTCCGAGCACCTGCTTCCACTGGTTGCCTTCGGTGGCGAAATGCAGGGGGGCGGTGATGTTGAGGAAAAAGGTCCTGGCCAAGCCGGTGTGGGCCACGCCCGAGACCACGACCATGAGCATCCAGCAGACCATGAGGTCCGTGCCGGTGAGCACGGCCCGGCCGCGCAGCAGGCGGCCCAGGCCGGCGGCCAGAAGCGTCAGCCAGACCAGGATGAAAAAGGGCGCCAGGGGGAAATGGCCGCCGCCCAGGGGCGTGGCCCCGTAATAGAGGTTATTCAGCGGCGTGACGGCGCACACGACCAGCCCCAGGACGACGCCCAGGAGCACGGCGCGAAGACGTATGGCCCGGGAAGCGTTCATGCGCCGGCCTCTTCGTGCGTCGGCCCGCCGCGCATCCTGGCGTTGAAGTCGCTCACCACCTTGTCCTCATACGCCACGCGCACGGCCTCCTCCAGGGAGCGCCACACGAGGAGCTGCTTGCGCAGGTCGTTGACGAAGCCCTTGTTGAGCCGCTTCCACATGCCGGCCTCGCCGGCCTGGCGCGACAGTTCCACGTCGATCTCCATGTAGCCGGGCGTGTCCGGGGACGGAATGAAGGTGATGGCCACGGCCTGCTTGATGCCGAAATCGAAGGGCGCGAGCCAGACTGTGGCCGTCAGGCGCATGCAGGCCTTGAGGTCGCAGAATTCCGGAAAGCGCTCCTTGGGGTGCGGCGGCGCGCCGGGCGCGTCCCAGGGGCACTCGAAGGCGTAGTCCACGTCGGCCGTGGCGAAAAGGCCGTGGGAGACGTCCTGATGGGTGCCGTAATAGTCGAAGAGAAAGCCTCCGGCGCACTCCTGCTCGCGCACGCGCACCAGAAACGGCAGGCGGGTCCTGATCGCGCCGTCCACCGGTTCGGGCATGGACCAGGAGCGGTTGACATCCGGGATGGCGATCTGGCCGGCCAGGCGCGAGGGGTAGACCACGGAGAGCAGCACCACGGCGATGACCAGGCCCATGGCGGCCACGCCGGCCATGGAGGAATAGTTGGCGGTCATGCCGGCCCACAGGCTGGTGCCGGAGAGGAGCCCGGCCGTGACCTGCGCCAGCAGGTAGCCCAGGACCACGCTGATGACGGCGAAGGCCAAGGCCTCGGCGATGAAAAGGAAGGAGACGTGGGACGGGGCCAGGCCCACGGCGGTGTAGACGCCGATCTCGCGCTTGCGCTCGAAGACCGCGCCGATCATGGTGTTGAGCACGATGAGCACGGAGATGACCAGGGGCACGAGGATGTTGGGCACCCCGGCGTAGCCCAGGGCGTCTCCGGCGTGGTAGACGAACACGCCGCTCGGCTGACCGGAAAAGACGGCCAGGCCGAAGCGGTCGGCCAGGCGCGCCGCCAGTTCCGAGCCGTCATCGGCCGACGCCTTGCCCATGACCAGGGCATCGGCGGACGGGGCGACCACAATGGACTTGAGCTGCCCGCCCAGGCCCATGAGCGTGTCGTAGGGCACGACCACGGTCAGGTCATCGTCGATGTGCTGGTAGCGGGCCTGCATGGACTTGACGTCCTCGCCGGACTCCACGGCCTCCTTCTCGACCTCCGAGGTCTCGGCCATGGCCTCGGTGGGATAGACCACCGGGGTGACGGGCTCGCCGTCGAGGTCCAGCCGGTCGTCCAGGGCGTTCTTGCGCAGGATGCCGGCCACGGTGAAGGACCGGCCGAAGAGCGTGACCGCATCTCCCGGGGCGACGCCCAGGCGCTCGGCCATGGGCGCGGGCAGGAGCACGGCGTCGCGGTCCTCCGGGGTAAACCAGCGCCCGGCGACGAGGAGCCCGCGCATGCGGCCGACGGCGGCCTCCTGGTCGGACAGGCCGAGGAAGCTCTGCACGGCCTCGGCGCGCTCGCCCGCCCGCACGACCGTGGCCGGGGACAGGGTCTTCTCGGGCAGCTCCAGCCAGGCCAGGGGTGCGACGGTCAGGCCCCGGGCGTAGGCGTCGCGCACCACGGACAGGGCCTCGGGCGGCAGGGAGCGCCAGCCGGCGTTTTTAAGCAGCACACCCCGGTAGGGCGCGGCGTCGGCGAAACGCGCCGCCCCTTCGTCGCGGGTGGATTTGACGCTCGTGAAGCTCATGATGGTGAAGGTGAGGATGACCAGCGTCAGGCAGGTGAGCGTGGTGCGGACCTTGCGGCGGCGAAGGTTGCTGACGCCAATGACGAAGGCGGCGGCGAAGGCGCGCATGCCGCCGATGTCCGAGGACTTGGCGTGGGAGGCCCGGCGCTGGAGCGCCGTCATCTCCCGCTCGAAGCGCAGGAAGATGATCAGCGCCACCATGACCGAAAGGCCGAGGATGAAAAAGGCCAGGATGACCACGAGCGGGCTGTAGGTCAGCTGGAAGGCCGGGTGCACCTGGTAGACCACGGCGATGACCGCGGCCAGGACGCCGAGGAAGGCGGCGATGCGCTTGTGGATGTCGGCGAAATTGAAGACCACGCGCTCCACGCAGTAGGCGAAGGGGATGAAAAGCGCGATGTAGAAGAGCACGCCCAGCAGCACGTCGCGCTGGGTCTTTTCCACGTCGTTGTAGACGCGAACGGCCAGGGCCCAGCTGGAGCGGGCCGAGGCGATCATGGCGTCGAAGCGCCTGACCTCGGCGGCGGCCACGGCCTTGGCGTACAGGTCCCTGCCCCGCTTTTCCAGGTCGCGGATGCGTTCGTTGACGATGCCGTGGTCCTCGAGGTTTTTGACGCGCGGCCCGACGAGCTCCCACATGTCCCTGGCCCCGAGCAGTTCGGTCACGGGCAGCACGGGCCAGGCCTCCACGAGATAGCCCGTGCCCGTGGGGTGCTCCGGGCTGGCGTTTAAAAGGATGAGCTTCCGGGCCAGCACGGTGTCGGACAGGATGGCCTTGTAGGGCGTGCCCGGTTCGAGGAAGACCGAGAGCAGCGTGGAGTCGAGGGTGTCCAGGCGGCTGAACCAGGAGCGCAGGGGCGGGGCCTCGCGCCGGGCGTCGAGAAGCTCGATGCGGGTGAAGTAGCGGAAGGAGCGGGGGTCGAAGGCGGAAAAGAGCGTGCTTTGCCGGCAACCGAACATGATGAGGTCGGTTTCCATGGCGTTGCGGTTCATCTTGACCCGGTAGGCGTCCTTGCCGGTCTGCTTCTTGTCGATGGCCCAGACGGCCTCGCCGGTGTCCGGGTCGAAGCGGAAGCCCTCGATGACGGCCTTGTCCAGGACGTACTTCTTGTTGGCCAGGCCGTTTATCTGGAAGCCGCCCTTGGCGTCGGCGGCGGCGTAGAAGCGGGTCTTGCCCTGGTAGACGCAAAGGACCGTGTCCGGGGCCGGGCGCTCGGGAAAGAGCTCGCCCTGGCGGATGAAGTTGGCCCGGCCGGTGAGGCTCGAAAAGACGTTTCGCGGCCGCTTTTCGCCCACCTCGAAGCCCGGCGCGGCCATGTCCGCGACCACGGCGGCCACGAACCGGGACTGGCGCGCAAGCGCGGCGAAATCCACGGCCCCGGGCACGTCGCCGGGCGTGCCCCAGGACTGGCGGGCATCGGCCACGGTGGCCAGCGTCAGGCCGAGCACGCCGGCGACGGCGCCGATCTCGCCGCCCAGGGCCGGCCTGTCGGGGAGGAGCCCCTGCCAGGGCCGGCTGCGGTCGTCGCGCATGCCGTCCTGGTAATAGCCGGCCGGCAGCCCCTGGCTTTTGACGGCGGCCCCGGCGGCGGCGGCGAGGGAGCGGTTGATGCGGCCGTAGGCCTGGACCGGGTTGACGTCGGGCTTGACGTCGAAGGCAAATCCCCGGGCGAAGCCGCCCACGCCCTGGCCGTGGCTGGAAAGGTAAAGCGAGACTTGGGCCGTGATCTCCCGCTCGCCCAGGCGCTTTCGCAGCTCGCGGGCGCTTTCCACGCAGCGCCCCTCGGTTTCGGCCGATTCCCTGGCCCGCGTGAGCCGCTCCCGGGCTTTGGGCACAAGCGCCGTCAGCGCGGCGCGCTCCCCGGCCGGGGCCAGGGCGAACTCCTCGCGCCACTGGAGCCGGCGCAAAAGCGCTCGGCGCTCGGCCAGGGCGCCCAGCGCCGCCATGTCCTTCTCCCCGGGAGCCAGTCGCAGTTCCATCAGGCGCGTGGTGACGGCGTCCACCTCGTCCTTGAGGGTCTCGGTCATAGCCCGGCGCACGTCCGGCCGGGCGAGAAGCGCCACCGCGCCGTCGCCCCCCTCCTCCAGCTGGCGCAGCCCGTCCAGGACCTCGCCGATGGCCCGAACGTCCTCGCGGGCCTCCCGGGACCTGGCGCGCAGGTCCTTTCCCTTGCCGCGCAGGGCGGCGTAGAATTCGCGCAGCCCGGCCAGGGCCTGGGCCCGGCCGGAGGTGGCCAGCAGCAGCGTCGGCCGGGCCGGGGGACTTACGGAAAAATCCCGGGCCAGACGCAGCAGGGCGGCGACCGAGGCGGCCTCGTCCGCGCCCGGGGCGTCGCCCGGGGCGAAGGCGGCCGCGTCGTAGGCGGCTTCGACCACCAGAAGCTCGCCGCCCCTGGCCGGATCGGTTCCGGGGAAAAGCAGGTAGACGTCGCTGGCCACGGCCTGCTCCCAGGCGGCCCGGCCGGCGAGAGTGGCCACGGGGCCGGCCTTGTTCCCGGAAAGCGCGGCGTAGTCGCCGAAAAGCTCCCGGGCGGCCTTGGCCGAAAGCAGGAAACGCGGGAAGCGCACCGGCGTGAGTTCGAACTTGTCCTTGAAAAGCCCGGCGTCGGCCACGGCCCCGGAGGCGTCCGCGTCCACGTAGACGAGCGCCTTGGCCCCGAGCTGGGCCGCGGCCTGCCAGTTGCGCCCGGAGCGCAGGTCCATGAGCACGATGGCCCCGTCCGGGGATTTTCCGTTGAAGTCGGCGTATTCCCCCGCCCCGGCCCAGACCACTGAGCCCGAGAGCCCCTGCGGCGGCACGGTCCCCGGGGTCAGGGCATTGAGCGCCAGAGGCGAAAGGGCGGCGGAGCGGCCGTCGGCCAGGGTCAGCGTGGCCGGGCCGTGGGCCATGACCGGCGTGCGGTAGTCCAGGCGTCCGACCTCGCCCGCGCCGAGGCCCTGGAAATAGGCCTCCACGGCGTCGGCGGCCACGGCGCAGCCGGCGGTCCCGGTCAGCCGCGAACCCAGACCGGCGAGCCCGGCGACCACGGCCCGCTCAAGCCCTCCCTCGTCCGGGGAAGCCTCCTGCCAGGTCGCGGCCAGGACCTTCGCCCGGTCGTCGCCGGCCTCCTTTTTCTGGCGCTTGGCCAGGGCTCCGGCCGGGACCAGCACGAGGCAGACAAGGAGCACGGCCGCGAGAGCGGCGTACATCGCCCGCGCCCGCATCGGGCCGGCTTTTTGCATGCCGCGCGCCATCCGGCCTCAGACCTCCCTGGTCCCGATGGCGCCCACGGAAATGTCGAGCTGGTCGCGCTCCTCGATCTTGTCGATGCGGCCGTCGCGAATCCAGACCACGCGGTCGGAGACGTTGAGCATCTTGTAGTCGTGGGTGGCGGAGATGACCGTGACCCCGCGCTGGCTGCTCAGGCGCTTGAGCAGCGCGATGATCTCCTCGCCGGTGGTCAGGTCCAGGTTGCCGGTGGGCTCGTCGGCCAGGACGATGGCCGGGGTGTTGGCCAGGGAGCGGGCGATGGCCACGCGCTGCTGCTGGCCGCCGGAGAGTTCCTGGGGCTTGTGGGCGTGTCGCTCGCGAAGCCCGACCAGGCCGAGGAGTTCCAGGCCCTTTTCCATGGCCTCGTCCTGGGGCGTGCCGGCGAAGGTCATGGGCAGGGTGACGTTTTCCAGCGCCGTCATGACCTGGATGAGGTTGAAGGTCTGGAAGATGTAGCCGATCTTGCGGTTGCGCAGCCAGGCCAGCTCGTAGGCGTCGAGCTGGGCGATGTCCACCTCGTCGATGAAGACCTTGCCGGAGCTCGGCTTGTCCAGGCCGCCGATCATGTTGAACAGCGTGGACTTGCCCGAGCCCGACGGCCCCATGATGGACAGGTACTCGCCGGCTTTTATGGTCAGGTCCACCCCGCGCAAGGCCGTGACGGTCTGCGCGCCCATGGTGAAGGTCTTGGCCACCCCGGCCACCCGGACGATGTTGTGCGTCTCGGCCATGCGCCGCGCTCCCCCCTGCATCACCGGCGATCGCGGCGGAGCATCCGCCGCGGCAGCGTCATTCCTGGGCCCGCATGGCTTCCACGGGCCGCATCCGGGCGGCCACCACGGCCGGATAGACCACGCCGAGCAGACTCAGGCCCGCGCCCACGGCCACGGACACGCCGAGCACCCGGCCAAGGCCAACCGGCCCGAGCCCGGCCGCGGCCGCGCCGCCGTAGCGCAAAAGTCCCACCATCACGGCCCCGGCCATGCCGCAAAACGCCCCGGCCACGGACCCGGCCAGCCCCTGCATGCCGGCTTCCAGCAGAAAAAGGCGCAAGATGAAACGGTCGAGGGCGCCCAGGCACTTCATGGTGCCGATTTCGCGGAAGCGTTCGGTGACGGCCATGAGCTGGGCGTTGACGATGCCGACCGTGCACACCAGAAGCGACAGCAGCACGATCCAGCGTTCCTTGGGGCCGGCCCCCAGGCGCGCCGCCTCCCCGGCCGCCCGTTCGGGCGGCGGGGCCACGGAGGACAGGTCGTAGCCGGCGTCGATGAGCGCCAGGCGCAGCTGCGGATCGCCCGTGGCCAGCACGCCCCGGGCCACCTCGGTTCCGGTCAGGATGAAGCTCAGAAAAGCCACGGCCAGCACCAGGCTCATCACCGTGACCATGGAGCGCAAAAAGCGCACCCGGATGCTCTTGAGGCTGATGGCCAGGGACATGCGAAACGGCAGCACCACCTGGCGGGCGATCTGCTTTCTGCCCCCGGGCACCCGAGCCAAGCCGTTGCGTTCCTGCCGCATGCCACATCCGTTCGCCGGCGCGCGGGCCGCCCGCTCTTGCGTATTACCGCGATTTCAAGCCCGATCTGTGACAGAAAGACCGTGCAATGCCAAGGCCGGGAAGGCGTCGCCCCGGCGGCGCGACTATTTCTTGGCCCGGCGCTTGGGAATCTCGATGCCGTATTTCTGGATCTTGTAGTTGAGCGCCCGGCGGCTGACGCCGAGCAGCGGCGCGGCGGCCTTCTGCACCCAGTTGCTCTGCTCCAGGGCGCGCACGATGGCAGCCTTTTCGCTGGCGTCCAGGGACAGGGAATCCCCGGATCCGGCCGAGCGGTCCGGCCCCTTGCCGGCCAGGGGCAGCTGCAGATCCCCGGGGGCGAGAGTTCCATCGGAGCACAGCACCACCCCGGCCTCCAGGGCGTTTCGCAGCTGGCGCACGTTGCCCGGCCAGGGGTAGGCCATGAGGTAGGCCATGGTCTCGGGCGGCATGACGACGGGCGGCATGCCCTGGGCGGCGCAGAACTGGCGGTTGAAATGCTCGGCCAGGATCGGGATGTCCTCGCGCCGCTCGCGAAGCGGCGGCACGTTTATGGTCACGACCTTGAGGCGATAGAGCAGGTCTTCGCGGAACACCCCCTCGGCCACCTGCTCGAAGATGTCGGCGTTGGTGGCGGCGATGACCCGGCAGTCGACCTGGATCTCGCGCACGTCGCCGATGCGGCGGATCTTGTGGTTTTCCAGGACGCGCAGGAGACGGATCTGCATCTCCATGGTGATGTTGCCGATCTCGTCGAGGAAGAGCGTGCCCTGGTGGGCCTGCTCGATGAGCCCCTTCTTGTCTTTGACGGCGTGGGTGAAGGAGCCCTTGACGTGGCCGAAGAGTTCGGATTCGAGGAGCCCGGCCGGGGTCGAGCCGCAGTCCACGGTGACCAGCGGGCCGTTCTTGCGGGGACTGCGACGGTGGACGAGGTTGGCCACCAGCTCCTTGCCCGTGCCGGACTCGCCGAGGATGAGCACGTTGACGTCGCGGGCGGCCACGCGGTCGATCATGGCGGCCAGGTCGCGCATGGCCTGGCTCTGGCCGACCAGGCCCGATTCGGCCATGTCCGGGGCGACCGGGGCCGGCGCGCCGGCGGCCTTGGCGAAGACCTCGGCCACGCGGGCCAGAAGCTCCTGGCCGTCGAAAGGCTTGGTCAGGTAGTCCACGGCCCCGTGCTTGATGGCCTCCACGGCCCCGGAAATGCTGCCGTGGGCGGTGAGAAAAATGATGGGCAGGCGCAGGCCCCGGCGCTCCATCTCCTCGAGCAGGCGCATGCCGTCCATGCCGGGCATGCGGATGTCGGAGATGACCAGACGCACGGGGCGCGTGGCCAGCACGTGCAGGGCCTCCGCCCCGTCGCCGGCCGTGACCACGTCGTAGCCGGCCGAAACGAGCCGCACTTCCAGAACTTCGAGGATGTGCGGGTCGTCGTCGACGGCCAGGATGGTCTTTCGCGTCTGGGCGGCGCTTTTCATGGGAATGGTGTCGCGCGGGGCGCGGCGGCGGTCAATTGTTGATCAGCCCTTTCTTTTTTTCCTGAATCTGCTGATGGATGGTTTCCAGGGCCCGGACCTGCTGCTGCACGCTTTTCCGCACCTGCTCCTCGCGCTCGGCGAGCTTTTTGGCGCACTCGCGCTCCAGGGCGGCCTTCTGCTCCCTGAGCGCGGCGGCCGGCTTGAGGTTTCGCAGGGCCGGCAGCAGGAAGCGCGGCTCCTCGCCGCTGCCGCCCGGGGGCGAGGCCTTGCTCCAGGCGTCGAACATCTCCATGGCGGCGGCCATCTCGGCGTCGGTGTTGGCCTGGGCGAGCTTGACCGCGGCCATGGCGAAAAGGGCCTTGCGCCGCACGGCCGGGTCGGGATCGGTGCCCGCGGCGGTGCGCCAAAGCCCCATGGCGCGCTTGACCTCGCCCGTGTCGAAGGAACACACGCCCTGGTCGTAGAGGCTGTTCCTGGTGGGCTCGCAGGCTGCCGAGACGGCCGTGGGCGCGGGGGCCTCGGCGACCTGCGGCGGGGTCGGCGGGACCGGCGGCGCGGCCGTCTCCCGCTTGGCGCAGCCGCAGGAAAGGATCACGAGCGCGGCGCACAGGCCGCAGGCCGCTTCACGCAACATCTTTTTTCTCATGTTTCGGGCCATGTCAGGCAGTTGTCCCATCCACGGGGATTGTAAAGTAAAACGTGCACCCTTTGCCGGCCAGACTCGACAGCCAGATGTTGCCGCCGTGGGCCTCGACGATGGTCTTGGCGATGGAGAGCCCCAGGCCGATGCCGTCGGTGGTCCGTTTGGTGCGCGCGCCCCGATAGTATTTGTTGAAGACGTGGGGCTGCTCCTCCTCGGGAATGCCGGGGCCTTCGTCGGTGATGCTGACGAGGAGCTTTTGCCCGCCGTCGGCCATTTCCAGGCCCACCAGCACGGTACGCTCGGGCGGAGAGAACTTTACGGCATTGCCGATGAGGTTATAGAGCGCCTGGCCGAGCAGCTCCCGGTCCCCGACCACGGAGACGATGTCGCGCCCCAGGCGCGGCGTCAAGCGGATGCCCTTGGCCTCGGCGGCCGGCGCGGCCTTTTCCAGGGTTTCCAGGACCAGCTTGGCCGGATCGAAGGTCACGGGCGCAAGGTCCACGATCTGGGAGGCCATGCTCGACACCTTGAGCAGACTCGTGAGCATGGCCGAGATGCGCTGGAGCTCGTCGCTGGCGATGTCGAGGAAGCGCTTCTGGCGCTCGTTGACCTCGCCGAGCACCCGCTCGCGCATGAGGTTGACGGACTCGCGGATGGAGGTCAGCGGCGTGCGGATCTCGTGGCTGACCATGTCGATGAAGTCCGCCCGCATGCGCTCCTCCTCCTTGAGGCGGGAGGTCATGTCGTTAAACGCCGCGGCCAGCTCCCCGAGCTCGTCCTTGGTGAGCACGCGGATGGGTTCGAGCCGCCCGTCGCGGGTGTAGGCCCGAATGCCCCGGCGCAGCTCGCGAAGCGGCCGGCGCAGGGAATAGGTCAGGTAGAGGATGCCGAGAAGCCCGAGGCCGATGGACACGGTCAGGCCCGTCACGCCTCGGTTGACGGCCACTTCGCTGATGCGGAAAAGCTCGCGCATGCCCGATTCCAGCACGCGTTCGTTGTCCTGGCGGGCGCTGACCACGATGCGCATCCATTTGTTGAGCGTCTCCTGGTCGATCCAGGGCTCGCCGCCCAGAGCCTTGCCCTGGGCCAACTCCGGAAAGGCGGCCCTGAATTCGGCGTGGAGCTCCTCCCAGACGGAAAAGCTCTCGTAGCGGAACCAGAGGATGCTCCAGATGGCGTTTTTGTATTCGTTGAGCGCGGCCAGGAAGTTCTTCTTGTATTCCTCGGAATGGACGATCTCGTACTTCTTCTGGTTCTCCTCCATGGCCAGCAGGCTGTCTACCAGGCGCTGGGAGATGGAGAGGACTTCGAAGCGCACCTTGACGATGTCGCGCGAGATGTTGACCGATTCCTTGATATAGATCAGCAGCGTGGACGTGGTGAAATAGGCGACGACCAATATGCCGATGTAGACCGCCAGCATCTTGAACAGGATGCCGTACTGCTTGATGGGTCTTCGGTACAGATACATGGCGGTCGCCGGTCCACGGCGAGGAGGGTACGCATCTGGCCGGGAAAGGCCGGCCGCCGCGCCGCCCCGGGCCTACTTGGCGGCGAAGATTTCCTGTTCCAGGGCGTGGGGCCGCCGGATGTTGGTCAGCACCAGCCGCTGGCTGCTCGACGCGGTCAGGATGATCTTGCCGTAGCCGAGCAGGCCGCCGAAAAGCCCGGGCTCGCACTTGACGGACTCGACCTTGGTGACGTCCAGGGAAAAGGTGCCGAACAGCGCATCGTCGCACAGCAGGCGCTTGTCCGTCACCCCCACCCGCAGGGTGAAGAAGGAAAAGAGCCGGGTCAGGGCGAGCAGGGTCAGGATGATGAAAAAGACGTAACGGAAAAGCCACACCGCCGCGGCGATGATCTTGGGCAGAAACTTCTCCAGCTCTTCCGGCACCTTGAACTGGGCCAGAGCGGTCAGGGCCGGGCCGCTCGACCACACGGCCAGGGCCAGGGCGAACAGGATCGCGGCCTTGGCCAGCACCACCCAGTGCTTGCCGGTCCTGTAGCGAATGTCCTCACCCTCGAAGACGAGGCCGTTTAAGCTCATTGCATCCCACTCCCCGCGCCCTAGCAAAGCGGCGACAATCGACGGCCTTAACCGAAAACGGCGCGTTAGGCAAAGCCTTCCTCACCGCCCGGACCAGCCGTGCCCCACGGCCAGTCCCCAGGCGGCCAGGCAGACGAGGACGGTGCATCCGCCAAGGGCCGCCTGGACGAGGGGTCCGGGCCGTCCCGCCCGGCACAGTCGCCGCCCGGCGGCCAGCCCCAGGGCCGCGCCGCACAGGAAGCCGAAGAAATGCCCGGCCAGGTCCACCTGGCCCGTGGTTTCCTCGGAACCGGCCCCCAGCATGGCCAGCAGCATGAGCACGGCCCCGGCGGCCAGAAACCGCCTGGTCGAGACCTCGGCGCAATACCCGGACAGGCGCACGCCGCCAAGAACCCCGAGCGCCCCGAAGACGGCCGTGGACGCGCCCAGGAAATGCAGGCCCGGTCCCTGGACCATGACCTTGAGCAGGTTGCCGCCGACGCCGGCCGCGACCGTGAGCGCAAACCCCAGGCCCAGACCCGTCTCCCGGCACAGCAGGCCGAGAAAAAGCGCGGCGCAGGCGGCGTTGCCGAAAAGGTGCGCCGGATCGGCGTGGAGCCACAGCGAGGTCAGGGCGCGCCACCACTCCCCGGCCAGCATGGCCGAGGAATCCCCGGCCCCGACGGTCCGCCAGGACACGCGGCGGCCGAAAAGGACGGCCTCGCCGAGCAGAAAGCCCCACAGGCCGGCCACCACGCCCATGACGGCCAGGACCGCCGGGGTGACGGAGGGTCGCAAGGGCTGCGCCTCGGGATCGGGCAGGGGGCGGTTTTCGCGCTCGGCGGCGTAGGCGGCGATCTCCTCCAGGGCCTCGGCCATGCGCCGCCTGGGCACGAAAAGCCGCCAGCCGGAGCCGGAGCGGCGCACCACATGGGGCACCCCCCGGGCCGAGAGCACGTAGGTCCAGTCGCGGGCGCGGATTTCCGTGGCCGTGGCCTCGGGGTCGCCGAGGAGCTCCGGAGTGAGGTCGTAAAGAGCCGGCCGCGGCCAGAGTCGGGCCCGGCGAGGCGAGGGAAAGGGCTCAACGGGCATGGGCCACGCCCGAAAACGGAAGCAAGCAAGGAACAAGCGTCGTCATGGCGGCATGGTACGACGGAGGGGCGGCCGGGCGCAATGCCGCGATGCGGCCCGCCCCTTGCCGCCGCGCCGGCGATTTTGCTACACGGGCGGCATGAACAGAGAACGCCGCCAATTCTATTCGACCTTCCTGCTCCTCATCCTGGCCGGGTCGCTGACCCTGGCCTACATCGTGCTGCGGCCCTTCGTGGACATCCTCATCATCGGGGTGGTCCTGGCCGCGCTGTTCCGGCCCGTGCAGCGCAAGATCGACGCGCTGTGCGGCCACCGCACCACCCTGGCCGCGCTGATCACCACCGGGCTCATCTTTTCCTGCCTCATCATTCCGGTCTTCCTCTTCCTGGGGGCGCTGCTCGCCCAGGGCGTCCAGTCCGTCAACGCGCTCCAGGCCAAGCTGACCACCCTCGACTTCAACGCGCTCTTCAGCCACGACGCCGTCGCGCCCTACCTGTCCTGGGTCCAGGAACACCTGCCCTTCCTGGACATCAATAAGCTCGCGCTGCAGGCCAACCTGCTGTCGCTGTCCAAAAACGCCGGACAGATCCTCCTCGACAGCGGCACCACTGTCATCGGCAACGTGTTCGTGCTGACCATGAACTTCATCATCCTCATCTTCGTGCTCTTCTTCCTCATCCGCGACGGCGAGGCCATGCTCGGCTACGCCCGCTACCTCCTGCCGCTGTCCACGGACCAGGAAAACCGCATCTTCCGCCAGCTCGACGACGTGGCCAAGTCCGTGATCCTCGGCGCTTTCGTCATCGCCCTGGCCCAGGGCGCGGCCGGCGGGCTCGGGCTTTTCATCGTGGGCGTGCAGCCCTTCTTCTGGGGCTGCATGATGGGCTTCGCCTCGCTCATTCCTGTCGTGGGCACGGCCATCATCTGGTTGCCCGTGTCCATCTACCTCATGCTCACGGGCCAGTGGCAGTGGGGCCTTTTCCTCATCGGCTGGGGGGCGGTGGTGGTGTCGAGCATCGACTCCATCATACGGCCGATCCTCATGCAAAACCGCTCCAAGATGTCCACGTTCTGGGTGTTTCTCTCCATCATCGGCGGCATCAAGTTCTTCGGGGCCCTGGGCATCCTCTACGGGCCGCTGGTGCTGGGCTTCGCCATGGTCATGCTCACGCTTTACGGCGAGGACTACCGCCACGTGCTGGAGGAGCGAAACCTCATCGCCGCGCCGAACCAGGAGCCGCCCGCGCCCCAGGCATGAAAAAGGCCCCGCGCGGGCGGGGCCTTGGAGAACCGTCCCGGGGAGCCCTGGCGGGCTCCCCGGACGTCAGACGGGACACTGCACTTCTTTGGTCGATCCCGGCCCGGCCAGCGGACGGAAACACTTCTTGCCGCCGCCGCAGATCGGACACTTCCACCCCTCGGGCAGATCGGCGAAGGACGTTCCCGCAGGAATCTTGCCCTTGCGGTCGCCTTTGTCCGGATCGTAGATGTAGCCGCAATTGGTGGTCTGGCACTGCCACATTTCTTCGGGCGCCGCCATGCTCGCTCCTTTTCCGTCTTCGGTCGATGCGGCCGGAAATCAGTCGACCTTGAAGAACGCCTTGGCCAGGGCCTGGCAGACCGGGCACTTGTCCGGGGCCGCGCCGGCCACGGTGTAGCCGCACACCGAGCAGACGTACCAGTCCTTATCCGGGTAGCCGGCGACATCCTTGGCCGCCTCGGCGTACAGGTTGGCGTGGAGTTCCTCCACGGCGTTGGCGAAGGTGAAGCCGCGCTCGGCTGCCTTCTCGCCCTCGGCCTTGGCGTCGGCGATCATGCCCGGGTACATGCTCTTGAATTCGTGGGTCTCGCCGGCGATGGCGTCCTGCAGGTTCGCGGCCGTGTCGCCGATGCCGCCCATGTTGCGCAGGTGGCTGTGGGCGTGGACGGTCTCGGCGGCGGCGGCGGCCTTGAAGAGCTTGGCCACGCCGATGTGGCCTTCCTTCTCGGCCTGGGCGGCGTAGGCGAGGTACTTGCGGTTGGCCTGGGATTCGCCGGCGAACGCTTCCTTGAGATGTTCCAGGGTCTTGCTCATTTCGTGTGGCTCCTTTGGTTTTGTTGCGGTTTTGCCGCCTGCATGCGGCCAAGACAGGCGCGGCACACGCCGCGCACCAAAATCTGCGCGTCGCGGGGAACGCCCCACGCGGCGACCGACGGCGGCAAATCGTCCAAGGCCGCCCCCGGCATGGTGAAATCCTCAATGCCGCCGCACGACAGGCACACCAGATGGTGGTGCGGCGTCACATCACCGTCGAAACGCCCCTCCTCGCCCGCCCCCGGCACCCGGCTGACCAGCCCCCGCTGCTCCAGGGAAGCCAGGGTGCGGTAGACCGTGTCCAGGGAAATGGCCGGCGCGGCCTCGCGAACCCGTCGCCAGACCGCTTCGGCCGAGGGATGGTCCCTTGCCGTGGTCATGGCCTTGTACACCAGATAGCGCTGGGTGGTAAACTTGAGGCCGCTTTGGGCGAAAAGTTCCTTGAGCGTTTCCATCGACATAGTTTTTATTCCTAGTTGCTGTTGATTCCTATTTAGAGAACACGGCCCGGCCCGTCAACACTTTTTTTCATTTTCCCGTCTCATCGCCACCAGGCCCGGCCGGCGCGCCACAGGCCGTCCAGGCCCAGGGGGCGGCCGCGGGCGCTTTTGCGGGCCAGGTAGACGAAGAGGTAGGCCGCGGCCAGAGCGTCGGCGCGGGCGTCGTGGGCGGCGAATTGCGGCAGGCCGAAGCGCCGGCACAGGGCCGGCAGGGTGTAGTCCAGGCTTTCGGCCTCCCCTGCCCTGCCCCCGGCCGCCAGGCGTTTTTCCTCGAAGGCCATGGCCAGGCGCAGGGTGTCGATGCAGGGGGCCTCGAGGGGGCCGCCCAGGCGGCGGCGGCTGGCGGCGTTTAAAAATCCCATGTCCAGATCGACGTGGTGGCCGACGATGATGGCGTCGCCCAGAAAATGCAGAAACCGCTCCAGGACCTCGGCCTCGCCGGGGGCCTCCTCGAGGCCGGCGGCGGTGAGGCGATGGACCAGGGAGGCGTCGCGGGGCACGTCGCCTTGCGGACGAACCAGGGAATAAAAGGATTGGCCGGGCAGGATCTCCAGCCCCGAAAGACGCACCGCGCCGATGGAGACCAGGGCGTGGCGGCGCGGGTCGAAGCCGGTGAGTTCCGTGTCCAGCACCACGAAGGCGCAGGCGTCGAGGAGCGCCCGGGGATCGCGGCCGGCCTGGGCCGCCCGGTGCGCGGCCAGGGCCGGGGCCAGGGGAACGCCCTCCCCGTCCGGGACCCGACGCCGCAGCAGGCGGTCAAGCAGGCCCATGTTCGCCCTCCTTAACGTCAAGGCGCGCCAAAAGGGCCAGGCGCAGGTCCTCCACGGCGGCGAAAGCGGCCCGCAGGGCATGACGGCGGCGCGGCGAGAGCGTACCCGGGGCAAGCGGCGCTTCCTCGCGGCCGCTCGATTCCCGGCCGGTCAGCAGGGCCTGGAGCCGCTCGGACTGGAAAAAGGCGAAGGCCTCCACGGCCCGGGCGGCCGTCGCGGCCGGAACGACGCCGAGGCTTCCCAGGGCGTTGAGACGAAAAACAGTGCCGGTCGGCGCAACACACCAGACCAGGGCCGAAAGCCTGGCCAGAGCCGTCACCGGACGCGAACCCCGGGCCAGGACGTCCAGCGCCTCGCACGAGCCGCCGTCGCGCTCCATGAGCCGGCCCCGGTAGACGCCAAGCGGCGCGGGACGGGAAGCGGCGGCCCGCAGCCAGGACGCGGCCAGGCCGAAGGGAAAGACCTCCCCCGTCGCCACGGCAGGCGCAGGGCCGGCCTCGTCCCGGCCGCCCAGGGGCCGGGCGTCGAAGCCTTCGAGGGAGGCTTCGTGGTCCAGGGGATCGCCGTCCAGGGCGAAACCTTCCAAGGGAACAAGAGCGCGCGGGTCGCCAAGGACCAGATGGGAACCGGGCGCGCGCAGGCCAAGGGCGGCCAGTTCCTCGCCGAGCATGGGCAAGAGCGCTTGCAGATAGGTCCGGGCCGCCCGGCCGACGATGGGGTCGCCGCCGTCGTCCGGCACGGCGGCAAGGGACAGGCCGGTTCCGGGCAGCATCTCCCGCCGGCCGGCCGCGCCGAGCAGCAGCCAGCGACAGGGCGCGGGCGACGGGCCGCAACGCTTTTCCAGAAGCGCAAGCAGCCGGGCGAGGACCTGTTCGGCCAGAAGCGTCACGATGCCGGAGACGGCGGCCGCCGGCGCACCCCGGGCGACCAGGGAGGCGGCCAGGGGCCGCAGCCCCTGGCTTATGGCGCGCAGGTCCGTGGCGTCCCCCGCCCGCCTGGCCGCGCGCAAAAGGGCCATGGGCGAGCGGCCGTGGGCCAGGAGCAGGTCGCTGGCCGTGACCATGCCCGCCGGCTCCCCGTCGCGGGTCACGAGCAGGTGGCGGATGCCCGAGCCGGTCATGGACAGGAGGGCCTCGAAACAGGGCGTTTTGGCCTCGATGGCGGCGACCGGGGCGGACATGAGGGTCTCGACCGTCGCGTCGAGCGCCATGCCGGTGGCCACGGCCCGGCGCAGATCCCGGTCGGTGACGATGCCGATGACCGCGCCGCCGGCCTCGCGCACGAGGACCGAACCCACCTGGCCGGCCTCCATGACCCGGGCCGCCCGGCGCAGGTCCGGGCCCCGGGGCACGTCCGCCAGCCCGCGCGAGGCCACCTCCCCGGCCAGGCGGGTGAAGAGATAGTCGCCGTCGGAGGGGTCGGGACAGCCCGTGGGGCCGGCCGGCTGGGCATCCCGGGCGGCCGGGGACAGGGCGTCGGCGAAGTAGCCGGCGACGAAGGGCTGGCGGCGGCAGACCGCGACGAACACCTCCCGGGGCAGGCGCACCAGGAAGGTGTCCTCCAGGGCCGTCGCTTCCCAGCCTTCGCCGTCCTGCCCGTTTCCGAGGTCGCAGGTTTGGCCGAAGCACTCGCCCTCGCCGCGCACGTCGTCGCGGCCGGGGAGGTCCCCCGGCCGGCGCAGCCGCACACCGCCGCGCTGGACGCAACAGACGAAATCCCGGCCCACGGGCACGGCCTCGCCGGCAAGGTACAGGGACACCCGGCCGGCGGCGGCCAGGGCGGCCAGATCCAGGGACGGCAGCCGGTCGAAGGGCGGCACGCCGGCCAGGAAGGCCTGCACGGTTTCCGGTTGCTGCGATGGGTCGCTCGCGCGCATGACTCCTCCGTCAGGTGAGATAGGCCAATCCGAAATGGTGTTCGAGGACGGCGGCCAGTTCGGCCACGGCGTGAAGGGCTTGGCGCAGGGCCTCGCGGTCCGTGACCGGCAGGGCGTCCCGTTCGATCAGGTTGTCCGGAGCGCGCCCCGCCGCCAGGGCCCGGGCCTGGGCACGCAGGCGAAGGCCCTGGACGCAGGCGAAGGCGCGCGTCAGGCGCGCGCCAAGCTCCCCGCCCACGAGCCCCCGCCGGACGAGCCCGTCCAGGCGCTCCACGGTCCCGGTCTCGGTGAGGCCGGCCTCCAGGGCCAGGGCCTTGACGCCAAGGGCCAGGGGATAGACGGCGGCGCGCTTGAGGTCGAGGGACGTGTGATTTTTGCCGAACCCCGAAAACGGGCCGGGAAAGCCGGACTCGGGCGCGAAGCGCAGGGCCTCGCGCGCAAGGCCTCGCACGAGCAGCGGCGCATCGGCGGCATGGCGGCGCACCTGCCCGGCCAGGGCCTCGGCCAGGGCGGGATCGCCCCACACGGCCCGGACGTCGGCCAGGAGCGAAACGAGGAGCACGCCGCCGGCGTCCGGCCTGTCGGCGGCGGCGTCCAGGGCCTCGCGCCACTCCCGAAGCGTCCTTCGCCACTCGGGCGTGGCGGCCATGATGCCCTTGGGGCACGGCGGCAGGCCGGCGGCGGCAAGCACGTCGCGCAACCGCGCGGCGAAAGCGGTCCACGCCTCCCGGGCCTCGGGGGCATCGGCCGGGTCGGGGAGGATCAGGGCGTTGTCCTGGTCCGTGGCCAGAAACTGCTCGCCGCGCGCCTGGCTGCCGAGCGCCGCCAGGCAGAAGCCGCCCGGCGGCCTGTCCCGGGCCAGGACGGCCGCCCGGGCCAGCAATCCGTCGTAGAGCGCGGCGGCGGCGCGCCCCGTGTCCAGGACGTCGCCGCTTTCCGCCCGGCCGGCCACGAAGGCGCGGACGCCCCGCGTCAGCCCGGCCAGCTCCCGAGCATCCCCCGCCCGCCCCAACGCCTCGGACAACTCCGACACGTCTTTATAATGCATTTCCTCGCCCATCTCCCCTCCTCCCCCCTTCCAGGGGGTCCGGGGGGGATGATCCCCCCCGGCAGGGTGGGTTCGGGAGGGGCGGTGCCCCTCCCGATTCCTACTCCGCGCCGACGCCGAGGTAGTTGCGGATCTGCTGGGCCTCGTAGAGGGAGCGGGCCTTGGCGTCGGGCACGAGCACCGAGCCCAGCCAGCCGACGAAGAAGGCGGCGGGCATGGAGATCAGCGCCGGGTTCGTCCAGGGGAAGATGGGCGCGGCGTTGCCGAACACGTCCACCCAGACCGTGGGCGAGAGCAGGATCAGGCCCACGGCGGTCACGGTGCCGGCGACGATGCTCGCGGCCGCGCCGAAGGTGCTCGTGCCCTTCCAGAGAATGGAGAGGATGAGCGCCGGGAAGTTGGCGCTGGCGGCGATGGCGAAGGCCAGACCCACCATGAAGGCCACGTTCTGGCCCTTGAAGGCCAGGCCCAGGAGAATGGCCGCCACGCCCAGGCCCACGGTCGCCCGCTTGGCCACCTTCATCTCGTCCTCCTCGGAGGAGTTCCCGCTGCGCCAGACGTTGGCGTAGAGGTCGTGGGACAGGGTCGTGGCCCCGGCCAGGGTGAGCCCGGCCACCACGGCCAGGATGGTGGCGAAGGCCACGGCGGCGATGAAGCCCAAAAACACCGTGCCGCCCGTGACCTCGGCCAGGAGCAAGGCCGCCATGTTGCCGCCGGCGTCCACCTTGGCCACGACGTCGCGGCCCACGAGCACCATGGCGGCGAAGCCGATGATGAAGGTCAGCACGTAGAAGTAGCCGATGAGCCCGGTGGCGTAGAACACGGATTTGCGCGCGGTCTTGGCGTCGGGCACGGTGTAGAAGCGCATGAGGATGTGGGGCAGGCCGGCCGTGCCGAACATGAGCGCGATGCCGAGCGACACGGCGTCCAGGGGATTGGCGACCAGGCCGCCGGGATTGAGCACCTTCTCGCCGTAGGTGGCGGCGGCGGCGCTAAAAAGCCCCACCACGTTGAAGCCGAATTTCGACAGGGCCATGAGCACCATGACCGTGGCCCCGGCCAGGAGCAGCACGGCTTTGATGATCTGCACCCAGGTGGTGGCCAGCATGCCGCCGAAGAGCACGTAGGCGATCATGACCGCGCCCACGGCGATGATGGCCGTCTCATAGGGCAGGCCGAACATCATCTTGATGAGCGAGCCCGAGCCCACCATCTGGGCGATCAGGTAGAAGCAGACGGTGAGAAGCGACCCCACCGAGGCGGCGATGCGGATGGGCTTCTGGGACAGGCGGTAGGCCACCACGTCGGCGAAGGTGTACTTGCCGAGGTTGCGCAGGGGCTCGGCCACGAGGAACATGATGATGGGCCAGCCCACGAGGAAGCCGATGGAGTAGATGAGGCCGTCGTAGCCCCTCAGCGAGACGAGGCCGGCGATGCCCAGAAACGAGGCGGCGGACATGTAGTCCCCGGCCAGGGCCAGGCCGTTTTGCCAGCCCGTGACCGAACGGCCGGCGGCGTAGAACTGGGAGGCTCCCCGGCTCTTCTTGGCGGCGTAGTAGGTGATGGCCAGGGTGCCCAGGATGAAGAAGAAGAAAAAGATGATGGAGGTGGCGTTGGGTTGCCCGATGGTGGTGGTGAAGGCGTTCATCCCCGGTTCTCCCGCATGGCGTGTTTGAGGTTGTCCACGGCGGCGTCGTAGTCGTCGTTGGCCCAGCGCACGTAGATGCCGGTGGCGAGCCAGGAGACGACGATGACGCCGAGGCCCACCGGAATGCCGAGGGTCAGGTGCTCGCCGACGCGGGCGGCGAAGAGGTCCGGCCGGAAGGCCAGAATGGCGACGAAGCCGTAGTAGACCGCCAGCATGAAGGCGGTCAGCGTCAGGGAGACGCCCCAGCGCTTGCGCACGAGCCGGGCGAATTCCGGCGTGCGTGTCGGGTCGTGGGTCGCGGTCGTGGTCATGGGTGGCTCCTGTCCGCCGGCGCATGGCCGGGCCGTGGTTGCCGGGCCGGGGACGGGGTCCCGGCCGGGATGGACCACGGGTAGCGCGGGCCGCGACGGGAAGGCCCGCGAATTTCGGCGAGCGGCGTCGGAAAACCCATGGATGGGGAAAGGGACCGACGGCGGCGACCGCGCCGTTTACCGGACGGGGGCCGCCGTTTGCCGGGGCAAACGGCCGGGCGGGAGGGGAGCCGGGGCTACAGGGGCAGTTCGAGCTGCCTGGGGCGGCGCTTTTCGGCGATCAGGCGCTTGAGCTTTTTGGGGGAGACGCCCACGCGGTAGGGCCAGATCGGGCAGACGTCGTGTTCGGTGCAGCGGCGCACGGCGTCGCGGTCGCCGACGGTGCAGCGCAGGCAAAACCGCCGCACCACCCGCACCACCCGCACGCGAAATCCCTCGGGGATCTCCTTCATGCGCAGGGGATGGAACGGGCAGCCCCGATCGGCGCAGGCGGCCACGAGGCTGCGCTGTCCGCCCATGCAGGCGGCCAGGCAGTAGCGGCGCACGGCCTCCAGGGGCGAAAGTGTCTTGCAGGCGTCGCCCTTTGGCATGGAACCTCGCGGGGATGGCGCGATGGGCCGCGCCGCGTTGCCCCTTCCATAGACCGGGCCGTGGCCGCTGGCAACAGCCGCGCGCCGGTTTTCGCCCCCTGGCCGGGACAGGAACGCGGCAAACCGGAAAATGGCGCACTGGATGCGCCACGTTTCTTGAAAAATCGTGATCTCCATAATCGTTTTGCAGCACGCCGGGCGTTCCATTGCCGCCGGACGCAAGGCCGGGCTCTTTCTTACATACACGAAACACTGCAATTCAGTGTCAGTGTCCTTGCATCTTTACAGTATCGCCCTTCCGGTTTACAAAAACACCACATTGTGAATGCGGATGCGAGCGCAGCATGCCCCGGGACGGTGTTCCGCGTGGCGATGCAAGACGGCTGCCGTCGTCTCCGGCCCTTCGCCGGCTCCGATCCGCGATGCAGCCAAAGGCGCCGGCCCCATGACGTACCCTTCCGCACCGCCACGACGCGCCTCGCCCCTCGGTCTTCGCGCCGCCCTCATGGGCCTGGTTCTTCTAGCCGTGCTGCCGGCCCTGGGACTGACGCTCCACCACGGCCTGGAACAACGGGCCAAGGCCCGCGACGAGGCCAGATCCGCCGCCGTCAACCGGGCGCTCACGCTCGCCGCCGGCCAGGAAAGGCACCTGGCCGCCGCCCTGCGACTGGTGGAGAGTCTGGCCGCGGCCACGGTAGTGCGGGTGGTGGACCCGCAGGGCTGTTCCCTGCTCTTTTCCCAGCTTCTGCGCCAATCCGGGGCGGGCGTGGCCAACATCCTGGCCGTGGCGGCGGGCGGGGAACGCATCGCCGAGGCGGCGGGCGGTTTCGGGGACGGCTTTCCCCCGGGGCGCACGCCCATGCAGACCGACACCTTCGCCGGGCGCGACTGGTTCCGGGCGGCCACGACGGAAAAGACCTGCCAGGCCGGCCCGTTCGCCCCTGCCCCGGACGGACGGCCCCTGGCCGTAGTCGCCTGTCCGTCCCTGGGCTGGGACGGCGAGGTCAAGGCCGTGGTGGCGGCGAGCCTGAGCCTGGACGCCCTGGCCGAAGCCGTGGCGGCCGCGCCGCCGCCGAAGGGCGGCGTGGTCGGCGTGCTCGTGCCCTCAGGTCGGCTCCTGGCCACGTTTCCAAGGCCCCTGCCCGCCGTGGGCACGGACATTTCCGGCACACCGCTCGGGCGGGCCGTCTCGGGCCACCGTTTCGGCAGCCTGGAGGCAATGGGCCTCGACGGCGAGGCCAAGCTGGTGGGGTTCTCCCGCTTCGCCCCGGACCGGCCGGACTCCCCGGTCGTCTTCGTGGAACGGCCCCTGGCCGAGGCCTACGCCGCCTCGCGCAAGCTCCTTCGCGACCAGGTGGCCTGGCTGGCCCTCGTCGGCCTGATCGGCCTCGGTGCGGCCTGGTTCTTCGGATCACGGCTCCTGGTGCGACCCATCGTCGCCCTGATGGAGGCGGCCGAAGCCATCGGCCGGGGCGAATTCGCCACGCGCCTGTCCGGCGCGTCTTCCATCCGGGAACTGTCCAGGCTCGACCAGGCCTTTGACGCCATGGCCGGGGAGCTCGAGGAGCGCGAACGGGCCCTGGCCGAAAAGACCGCCGCCCTGGAAAATTCCAACAAGGACCTGGAGCAGTTCGCCTACGTGGCCTCCCACGACCTCCAGGAGCCGCTGCGCAAGATCACGAGCTTCGCCGACCTGCTGGGCAAGCGCTGCGCCGGCCAGCTCGACGAGACCGGCGAACGCTACGTGGCCTACATGGTGGACGGGGCCAGGCGCATGAGCCAGCTCATCAACCACCTGCTGACCTATTCGCGCCTGGGCACGAGCAAGGCGGCCTTTGCGCCCATGGCCCTGGGCGACGCCCTGGACGTGGCCCTGGACAACCTGGAGCTGCCCCTGGCCGAGGCCGGGGCCGTGGTGACCCGCGAGGCCCTGCCCGAGGTGACGGCCGACGCCACGCAGATCGCCCAGCTCTTCCAGAACCTGGTGGGCAACGCCGTCAAGTACCGGGGCGAGGCCCCGCCCGAGATCCACGTCTCGGCCCGGCGCGACGGCGACGCCTGGACCGTGGCCGTGGCCGACAACGGCATGGGCATCGCGCCGCAGCACTTCGACCGGGTATTTCGGATGTTCCAGCGCCTGACCACGGCCAAGGAGCACGCCGGAGCCGGCATCGGCCTGGCCTTTTGCAAGCGCATCGTCGAACGCCACGGCGGGCGCATCTGGGTGGAATCCACGGCCGGCGCGGGCTCCACCTTTCTCTTCACCCTGCCGGACAGGGAGGCCGGCGCGCCATGAACGCCATGCCCGTGCGCATTCTGCTCATGGAGGACGACCCCGGCGACGTGGAACTCATTCTGGAGGCCCTGCGCGGCTTTCGGGCCGCTCTTTCCGTGGACCGGGTGGGCGACGGCGAGGAAGGCATGCGCTTCCTGCGCCGCCAGGGCGAGCACGCCGGCGCCGCCCGGCCGGACCTCATCCTCCTCGACCTCAACATGCCGCGCATGGACGGCCGGGAGGTGCTCTCGGAGGTCAAGGGCGACGCCGGGCTGCGCTCCATTCCCGTGCTGGTGCTGACCACCTCCGACGCCGCAACCGACATCGCGGCCAGCTACGACCTCGGGGCCAACTGCTTCCTGAAAAAACCCCTGGGACTGGACGAATTCCTGGTCATGATGCGCCGGGTGGAGGAATTCTGGCTGTCGCTGGCCAAGCTGCCGCCACACCCGCACGCCGTGGAGGGCCGGACATGACCCTTCGCATCACCCTCATCGAGGACGACTACGGCGACGCGGAACTGGTGCGGGCCTACCTGGAGGACGGCGCGGACGCTCCCTTCGACCTGCGCCACGCCCCCCTGCTCGAAAGCGGCGTCGAACTCCTGGCCGACGGCGGCGCGGACGTGGTGCTGCTCGACCTCAACCTGCCGGATTCCACGGGCCTGACCACCTTCACCTCGGTGCGGGCCGGCTTTCCGGACCTGCCCATCATCGTGCTCTCCGGGCTCGACGACCGGGAGATCTCCACCATGGCCGTGCGCGAGGGGGCGCAGGACTTCCTGGTCAAGGGCGGCTTCGACGGCCAGGGGCTTTTCCGGGCCATCCTCCACGCCATCGAGCGCCACCAGCTCTACAAGCAACTCGTGGGCGCGGCCCTGTCCGACGAGCTGACCGGCCTTTTCAACCGCCGGGGCTTCCTCACCCTGGCCGAACAGATGTTCAAGTCCGCCCGCCGCCTGGCCCGGGGCGCATTTTTGCTCTACGTGGACCTCGACGGCATGAAGATCGTCAACGACACCCTGGGCCACCGCGAGGGCGACCGGATGCTCGGGGACATGGCCGCGCTCTTGCGCGAGACCTTCCGGGAATCCGACGTCGTGGCCCGGCTCGGCGGCGACGAATTCGCCGTGTTCGGCCTCGAGGACGCGCCCCACGAGGCCGTGGAGCCCAAGGAGCGCCTGCTGGCCCGCATGAAGGCCTTCAACGCCTCGGGCAGGCGGCCCTACGCCATCGCGGCGAGCATTGGCCTGTCCTGCCTGGACATCGACTGCGCCGGCAGTCTGGCCGAGCTCGTCAGTTGCGCCGACGCGCGCATGTACGAGGAAAAACGCACCCGCTCGCGCCGGTCCGGGCCGCGACCGGCCGCGCCGCCCGGCTGCCTGCCGCCCCGGGAGGAGCGTCGGGACAAGGAGGGCGACGCGACCGGCCCCGCCATCCCCAGGGCTCCTGGAACCGTGCGCATCGCCTGATTCCAATTTCAAACAACAATGGGGAGGAGGCCGCCATGTCGTTTCGATGCCGCCTTGCCGTCCCGGCCGCGATCCTGCTTTTTTTCGCCGCCCTTCTCCCACACCCGGGCGCGGCCGAGGAGTTGGTGGTTTCCGCGGCGGCCAGCCTCACCAGCGCCCTGACCGACATCAGGAAAGCCTACGAGGCCGAGCATCCGGGGCTCACGGTCTTCGTCAACTTCGCCGCCTCGGGCCAACTGCTCCAGCAGATCGAGGCCGGCGCGCCCGTGGACGTCTTCGCCCCGGCCGACCAGGTCACCATGGACCGGGCGGCCAAAAGCGGACTCATCGACCCGGCCACGCGGGCGGACTTCACGGCCAACGACCTGATGCTCACCGTCCCAGCCGACGACCAGGGCGTGACCTGCCTGGAGGACCTGGCCGGACCCAAGGTCGGCAAGCTGGCCCTGGGCGAACCCGACGCCGTGCCCGCCGGCAGCTACACCAAGCAGGCCCTGGACAAGCGGGGCCTCTGGGAGACGCTCTCGCCCAAGATGGTCTACGGCCTGTCGGTCAAACAGGCGCTGGACTATGTGGCCCTGGGCGAGGTGGACGCAGCCTTCGTCTACGCCACCGACGCCCGCATGGCCCAAAAGCGCGTGCGGGCGGTGGCCGTGATGACCGACCACGCCCCCATCGTCTACCCGGCCGCCGTGGTGGCCGCCTGTCCGCGCAAGGAGGCGGCCAAGGCCTTCATCGACTACCTGCGCGGCCCCAAGGGCCAGGCCGTGCTGGCCTCCTACGGCTTCAGGGACCCGGGCGCGGCCAAATAGGCGTCAGGCGCCTGCCAGGGCGATCACGGCCTGGACGGTCAGGACCAGGCCGAGGACGGTCACGGCCAGCGCGGCGCACACCGGCAGCCAGCGGGACGCCTTGGCGAAGCCGGCCGAGGCTTCGAGCAGACGCGCCCCCTTCACGAACAAGAGCCCCACCACGATCAGCACACCGGCCAGGCCCAGGCTGAAGGCGGCCGTCAAGGCCAGGCCGAAGCCCACCCTCCCCACGGCCACGGCCCCAAGGAGCAGCACCAGCGCGCCCGGACACGGCACGAGCCCCCCGGAGACGCCGAGCGCCACCAGGGAACGCCAGCCGCCGGCTTCGCCGCCTCGCGCCTGCCCGTGGCCGCCGTGGCTATGGGGAATGCCGCCATGGCTGTGTTCAGACGCGTCCCGGCCCGCGACCGGCCGGCGCAGGCGCGCGGCAACCAGGGCAGCGCCGACCGTGGCCACGCCCAGGCCCGAGACCAGGGACAGCCAAGGGAAGAGGCGCTCGCGGTCGAAGGAGTCGGCGGCCAGCCAGGCGGCGAGGCCGAGGAGAAAGACGCCCAGGGTATGCGTGAGCGTGACGACGAGCCCCAGGGCCACGGCCCGGCCGGGAGTGCCCCTTTCCCCGACCAGATAGGCGGCGGCCAGGGCCTTGCCGTGGCCCGGGGTCAGGGCGTGGCCCGCGCCCCAGACGAACGCGCCGCCGAGCGCCGCCAGGGTGAAGCCCGGCCGGCCGGCAGCGGAACCGGCCAGAGCGAGGAGGTCGGCCTCGGCGGGAAAGCGCGGCAGCCCGGCCGCGCCGAAGGGCGAGCTCTCAAGGACACCGAGGCCCAGCAGCAGGCCGCAGCAGGCCAGTCCCAGCCCGAAGGCGAGGCGCAGGCCGCCGGCCAGGACCCCTGCGAGCCGGGGGACCCAGGCCGCCGCCACGGCAACCACGGCAAAGCCCGTGACGGCCACGCCCGGCGCGAATCGCCAGCCAGCGGCCGAGGCGGCCAGATCGCCGCCGCTTCGCCAGCCAAGGACAAGACCCAGGGCCACAGCGGCCGCCACGGCAAGGACGGTCCGGCCCGTCAGGCGCGGCGCGGCGGCCAGGCCCAGGCCCAGGACGACGAGCCCGGCCGCGTCGGCGACGAAGGAGAGGCTCGGGCCGGGAAAACGCGCCCCGGCCGCCACGCCGGCGGCCAAGGCCAGGGGAAAGGCGAGGACGGCGGCGCGCGCCGCCGCCCGGCCGCACTGGCCGGCGAAAAGGGCCAGGGCCAGCATGGGCAGCCAGTGCTCGGCCGAAGTCAGGGGATGGAGCAGGCCTGCGTAGAAATCGCCCACGTCGGCGCTGACCATGTGGGCCTGGGCCGGCGAAGCGATGCAAACGGCCAGGACGGCGGCCGTAAAGATTGGAAACGTCGCGCGATGCCGGGCCATGTCATTTCCCCAGGAGCACCAAGGTGCGCGACAAGGTCAGGTAGGCCCCGGCCGAACCCACGACATAGGCCGGGACATAGGACGCCCAATCCGGCGGGCGGATGCCAAGCCGGCGCACCGAGGCCCAAAGCCCGAGCAATGCCGCCACGAAGGCGAGCTGCCCCACTTCCACGCCGCAGTTGAATCCGAGCAGGGCGACAAGCAGTTCTCGGCGCGAAAGCCCGAGGCCGGTCAGGGAACCGGCGAAGCCGAAGCCGTGCAACAGTCCGAAGGCGAAAGCGGCCAGCCACGGGAAGCGTACGGTGAGGCTCGCCTCCCCCCGCAGGCGGCGCACGATCTCCGGGCCGAGAAAAAGGATGCTGAGCCCCACGGCCGCGTTGACGGCCTCCACCGGGACCTCGGCCCAGCCCAGGGTGGCGGCGGCCAGGGTCAGGCTGTGGGCCAAGGTGAAGGCCGTGACGGTTTCGACAAGGACACGGCCGCCGGACACCAGACACAGCAAGCCCGCAATGAAGAGCAGGTGGTCGGGTCCGTAGAGGATATGGCGCACGCCGGAGAGCAGGAAATCGAAAAATCCCGCCGGCCGGCCGGAAAAGACGGCCGCCTCGCGCCCCGGGGGCACCACCACGGTCCGCTCCGGGCCGCCGAGGGGCAAGAGACGGGCCACCACGCCGGCGGTGGTGGCCTCGTGGCCGCGAAAAAGGATGGGCTTGCCGAGGATGCCGCCGGGCACGGCCATGCGCCAGGTCTCCAGGTGCCAGTCGGGATAGGCGACCGTGCGCGGCGCGCCAAGGACCCGGGCCTCCTCGGGAAAACGCAGGTCGAAGGGCAGGCGCAGGCCTTCGTAGAGCGGCGTGCGCCAGAGTACGTCGTAGACCCCCGGCGCGGTCTCGCGCAGTTCGAGGTAGGCCGGGCGCGTCTCGTGGGCGGCGGCCGGGCGGGGCCAAAGGGCCGCCAGCAGGCACAGGACGGCGAGATACGCCTTCACGGCGCGCCGCCCGGGAGGTCCGCTGGCAGGACCACGGCGTAGCGCCCGCGCGCCGCGTCCAGGGCCTTGGCCAGGCTCTCCTCGCGCCGCCGCGCCCGCCAGGCGTCGAGGACCTCGTCCCGGACCGACTCCAAGGCCGGCGGCTCGCCCGGCGTCCTGGACAGGATGTCCACGAGCACGTAGCCGCCGGGCACGGCCACCGGCCCCTGCCAGGAGCCCAGGGGCAGCCGTCCCAGGGAGGCGGCCAGTTCCTGGCCGTAGAGCCCGGCCGCCTCGTCCGGGGTCAGGTCCTCGGCCAGGGGCGGCAGCTCGGTCGGGTCGCCGATTCCGGTCGTCGCGGCCAGCTCCGTCGCCTGGCCGGCCAGGCCGTCGCGGGCCAGAATGGCCTCCTCCTTGGCTCTGCCGCCGCGCAGGCGGTCGGAAAAATAGAGGACGGCGAAGCTCGCCTGCCTGGGCGCGGCGAAGCGGTCGGCGTTTTCCGCGTACCATCGACGCAGCGCGGCCTCGTCGGGATCGGCCGCGCCGTCCTGGGTGGCCCAGTCGTGGCGCATGCGCTCGACCAGCCGGCGGCGCACCAGGATATCCTGGCGGTCCAGGCCGGCGGCCAGGGCCTCGCGAAAGGCCACCTCCTCGTCCACCTGGTCGGCGACCAGGCGGCGCAGCTCGGCCGGCGCGGGATCGCGGTTCCACTGGACCCGCCACAGCCCGGCGAGCTGGCGCAGGTCGTCGTCCGTCACCACGATGCTGCGGGCGGCGTCCCCGGCCGGCTGCGGCCGTTCTCTCAGATCGGCCAGGACGAAGAGCGCCGCGCCGAGCACGCAAAAATGGACCAGGGGCTCGCGCAGCAGGCGCTGGAAAATGGACGGGGATTTTCCGGGCACAGGGGCGCAAGGGGATCGCATGCCGTCCTTTCGCCCGACCGGGACTTCTTGGCAAGGACGGGACACGCGCGGCCCTACTCGCGCACGGTGGCGTCCTCGCCGGCCAGGAAAGGCGTGACCCGGCACTGGAAGGAGAAGAAATAGGGGAAATTCTCCTTGATATGGTCCAGGTAATGCAGCCACTGGAGCAGGATGAGCGCGTAGATGCGCCGCACGTCCGTGCGCAGGTGTTCGACGTCCGGGCGCGGCGACTGAGCCGGGTCGCGGCGGGTGTACAATCGAAGCGACGCGGGCCGCAGCCTCGCCGCCGCCGGGCGGAGGATATTCCCCGCGCGCCAGCGGCGACGCCGCGCCGTGCCTATTCCAGGGGCCGCACGCCCCAGATGTCGCGCACGTATTCCATGACCGCCCGGTCGCTGGAGAACTTCCCCATGCCGGCCGTGTTCATGATGGAACGGCGGGTGAAGGCCGGGGCGTCGGCGTAAAGGCACGCCGCCTCGGCCTGGGCATCCACGTAGGAAGCGTAGTCGGCCAGGACCATGAACCAGTCGCCGTGGTCGAGCATGCCCTCGGTCAGGGGGCGGAAGAGCTCGGGCCGGCCGGGCGAGAAGAAGCCCGAGTGAATCATGTCCACGGCGCGCTTGAGCTCGTGGTCGAATTCGTAGCGCAGGCGCGGGTTGTAGCCGCCGGCCCGGTTGGCGGCCACCTCGGCGGCGGACAGGCCGAAGGCGAGGAAGTTCTCCTCGCCCACCTCCTGGCGTATCTCGATGTTGGCCCCGTCCATGGTGCCGATGGTCAGCGCGCCGTTTAGGGCGAACTTCATGTTGCCCGTGCCCGAGGCCTCCATGCCGGCGGTGGAGATCTGCTCGGACAGGTCGGCGGCCCGGATGAGGCGTTCGGACAGGGCCACGTTGAAGTTGGGCAAAAAGACCGCGGCCAGGTGTTCGCGCACGTCCGGGTCGGCGTTTATGACCTCGGCCACGGAGGTGACGAGCTTGATGATGCGCTTGGCCATGTGGTAGCCGGGCGCGCTCTTGCCTCCGAAAAGGATCACCCGGGGAGTTTCGGGCAGGATGCCGTGGACCTTGATGCGGTTGTAGAGGGTCACGGCGTGCAGCACGTTGAGCGCCTGGCGTTTGTATTCGTGGATGCGCTTGACCTGGACGTCGAAAAGCGCGTCGGGCGAGACGCCGAGTTCGCGCAGTTCCGGCATAGCCTCGATGAGGCGCTCCTTGTTGACCCGGCGCACGGCCCGCCATTTCTCCTGGAAGGCGGCGTCGTCCGCCAGCCCGCGCAGCCCGGCCAGCTTGTCCAGGTCCGTGACCCAGCCCGGGCCCACGGCCTCGGTGACGAGCCCGGCCAGGCGGGGGTTGGCCTGGAGCAGGAAGCGCCTGGGCGAGACGCCGTTGGTCACGCTGACAAACTTCTCCGGCCACAGCTCGTGAAAATCCTTGAACACGTGGTCCTTGAGGATCTCGGTGTGCAGGGCGGCCACGCCGTTGACCTTGCGGCTGCCGACGACGGCCAGGTGGGCCATGCGCACGTGGCGGTTCCAGCCCTCGCCGATGAGCGAGAGGCGTTCGCGCTTGCGGCAATCGCCGGGATAGCGGTCCGCCACCTCCTCCAGGAAGCGGCGGTTGATCTCGTAGATGATCTCCATGTGCCGGGGCAAGACGCGCGCGAGCAGTTCCACCGGCCAGCACTCCAGGGCCTCGGGCAGGACGGTGTGGTTGGTGTAGGCGAACACGTCCGTGCACACCTTCCAGGCCGTTTCCCAGTCCATGAGCCGCTCGTCCACGAGCAGACGCATGAGTTCGGCCACGGCGATGGCCGGATGGGTTTCGTTGAGGTGGATGGCCACTTCGTCCGGCAGGGTCTCCAGGGAGCCGCCGTCGTTGTCGTGGCGACGCATGATGTCCTGGAGCGTGGCCGAGACGAGGAAATACTGCTGCTTGAGGCGCAGCTCCTTGCCCTCGGGCGTGTCGTCCTCGGGATAGAGGACCATGGAGATGTTTTCGCTGAGGGTCTTCTCCCGCAGCGCGCCCACGTAGTCGCTGGCGTTGAAGCGCTTGAGGTCGAAGCCCGTGGTGGCCTTGGCCGCCCACATGCGCATGCTCGTGGTGTAGTGGTTGCCGTAGCCCGGGATGAGGAAGTCGCAGGCCATGGCTCGGACCTTTTTGGTGTCCACCCAGGCGTGGCGCAGCCGTCCGGTCTCGTCCACGAATCGCTCGACCCGGCCGCCGAAGCGCACCAGGTAGAAGAAGTGCGGCCGGTCGAACTGCCACACCGAGCCGAAGCGCATCCAGTTGTCGGCGCGCTCGGCCTGGAAGCCGTCCTCCAGGGACTGTTCGAACAGACCGTAGTCGTAGCGGATCCCGTAGCCGTGGCCGGGGATGCGCAGCGCGGCCATGGAATCCATGTAGCAGGAGGCCAGTCGTCCCAGGCCCCCGTTGCCGAGTCCCGGCTCGGCTTCCTTGGATTCCAGCGCGCCCAGACTATGGCCGAATTCGCGCAGCACCGTCTCCACGGCCTCCGACAGGCCGCTGGCCAGGATGTTCTGCCTGAGAAACCGCCCGGGCAGGAACTCCAGGGACAGGTAGTACACCCGCTTGGCCTTCTCGGCCCGGTAGCGCCGCCTGGTGGCCACCCAGTTCTCGGCCAACCGGTCGCGCACGGCGGCGGCCAGCCCCTTGTAGAGCCTGTCCTTGTTCACGCGCTCGCTGTCCGAGCCGAAGGTGGTCACGATATGGCGCAGGATGCCCTCCCGCAGCGCGGCGACGGCCGCCTCGCCGTGGGCGTCGGTGTCGGGATGCCGGTCCTTCATGGCGAAACCTCCTCTTTAGCGCGGAACGCGCCGGACGAGACAGTATAGGAGGCCCGATGCGCCGCTTGGTGCCGGAATGGTGATGGTTGTGTGGTATCGGGCGAACGCCGCCGGGCCGGTCCATCTTCGATTTGACCGGCCCTGCCCCATGGGTCATAAGCGTCGCCAGGAACATCGGACATGGCGCCAACAAAGCGGCCCCTCGGCCGCCCCGTCATGTCCAGGTCATCGGCGGAGAGGCTTCATGCGATCCCTACTGTTTTTCGTCTTCACGCTTTCCCTGACCGTGGCCGTCCTGGCCACGGGCTGCGTCAACACCTCGAGCAAAGGCGAGGACAAGCGCGTGGCCGAAAAAACCGCCGCGCCCGAGACCGCCCCGCCCGGCGACGCCGAGGCCGAAGTCAAGGCCGTTCCCGAGCCCGCGCCGCCGGCCGCCGCGCCCCCGGCCGACCTGACCCTGGACACGACGCCCCCGGCCGGGCCGGCCCGCCCGGCCTCGCCCGAGGAGCAGACCAAAAAGGCCCTGGAGCCCGTCCCCGTCCAGGCCGCCGCCCTGCCCCAGCCCAAAAGCGAGCCGGTCGAGCCTGTGCCCGCGCCGGAAAACGCCTCCCAGGCCAAGCCCGAGGGCAAACCGACCCGGCCCGCCGGGGAGAAGACAGAGGCGTCCCCCCAGGCCGAACCCCGCCAGGACGCTGCGAAAAAGGGGAAAAAGGACGCCAGGGAGGCCACGCCCCGGGAGAAGACCGCCGCCGTGGCCGTGGTCGGCGATTCCCTGGCCGTGGGCGTGGGCATGACCATGTCCCAGCGCCTGGAAAAGACCGGCCTGGGCTGCGAGCCCCTGGGCAAGGTCTCCACCGGGCTCATCAACAAGAAGTTCTTCGACTGGGAAAAGAAGCTGACCGAGCTTGTGGCCAAGGAAAAGCTTTCGGCCGTGGTGGTGGTCATGGGCGGCAACGACGCCAACAACGCCATCGGCGGCAGGCAGCCCGGCACGCCCCAGTGGAGCGAGGCCTACCGCGAGAAGGCCGAGAGCTTCCTTCGCATCGCCGCCGGGGCCGGGGTCAAGGTCATCTGGGTGGGACTGCCGGCCATGCGGGAGGCGGCCTACAACGCGCGCGTGGTCTCGGTCAACGCCGCGGCCAAGGACGCCTGCGCCAAGGTCGGCGGCTGCACCTACATGGAGGCCTCGACCCTCTTCACCGACGCTTCGGGCAACTACGTCCAGGCCAAGGACATCGGCGGCAGGAAGGTGCCGCTTCGGGCCAAGGACGGCGTGCACATGACCATGACCGGCTACGATCTGCTGTGCGGGCAGGTGCTGGACAAGCTCGGCTCGGCCGGCGCCCTGCCTTCCGGAAACTGACGTATCCTCGAGGAGGTTTCCCATGGCGACGAAAATCGGATTCCTGGGCCTTGGCATCATGGGCGCGGCCATGTCGCGCAACTGCCTGCGGGCCGGCCACGAGGTCATGGCCTGGAACCGCTCGCCCGGACCGGCGCAAGCGCTGGCCGAGGCCGGGGCCAGGATCGCGGCCACGCCGGCCGAGGCGGCCGCCTTCGGCGAGACGACCATCTGCATGCTCACCGGCCCCGAAGCCTGCCAGGCCGTGCTCTTCGGCCCGGACGGCGCGGCGAAAAGTCTCGGCCCGGGCAAGACCCTGGTCAACATGAGCACCATTTCCCCGGCCTATGCCCGGGAGGCGGCGACCAAGGTGCAGGCGACCGGCGCGGACTACGTGGACGCGCCGGTCTCGGGCTCGAAGAAACCGGCCGAGGAAGGCACGCTGGTCATCCTGGCCGGCGGCGACGAGGCCACCATCGCCGCCGTGGAGCCGGTGCTCCTTTGCATGGGCAAGCAGGTGGCCCGGTGCGGCGAGGTCGGCATGGGCTCGACCATGAAGATCACGGTCAACGTGCTGCTCGGGGCCATGGTGGCCTCCCTGGCCGAGACGCTGCGCCTGGGCGAGACCCTGGGGCTTTCGCGGGAGGCGCTCCTCGACGTGGTCCTGGCCGGTTCCATGTCCAACACGCTTTTCCGCCTGAAGGACCCCATGTTCCGCTCCGACGCCTATCCGCCGCAGTTTCCGGCCAAGCACATGGCCAAGGACCTGCGCTTCGCCGTGGAGGCGGCGGCAGGGGCCGGCGCGGCCGTGCCGACGCTTGGCGTGCTGGAGCCGCTTTACCGCAAGCTGGTGGAGACGGGGCTTGGCGAGGAGGACTTCGCCGCCGTCATCAAGGCCATGGGCTGAGCCCGCCCTTGACGGGAAGCCGGCCCATGGGCTAGGAGTCTCTCCATGAACACCCGTTTCGCCGCCACGCGCATCCTTTTCGCCGGCTCGTATTATTATTACGGCCTTCGCGCTCGCGGCACGGCGGGTGGCGCGGCCAAATAGGGCCGCATCCCACAACACCGCCGACAGGGGCCGCGGGCGACACGCCGGCGGCCCTTTTTCATGACCGAGCCGCCGGGAAAAGCCGGGCTCCTTCGCGAAAACCGCAAAGGAGAACGACCATGACCATCGGCAAATCCATCCGTCTCGAGCGCATCGTCAACCGCGACACCGGCCGCACCATCATCGTGCCGCTGGACCACGGCGTTTCCGTCGGCCCCATCGCGGGCATCGAGGACATGCGCGAGACCGTCACCGGCATCGTCGCCGGCGGGGCCAACGCCGTGCTCATGCACAAGGGCGTGGTGCGCTGCGGCCACCGGGCGCGCGGCCGCGACGTGGGGCTCATCATCCACCTCTCGGCCAGCACCAGCCTCTCGCCCTTCCCCAACGCCAAGACCCTGGTGTGCACGGTGGAGGAAGCCGTCCGCCTGGGGGCCGACGCCGTGTCCGTGCACGTCAACCTCGGCGACGAGACCGAGGCGCGCATGCTCGACGACCTCGGCCTGGTGACCGAGGCCGCCGTGTCCTGGGGCATGCCGGTGCTGGCCATGATGTACGCGCGCGGCCCGAAGGTCAAAAACGAGTTCGACGCCGACGTGGTGGCCCACTGCGCCCGGGTCGGCAACGAGCTCGGCGCGGACATCGTCAAGGTGCCCTACACCGGCGATCCGGACAGCTTCGCCAAGGTCGTGGCCGGCTGCTGCGTGCCGGTGGTCATTGCCGGCGGCCCGAAGATCGACTCCCGGCGGGGCCTCCTGGAAATGATCCGCGACAGCGTGCTGGCCGGCGGCGCGGGGCTTTCCGTGGGACGCAACATCTTCCAGGACCCCGAGCCGGCCAGGCTCCTGGCCGCCGTCACGGCCATCGTCCACGAAAACGCCAGCGTGGACGCGGCCATGCAGATGCTGGCCGCCGAGTAGGCGGCCCTTTGCGAGGCATCGACGCCGCGCCTGGTCCGCAATCTCGGACGGCGCGAGACGTTCCCCGGGCGGGCGACGCGGGAGGGTCCCGCCCCTCCCGCGCGCCCGGACCGACAGTCAGGCCGGCCAGCGCCGTCCCGTTCCGGTCCTGCCCCCCACCCGCCCGGACCGACTCCCGGCGGGCGCGCGGGGTCGGCGAAACATTTCAATCAATCGATTGACATTTTTCGCGGCCGGCGTATCCCTTGCCCGGAAAGGGAAGGAGGCTGCCGTGACGCCGGCCGACAAGAACGCCGACATGCGCCTGGCCAAGGGCCAACACACCCGGGAGCGGCTGCTGCGGGAGGCGCTGCGCCTTTTCGCCGAGCGCGGCTACGACGGGGTCGGCATCCGGGAGGTGGCCGCGGCGGCGGGCGCCAACGTCGCCTCCATCGCCTTTCATTTTTCCGGCAAGGAAGGGCTCTACCGGGCCGTCATCGACGAAGTGGCCGGCGAGTTGGCCCGAATTCACCAGGCCGCCCTGGCCGTCGCCTCCGGGCGCGAAGCGGACGATGGGGACCCGGCGCGGCGGGCCGGCGGGGCCGTGGCCGCCCTCGCCGCCGCCCTGGTCGCCTCCAACCGCTCCCAGTGGATGAGTCTGCTGTTGCAGCGCGAGTTCATCACGCCGACAGCCTGCTTCGCCGCCCTCTACGACGCGGCCATCCGCCCCACCCTGGAAGCCTTTTCCGGGCTCGTCGCCGCCGCCTCGGGACTTGAGCAAGCCAGCGCCGGAAACAAGGCCCTGGCCTTTTCCCTGTTCGTCATGGCCAGCGCCTTCGCCCGCAACAGGAACACCTTCCTGCAATTCGCCGCCTCGCCCGGCTACGCAGCCTCGGATGTGGCGGCCATCGGCCAAGCCCTGGCCGATTTCGTGAAAAACGGTCTGACGCCGAGGGGCTGAGGCGTCGCAACCCCGCCATCGCCATGTCGTCGCAACAAAAGCTCTTCACCCTCGACTTCGTCTGCATCTGCCTGCTGATCTTCCTGGCCTACTGCAACATCACGGTCTTCTACAACCTGTACGTCTATCTCCAGCAGATCGGCGTCGCCGCCGACTGGCGGGGCTTTCTCATCGGCGCGTCGTCCCTGGCGACCATCGCCTTTTTCCTCTTCGCCAGCCCCTACCTGACCGTGGGCAACGCCATCCCCTGCGCCGCCGTGGGCGCGGTGCTGCTGCTCGGTTGCGGCTTCGCCTACCTCCACGCCACGGGCGTGGCCGGCCTGCTCGCCGTGCGGCTGGTCAACGGCGCGGCCGTGTACCTGCTTTCGGCGGCCTGCATGACCCTCATGGTGGCGCGCATCCCGGCCGAGCGCAGCGGCCAGGCCTTCAGCCTCTATTCCGTGGCCCTGTTGCTGCCCTATTCCCTGGTGCCGGCCCTGTGCGACGTGGTGGTGCCCCATCTGCCCTCGGCGGCCCACGGCTACCGGGACATGTCGCTGCTGCTCGTTCCCGGCCTGGCCATGATCTGGGTCATCGGCCGCCGCCGCAAGGCTGCCCACGAAGAGGCGGTCAAGCCAAAACCCATGTCCCTGGGCGACATGTACCGCAACGTGGCCGTGCCGTCCGTGGCCTTGGTGCTCGCGCTCAACGCCGTCTACATCGTGGCCTTTTCCTCGCTCTTCTTCATGGCCGAGGGGCTTTTCCTGTCGCGGGGCTTTCATGACGTGGGCCACTACTTCACCATCCAGATGCTGTGCATGATCGCCATCCGCCTGTGCGGCAACCGGCTTTTCGACAGGGTGCGCAAGGTGCGCCTGATCCGCTTCAGCTTCCTGCTGTCGGCGGCGAGCTTTTTCCTGGCCGCCCGGTCGTACAGCCTGGCCGGGCTCTACGCCTCGTCGCTGCTCATGGGCATCGGCATGGGGGTGAGTTCGCCGGCCCTGTACGGGCTCATGTTCAACATCTCCGAGCCGCGCTTCAAAACAGTCAATTCCAACCTGATGATGCTTTCGCTCCAGCTCGGCAATTTCCTGGGCCCGTTTCTCGGCGCGGCGGCCATGCACCGCCTGGGCTACGCCGGCATGCTGGACGTCGACGCCGTCTGGTGCCTGTGCGGCGTGGCGCTGTGCTACGTGCTGACCAGCCGGAAGGTGGACGGGCGGGGGCTGGCGGCCCAGGCATAGCGCAGATGCCCGGGACAGGTGATCCGGGTTCGTGCGGCAAACACCGTAACCAGGCCCATAGAGTGAACGACGCCCTGTGCGTGGAGACAATGTTGCAGGCGGTGCGCGGGACGCTCTCGGGCGGCCTGATGAAAAGACTGCTTGTGCTGGATTTCGCCAAACCATAGAATTGATCTTGTAAAGACACTCTTCATGAAAAATTTGCAACATACATTTCCTGATGGAAATACGTGCGGCATGCTCGCGATCAAGACGGGAGTGGGCAGTCAGGCCCCTCCTGATCACGACTCCAGTGCGGTCGCCGCCCTTGTCCACGAGGGAAAGCAACATCTCCAACGACACGACCCGCATACCGCTGCCGCTTTGTTCAAAAAAGCTTGCACGCTAGATCAGAAATCCACAGACGCCGCACTGAACTATGCCCTGGCCCTTCTCGTATTGGGCAAAAAACTTGAGTCGATCCAAATAGTTCGAAACATAATCGCCACGGGAAAACGGCATCCCCATGTGCTTTTTCTGCTCGCGCACAGCTTGACGGAATACGGGATACAGCAGGAATCCGAGAGCCACCTCACGGAGGCGGTGCACTACTATACGGAAATACTTTCCAGCCAACAGGATGATGCAAAATCGTGGAGCAATCTTGGCATGTGCCTCCTTTATTTGCACAAGCTGGAGGAGGCGGAAAGATGCTTCATGAAATCCATACGACTCGACGGCAACAATGCCGCCTATTATAACAACATTGCCCTAGTGGCCCGCCTGAAATATCTGCCTGAACTAAGCGCAGCTTGCTGCCGAAAAGCCCTAGAATTAAAACAAGACTATGCCGAAGCCTATAACAACCTCGGGAATGCGCTCAAAGACACAAACGATCTGGACGGGGCAATAGCAGCTTACGAAAAGGCCGTCGCCATCCGGCCCGCAGCCGACTTTCGATGCAATTTGGCCATGGCGCTTTTGGCCAGGGGGGATTTCAAGCCTGGCTGGGATATCTTCGAATACCGGGAAAAAGCTTTCGAACGAAAATCCTCGCGCGCCTCACCGCCAAGACCGCAATGGAAGGGCGAAAATGGCCATGGCAAGACGTTGTTCATTTACAGCGAGCAAGGATTTGGCGACACGATACAATTTTGTAGATACGCCGTCCTGGCGAAGGACAGAGGGTTTCGCGTCCTCTTGCAGGTACAGAAGCCTCTGACGAGATTGATGAAAAGCTTGCAAGGAATCGATGCGATCGTTACAAGTGGGCAGATCCATGACTTTGATGTCCAGTGTCCCATGATGAGCCTGCCCTTGGCCTTTCAGACCGACCTTGATTCCATTCCGGCTCCTGGGCCGTATCTTTTCGCATCGGACGAGGACGTCCTCTTCTGGAAAAGCAAAATGGCTGCAATTACTGGCTTCAGAATCGGTCTCGTCTGGTCAGGTCAAAACAGACGGCAATTTTCTGATTTCGGACTCAGCCACAAACAACGGTCCATGCCTGCCGAATCTTTCCTCCCCTTGATGGACTTGGAAGGAGTCCATCTTTTTAATCTCCAAAAAGATGGCCCCCCGCCGCCAGCCACATTGAAGATGACGAACTACATGGATGCATGCCGCGATTTTGCCGACACGGCCGCCTTGATTATGAACCTGGATCTGGTCATCACCGTGGACACCGCCGTCGCCCATTTGGCGGGAGCCTTGGGGAGGCCTGCATGGGTTCTCAACCGCTTTTCCGGCTGCTGGCGCTGGTTGCGCGGCCGTGACGACACCCCCTGGTATCCGACGATGCGCCTTTTTACCCAGACAGCCCCCATGGACTGGGTCGGCGTCGTCGATCGCGTCAAGCAGGCCCTTGAGAAAAAACTCGACGACAGGGGATGACGCCCAGTTGCCGAGGAAAAATCCCGACGGGGGTTCCCCCTCGCTTCACCGCGAGAACTTTGCCTCAGCCATACCGATATCCCACCTTCCCCGGAAACTGCCGCTCCAGTTCCGCGGCGTTGCGGTCGGCGTGGCCGGGGCTTTCGGCGAAGAAGTCGTTTAGGGCGATGGCTTCGAGCGCCATCCGGTGCCGCTGGGCGAAATGGCCGTAGACCACGGCGTCGGACAGGCAGCCGAGGCGGTTCGGGACCACCAGGATGACGTCGCAGCCGAGCTCCAGGGCGAAATGGTAGTTGTAGCGCCGCACGCCAAGCGGCACGGCCAGGCCGCCGGCGCTTTCGATCAGCACCGCGTCGCGGTCCGCGCACAGCGCCTCCATCCGCGCCACGCATTCCTCGAAGGGAAACGGATCGAACACGAAGCACGGCGAGGCCGGCTCGGCGGCCGTGTAGAGCGTGACCGCGTCCTCGGGGGCGAGTCCGGCCCGGCGCGCCACGAAGGCCGCGTCGTCGTCCTCGGGATAGCCCGTGGCCACGGGCTTGATGTAACGCACCGACTTGCCCTCTTCCTTGAGCCGGCGAGCCAGGAGCGCCGCAAAATGCGACTTGCCGATGCCCGTGCCCGTGCCGGTGATGCAATAGCGCTTCATCCGAGCACCTCCCTGACCGAATCGATGGCGATGTCCGCCAGCCGGTCGATTTCCTCGTTGGTGATGACGTAGGGCGGCATAAAATAGACGATGTCGCCGAGGTTGCGAAGCCACGCCCCGCGCCGGAGCGCCGCCCGGTAGATCCGAAAGCCCGTGCGCGAGCGCCAGTCGAAGGGCTCCCCGCGCCCCGGGTCGGCGTAAAGCTCCACCGCCGTGATCCAGCCCGTGTTGCGTATCTCCGCAACGTGCTTGCAGCCGGCGAACCGCCCGCGCACGGCCTCCTGCAGGTAGGCGATCCTGGCCACGTTGGCCGCGATGACGTCGTCTTCCTCGAAGATGCGCAGCGTGGCGCAGGCGGCGGCGCAGGCCAGGGGGTTGCCGGTGTAGCTGTGGGAATGCAGAAACGCCTTGTCCTCCACGTAGTCGTGGTAAAAGGCGTCAAACACCGCGTCGGTGGTCAGCACGCAGGAAAGGGGCAGCGTGCCGCCGGTGATGCCCTTCGAGAGGCACATGAAGTCCGGCGTGGCCCCGGCCTGCTCGCAGGCGAACATGCTGCCGGTGCGCCCGAACCCCACGGCGATCTCGTCGGCGATGAAATGGATGCCGGCCTCGGTCGTGGCCCGGCGCAGCTTGGCCAGATAGGCCGGCGGGTACATGCGCATGCCCCCGGCGCACTGCACCAGCGGCTCGACGATGACCCCGGCCAGCTCGGCCTTGTGGGCGTCGATGGCCGCCTCCATGGCCGCGAAGCACTCCGTGTCGCAGGTTTCGCGCGTCCTGCCGTGGGGACAGGCCAGGCAGTCCGGGCCGGGCACCTCGATCTGCTCGATGAAAAGCGGTTTGAACGGGGCGGCGTAGAGCCTGTCGCCGCAAACGCCGAGCGCCCCGGCCGTCTCGCCGTGGTAGCCGTTGGACAGAAACAGGAAGCGGCATTTCTCGGGATGCCCCAGGTTGCGGAAGGAGGCATGGCTCATCTTGAGCGCCGCTTCCACGGCGCAGGAGCCGTTGTCCGCGAAAAAGACGCGCGAAAGCCCCGGCATGGCCACGGCCAGCAGCCGCTCGGCCAGTTCCTCGGCCGGGGCGTGGGTCGCGCCGGCGAAGATGACGTGCTCAAGCCGGGAAAGCTGTTCGGTCACGCGTTCGACGATTCGGGGATTGGCGTGTCCGAACAGGTTGACCCACCAGGAGGATATGGCGTCGATGTAGGCGTTGCCCTCCCGGTCGTACAGGTAAATCCCTTGACCCCGATCCATAAAGACGGGAGGATACGCCTCGTGATCCTTCATCTGGGTGCAGGGATGCCAGATGCGCATGGACTCCCTCCCGGAACCGTCAGCCATGAGTACATCCTTTTTCGGCAGATACATCGTGCCCGAGGCGGCCAGGCTTCGCAACTCGGACAGTTTCCGGACCATACCGCCGATAGACGACGGCGCGGCCCGGGAATTGCTCTATTCGGGAACGCGGGTCTTGAACCTCGCCTCCAACAACTACCTCGGCCTTGCCGGGCACATGGATCTCGTCCTCGGCGCGGCCAAGGCCCTGGAGCGTTACGGTTGCTCGTCCGGGGCCTCGCGGCTCATCACCGGCAACTTCGCCCTGGCCGAGACGCTGGAGGCGGAGCTGGCCTCGTTCAAGTACCAGGAAGCGGCGCTGGTCACCGGCAGCGGCTACGCCGCCAACCTGGCCGTCTTCTCCGCCCTGGCCGACCGGCATACCGTAGTTTTTTCCGACCGCCTCAACCACGCCAGCATCATCGACGGCATCCGGCTCTCCGGAGCCCGGCTCGTGCGCTATCGGCATCTGGACATGGAGCATCTGGAGCGGTTGCTCACGCGCGAGGCGCAGGCCGAGAAGAAAATCGTGGTCACGGACACGGTCTTCAGCATGGACGGCGACGTGGCTCCCTTAGCGCGGATCGTCGAGCTTGGCAAAGCCCACGGGGCGCTGGTGGTTGTGGACGAGGCCCACGCCACCGGGGTGATCGGCCGGGGACGCGGCCTGACGGCGGCTCTTGGGCTCTCCGATGACGTGGACGTGCACGTGGGGACGCTCAGCAAGGCGCTGGGGTCCCAGGGCGGGTTCATCGCCGGCCGGGTGGAGACCATCGAGCTTTTGCGCAACCGCGGCCGCTCGTTCATCTTTTCCACGGCCCTGCCGCCGGCGGTGCTCGGCGCGGCGTTGGCGGCGCTGCGCCACATCAAGGCCAATCCGGCCCTCGGCACGCGGCTCATGCGCCTGTCCAAGGAGATCCGGGACCATTTGAACGGACTGGGCTTCGACACCATGGGCTCGACCACCCAGATCATCCCCGTGGCCTGCGGCCGCAACCGGGTGGCGCTCCACGCCCAGGCGTTGCTCATGGCCGAGGGGCTGCTCGTGGCCGCCGTGCGGCCGCCCACCGTGCCCGATGGCACGGCGAGGCTTCGCCTGTCGCTTCGGGCCGACCTCACGGACGAGGACGTGCGTCGCATCCGCCTCGGCTTTTCCAGGCTCCGGGTTTCGTTTTTTCCATGACCGACGCGTTTTTCCTCTCCGGCTGGGCCGGTCCCGAAACGCTCTTTCCCGGGCTTTCGGGCCGCGCCGCTTTCGCCGCGCCGTTTCTGGACGGCGACGAGGCGACGCTTGTCGCCCGGGTCGCGGCCGCCCGGCCGCGCCTGCTCATGGGCTGGTCCACGGGCGCGCACATGCTGCTGCGCCACGGCGCGGCCCTTTTCCCGAACTGCCGCAAGGTGGTGCTTATCGCGCCCTTCGCCCGTTTTGCCGACAGCTTTCCCGAGCGCCTGGTCCGGTCCATGCGCGACGCCATGGCGAGCGCACCCGAGGCGACCGTGCGCGCCTTCTGGGGCAACTGCGGCGTGCCCGGCGCGCCGGCCTGGAATCCGGACTGGGCCGGGCTCCTGGCGACCGGGCTCGACTATCTCCTGGCCTCTACCGTGGCCGACGCGCCGGTCCCGGCCGCCAACGTCGCCGTGGTCTGGGGAGAGGGGGACCGCATCGTGCGCCGCAAGGCCCTGGACAGGGCGCTGGCCCTGCTTCCCGGCGCGAAGCTTGCCGTGCACGACGGCGGGCATTTCCCCTCCCCTGCCCTTCTGGCGGAGCTTCCGGCGTGAAGACCGATCCCATCCGCCGGCGTTTCGACCGGGCCGGGGCCACCTACGAGGGCGCGGCCCGGGTGCAGCGGCTCGTGGCGGCGCGCCTGGCCGATCTCTGTCCGCCGGAGCTTCGCGGCCGCGTGCTGGAGATCGGCGCGGGCAGCGGCCTGCTCACGCGCGAGCTCGCGCCGCGCCATAAGTGCGGCGTCTACGTGGCCCTCGACCTCTCGCCCGGCATGCTGGAGCACGCCGCCATGCCCGGGGCGCGCAAGGTCGCGGCCGACGGCGAGCAGCCGCCGTTTCGCCCGGCCACCTTCGATTTCCTGTGCTCGGCCTCGGCCATGCACTGGTACGCCGCCCCGTCCGCGTCCATCCCGGCCGATCTGGCCTTGCTGCGCCCGGGCGGCGGCTTCGCCCTCGCGCTTTACGTGGAGGGGACGCTTCGGGAACTGGAGGAGGCGTCGCGGGCCACGGGTTTCGGCGCGGTCTACCCCATGCGGCCGGCCTCGTTTTATCGGGAGCTTTTCGCGAGTCTGCCGGGCGTCACAGCTTCGATCAGCGAAGAGACGCATGTCATCACGCACGAGAGCGTGGCCGCCATGCTGCGAAGCCTCAAGGGCGCGGGCGTCACGCACACCCCGGGAGCCAAGGCGGGAAGCCCCAAGCGGTATCGGGACTTCGTGCGGTATTATGAAGAGCGCTTTCGCGCCGGGGACGGCATGGCCACGACCTACGAAGTCGTCATGGCGCGAAGCGTTTGAGGCGGGGAAGCAGGAGAGGCGTTATTTGAGATGGCCCAGCAATTTTTCGGCAACCGGGCTGAAAAAAGCCACGGCGAGCGCCGCCAGCCCGATGAGCACCTTGACCATGTTTTCCAGACGCGCCAAGCGCGCGTTGAGCTCCCCGCGCAACCGCTCCACGTCGGCCTTGGTCGCCACCTCGGCCAGCAAGGCCGACATCACGCGTTGATCCGAAGTCTGAAACGCTTCGATGACCGGTTTGGCGGCTTCCTCGCCGAGGGCTTTTTCGATAGCCTTGGATTGATCGAACAAAAGCGTCATGCTTTTCTCCTGCCGTACTTCATGGGGCGAGTCAAGAACGCCGCCGCATTCCAAAACCGTTTATAGGGACTGCCTCACGGCCTGCACAACACTCCCCGCTTGTCCAGCCGCCAGGCGTAGAAGACCACCGCGCCGAAAAGCACGACGCTCAGGCCCTGGGCGATGAGCCCCTTGGGAGAGATGACGGAAAAGGGGTCGGTCTTGTACCAGACCACGGCCGTGGAGAACATGTTGCAGGCAAACGCCAGGGCCAGCACGCTCACCGCCCGCTTGCGCAAGGCGAAAAGAAGCGTCACCCCGACCAGGGTGAGCCCGGCGTTCACGTAGCCGATCACCCGGTCCATGACCGTGAACTTGGCCAGGTAGGCCTGCTGCTCCGGGGCCATGGCCACGCCGCCGGCCGTGACGAAGAAAAGCCCCACGATCACCTGCACGGAACTGACGAGGTAGAAAAGAAAGATCACCCAGACCAGGATGGGCCGCCGCCGCGGGGTCGTTTCGTCGGTCATGTCCGCCTCCTGACCCGATCCTTACGAACCGGGCCGGCCCCCGTCAAACGTCGCGCCGCCCCGTCTCGACAAAAAGGGCGCTACCCCTTACACATTCCCGTGTGTCGGGGGACACAAGGGAGGCCAAATGGCGAAGATTCTGGTGATCGACGACGACACCCACATCCGCGAGGTGTGCAAGCTGGTCATCGAGGGCATGGGGCACGAGGTCGAGGCGCGCCCGAGCCTGACCAAGGGGCTCGAGGCCCTGGACAACGAAATCTACGATGTCGTCTACCTCGACGTGGACCTGCCCGACGGCAACGGCCTGCTGTCCATCCCCAGGATCACCGAACGCGACAAGGCCCCGGAAGTCATCATCTTCACCGGCGCGAGCTACCCCAACGGCGCGGAACTGGCCATCAAGAACGGCGCCTGGGACTACATCGAGAAGCCGGCCACGGCCGAGTCCATGACCCTGCCGCTCATTCGCGCCCTCCAGTACCGCAAGGAAAAATTCACCCACCGCCCGCCGACCGTGGCGCTTAAGCGCGAGGGCATCATCGGCAACAGCCAGCGCGTGGCCAGCTGCCTGGACCTCGTGGCTCAGGCAGCCAACGCCGACGCCAACACGCTGATTACCGGCGAGACCGGCACGGGCAAGGAGCTCTTCGCCCGGGCCATCCACGACAACAGCGACCGGGCCGAAGGGCCCTTCGTGGTGGTGGACTGCTCGAGCCTCACGGAAACGCTCATCGAGTCGGTGCTCTTCGGCCACGCCAAGGGGGCGTTCACCGGCGCGGAAAAAAAACAGGAAGGCCTCATCAAGCAGGCGGACAAGGGGACGCTTTTCCTCGACGAGGTGGGCGAGCTGCCCTTTTCCCAGCAGAAGGCGTTTTTGCGCGTGCTCCAGGAGCGCCGCTTCCGCCCGGTCGGCGCCAAGGAGGAGGAGACCAGCGACTTCCGCCTGGTCGCCGCCACGAACAAGGACCTCGAAGCCCTGGTGGCGTTGGGCGACTTCCGCAACGACCTGCTTTTCCGCCTGCGCACCATGCACATCCACATTCCGCCCCTGCGCGAGCGCGGCGAGGACATCCGCGAGCTGACCATCCACTACATGAACGCCTACTGCAAGAAGTACAAGGTGCCGCTCAAGGGCTTCTCGCCGGAGTTCCTGGACTGCCTCCAGGAGTACGACTGGCCGGGCAACGTGCGCGAACTGGTCAACCTTATGGAAAACATCATCGTGCGCGCCCAGTTCGAGCCCACCCTCTACCCCAAGCACCTGCCGCCCGAGGTGCGCATCCGCGTCATGAGCGGCAAGCGGCAGGACGCGACGAACGGCCTGGAACTCGAGCCGTCGCCCCAGGCCGAACCCGCCGCCGCTTCGGGGGAGATGGCGATCACGCCCTTCGACGCCTACAAGAAGGACACCGAGTACCGCTACTTCCGAAGCCTCATGCAGCAGACCGGCGGCGACATCCACAAGGCCTGCGAGATGTCCGAGCTCGGCAAGCAGAGCCTCTACCGCTACCTGCGCATCCACGGCATCCCGACCCGGACCTGAGCGTTCCGGTCGAAGGCCGCGCTTCTACCCCGCCACCGCCCCGAAGAAAAGAACCAGCAAGGCCAGGCACGCGGCGATGACCGCCAGGCCCAGCAGAGTCGCCCGGCGGCCGGCCGGGCCCGAGGCCGTAAGCCAGGTGGCGAAGGCGGCGCTTAAAAGCGGCATCACCCCCCATTGCAGGATGGCGATGCTCATGGCGTTGCCAAGGAGCATGGACACGGGCAGGCCCAGGGGCGCCAGAAGCGGCCCTGGGAAAAGCGTCAGGACCATCACCGTGGGGTAAAGCCCCAGGAGCACCACCAGGGCCATCTTCCAGCCCGCGGGCGCGGCCCGGTCCGGCGCGTCGCGAAGGCAGGCGAACCAGGGGCCGAAGCCCCGGGAAAAGGCCTCCAGCTCGAAATCGCCCACGTTCTCCCGAAGCTTCGCCACCCACTGCGCCCGCACCGGAGACGCCAGCCAGGCGTCGAGCTGCTCGGGCGCGTCGAAATGGATCACCGCGATCCACTGCTCGCCCTGTCCTGGCCCCGGCGGATAGACGTCCGCACCGCGATAGCCGGGAAAGGTCTCGGCCGCGGCCGAGACCCCGCGTTGCCAGGCCAGGAACCATTCCTCCCGCCCGGGAGGCACCCGTTGGGACGCCACGGCCGAAGCCCGGGCCACGCGCACTTCCATGTCGACCTCCTTTCGGCCCGCCGCCGGCCGCGCCCGGTCGAGTCCCGGTCGCGGCCGACGACGCATGCCGGGTCACGACGCGGCCTTGGCGTAGGCACGCTCGCCGGCGATCCAGGTCTCGTCCACGTTGCGGTCGTCGCCCGCGGCCATGACGCCGAAAAGCACCTGCGCCGCTTCCTCGATGGTGCGCGGCCCGGCCTCGCCTACGGCCAGGGATTGATGCCAGGCCATGGCCGCCTGTCCGGCGTTCCAGTCGAGGACCACGAAATCGGCCTCCTTGCCCGGCTGGAAATTGCCGAGGAGGTCGTCGAGGTAGAGGGAATGGGCTCCGCCGAGGGTGGCCAGGTAGAAGGCCCGGTAGGGCGAGAGCTTGTTGCGGTCGGCCTCGGCCAGGTCCTGGGCGCGCGGGTCCACGGAGCCATCGAGCATGGTGTTGTTGCACATGCCGACCTTGTAGGCCTCCTCCAGCACGCGCACGAGGCTGAACGCATTGCCGCCTCCCATGTCGCTGCCGACCGACAGCCGCACCGGATGCTCGGGATCCTTGGCCCGGCCCAGGCGGAAAAGCCCGCTGCCGAGGAAAAGGTTGGACAGCGGACAGAAGGATATGGCCGCGCCGGCCTTGGAAAACCGACGCATCTCATCGTTTGAGAGCCAGATGCCGTGCCCGGCCGTGAACTTCGGCCCGAGAAGTCCGTGCTCCTCGTGGACCTGGGTGTAGTCCGAGCACTCGGGGAAATGCTCCTTGGCCGTGCGGATTTCCGAGGGATTTTCCGAGATGTGGGTGTTGACCCAGCAGTCGGGGTGCTCCTCCTTGAGCCGGCGGCAGCGGTCCATCATCTCGCCGGTGCAGCCCACGGCGAAGCGGGGGGTGATGGCGTAGAGGTTGCGGCCCTTGCGGTGGTAGCGCTCGATGAGCCGCTTGGACTCGGTGTAGAAGTCGTCGGGACTGATCAGGAATTCCTTGGGCGCGAAACGGTCCACGCCGGTGAGGCCCGCGATGACCCGCATGTTGCGGCGCGTGGCCTCGTCGAAAAACTCCTCGGTCGACACCGGCGAGCTGGTGGTAAACGCCTGACAGGTGGTGGTGCCGCCGGCCAGAAGCGCGTCGAAGAACTTTCCCGCCGCTTCCTTGGCATAGGCGCGGTCGCTGTACTTGATCTCCTCGGGGAAGATCCACTTCTGCAGCCAGTCCAGCAACTGGTTGCCGTAGGCGCCGAGCACGCGCACCTGGGGGAAGTGGATGTGGCCGTCGATGAATCCCGGCAGAATGAGCCGGTCCTTGATGTGAGTGGTCTCGACGCCTTCATGGCGCGGGGCGACCTCGCCTGCGGGGCCGAAATCCACGATCTTTCCGTTTTCCACGACGAGAAGGCCGTCCGCAACGAAACGGGCCGCCTCCTGTTCCTTGTCGGCATGCTTCCAGGGATCGTCAAGCAGATCGAAGAACATGCCGCGTATGGCGTGCTTCCTGGCGCTTGGAGTTTCCATTGACGCTGTCTCCTGCAAGAATTTCTGAAAAAGGAGATCCGTCGATGCGCCGGCCCTCCGGGCAAGCCGGCTTGCGGGGCCCGAATCCTGCCCTCAGGATAAGGCCGCCCTGCCGTCGTGGCCAGAGATAAATTAGATATTTTTAGTCTGATATAAAAAAAGCGTCCGGCCAGGGGCGGACGCGACGCGCCGGCATGCCTGCCGGGAACAGGCGAAGAAGGTTCCGGAAAACCGGGCGATGCGGCGCACCGCCCGCGCACGGACCGCCCGTTCGCGGGCATGCCCCTCGCGCGACGTCCCGAAAGCGGACGCGGGGCTAGACGTATTCCCGGGGATTGAGGCCGAAGAGGCAGAAGACCTCGTAGGGGATGGTGTCCCACCACAGGGCCAGGTCGTCGGCGCTGACCGCGCCCGGGCCGTCGCCGCCGAGCAGGTGGATGGGGTCGCCCGGGGCGGGGTCGAGCCCCGAGACGTCCACGGCCGTGAGCTGCATGCACACCCGGCCGAGGATGGGCACGCGCCGGCCGGACAGGCACATGAAGCCCTTGTTGGAGAGCCCCCGACTGTAGGCGTCGGCGTAGCCGGCGGCCACGATGGCCACGCGCATGTCGCGCTCGGCGATGAATGTCCGGCCGTAGCTGATGGAGGCCCCGCGCGGCAGGTCGTGGACCGAGACGATGCGTGTCACGGTCTCCATGGCCGGCAAAAGCCCCTGGCCCAGGTGTTCCTGGTCCGTGCCGGCGAAGGGGTTGACGCCGTAGAGCGCGATGCCGGCCCGCCGGGCGTCGAAGCCGAAATCCCCGGCATGGGCCAGGATGCCGGCGCTGTTGCAAAGCGAGGCCTCGAAGGCGAGCCCGCCGTGGCGCAGCGCCTGGCAGATGCGGGCGAAGCGCCCGCCTTGCGTGCTCACGTAGTCGAAGGCCGTGGGATCGTCGGCCGTGGCCAGGTGGGAGCTGACCATGACCGGCTCGATGGACGGCAGGCCGGCAAGGCGGGCAAGCAGGCGCGGCACGTCGTCCTCGGCGAATCCCAGCCGGGCCATGCCCGTGTCGAACTTGAGCGCCACCCTGGCCTTTTTGCCGGCCTTGGCCGCGACCCCGGCCAGGCGGTCGAGCTGGCCGAAATCGTGGACAAAGGGCACGACGTCCTTTTCCAGAGCCAGGGCGTCGTCCTCGGGCAGGACGGGTCCCAGAAGCGAGATGATGGCCGCTCGCGACCCGGCGTCGCGCAGGGCCGCGCCCTCGGCCACGGAGCCGATGGCGAAGGCGTCGCAGCCGACCCCGTCCAGGGCGGCGGCCGTTTCCACCAGCCCGTGGCCGTAGGCGTCGGCCTTGACCACGGCCAGCACGTGGCCGCCCAAGCCCCGAAGGCGCTGGTAGTTGGCGACGATATGGGACAGGCGCACCCGGGTGCGCAGGTAGTTGTGCTCGATGGCCATGACGGGCCTCCTTTACGTGGGACAGGAAAGTCCCTACGCTTGTCGCTCCCGGTTTTCCAGCCGTTTGCGTCTTCTGGCCTCCGCACGGGAGTTGGCGTATGCTCCGGTCCATGACTCGCTCCGTCAAGCATCGCACCATCCGCGTCCTGCCCCCGGAACTGCAAAACCAGATCGCCGCCGGCGAGGTGGTCGAACGCCCGGCCAGCGTCCTCAAGGAGCTGGTGGAAAACAGCCTCGACGCAGGGGCGACGCGGGTCGAGGTGACCGTCGACGGCGGCGGCCGCACGCTTTTGGCCGTGGCCGACGACGGCTGGGGCATGACGCCCGAGGAGCTGCCGCTCGCCGTCACGCGCCACGCCACCAGCAAGATCGCCTCCATGGAGGAGCTTTCCGGCATCGAGAGCTTCGGGTTTCGCGGCGAGGCGCTGCCGAGCATCGCCTCGGTGTCCACCTGCACCATCACCTCGCGCCACGAGGCCTTCGACGAGGGGGCGTTTTTGCGCGTGGAAAGCGGACGCATCGCGGAGCGCGGCCCGGCGGCCATGCCGCGCGGCACGCGGGTGGAGGTGCGCGACCTCTTCGCCGCCGTGCCGGCCCGGCTCAAATTCCTCAAGTCCGAGGCCGTGGAGACCAAGCGGGCCACCGAGCTTTTCAGCCGCGCCGCCCTGGCCCGCCTGGACGTGGCCATGAAGCTGACCATCGGCGGCCGCACCGCCCTGCGCTTCCCGGCCGGCCAGAACCTGACCGCGCGCCTGGCCGGCATGTGGCCGCCGGCCGTCACGGACGAACTCTTCGAAATGGAGTACGCCCTGGGGCCCATCCGCGTCGGCGGCGTGCTCGGCAAGCCCCTCAAGGCCCAGGCCCGGGCCGACCGCATGCTTTTCTATGTCAACGGCCGGGCCGTGCTCGACCGGGTGCTGCTCTCGGCCGTGCGCGAGGCCTACAAGGGCCGGCTGCTGGCCCGGGAATACCCGCAGTGCGTCATTTTCCTGGAGGTGCCGGCCGAGGACGTGGACGTCAACGTCCATCCGGCCAAGACCGAGGTGCGGTTTCGCGACGAGCAGGCCGTGTTCGTGAACCTGCGCCGGGCCGTGGGCCAGGCGCTGGACAAGGCCCTGGTCCTGCGCACCGTGCCCGCGCCCGAGCCCTGGGTGAAAAAGGACGGCGAGCCGCCCAAATTCCCGGCCCGCCGCGATTTCCTGGACGAGCTCGTCCGCACCGACGCCCCTGCCCCCTCCCAGACCGTGCCCATGGGCGAGACGGTGCGGGAAGCGCCGGCCGCGCCGCCGGCCTATTCCCCGCGTCCGGACCGCGGCCCGGCCGCGCCCACGCCGGCCCGGGCCGCCGCCGACAACCGCCGCCAGGGCCAGCCCGCGCCGGTGCGCCACTTCGACCCGCCGGCCGTGGAACGCCGCGAGCGCGGCGAGGCCGCCCCTTCGGCCTCTTTCCGCGCCGCGCCCCCTTCGGCCACGCCCGACGAGCCGCCGCTTGCCGCCGCGCCCGAGCCCCTGCGCGCCCGCGCGCCAGAGGAGCTGGAGCCGGCCCTGCCGCCGGGGCTGCGCTACCTGGGCCAGTTCGCCGACACCTACCTCATCGTGGACCTCGGCCGCGAACTGGTGCTGGTGGACCAGCACGCCGCCCACGAGCGCGTCATCTTCGCCGCCATGGAGGCCTCGGGCTCGCGCGGCGACAGCCGGCCGGTGGGCATCCCGGTGGAGACGACGCTGCACCCCAGCGAGCAGGCCAAGCTGCGCGAGCTGCACAACGAACTGCGAGCCATCGGCTTCCTCCTGGAATCCCCCCGGCCCGGGGTGGTGGCCATCACCGGCGCGCCGCCGGGACTGTCCCTGGGCCAGGCCCGGGAATACCTGTCCGCCGCCCTGTCCGGACAGTCCAAGTCCTTGCAGGACCTCTGGATCCTCATGAGCTGCAAGACCGCCGTCAAGGCGGGAACACGCCTGGCCGACGACGAGGCCGTGGCCCTGCTCGCCCAGTGGGCGGGGACCCCGGACCGCGACTACTGCCCCCACGGCCGGCCGGTGGCCATGCGCTTCTCCATTCGCGAAATGGAAAAGATGTTCAAACGCAAGAAGTAGACGCCGCGCCGCCCGCGGCCCCGCCTTGCCAAACCGGCCAAAAATGTTCACAACCGGTGCCTGCGAAACGGCGCGCCGCGCCGTCGCATACCCATTTCACAAGGGCCTCCCCCCATTTTTCCCTTCGGGGGGGGCCGGGGGGAATCATTCCCCCCGGCGGGGTGCAGGGGCAGGGCCCCTGCCGGAGAGGTCCAGGAGAGGCAGTGCCTCTCCTGGCCGCCGGAGGCAAGGTGCAAGGAGCTGTCCATGCTTGCCATATTGGACTACAAGGCCGGCAATCAGACGAGCGTGCGCCGGGCGCTGGACCATCTCGGCATCCCCTGCCGGATCACCGCCGATCCGGCCGTCATCGCCGACGCGGCCGGCATCATCTTCCCGGGCGTGGGCGCGGCCGGCCAGGCCATGCACGAGCTGACCTCCACGGGCCTGGACAAGCTTCTCACCGGCCAGGTGGCCGCCGGCAAGCCGCTGCTCGGCATCTGCGTCGGCTGCCAGATACTCCTCGAATACAGCGCGGAAAACGACACCACCGCCCTTGGCGTCATTCCCGGCCAATGCGCCATGTTCTCCCCGGCGCTCACGGACGAGAACGGCGAGCCCATCCGCATCCCGCACATGGGCTGGAACCGCGTGGCGCTCAAAGCGCCCTGCGAACTCTTCGACGGCATCGACAAAGCCTCGGAATTCTATTTCGTCCACAGCTACTACCCGGTGCCCGCGCCGCAGTACGTCCTCGGCGTCACGGAATACGGCCTGCCGTTCTGCTCGCTTCACGGCCGCAAGGGATTGTGGGCGGTGCAGTTCCATCCGGAAAAAAGCGGCCGCCCGGGCCTGGCGCTTCTGGCCAACTTCGCCGCCTACTGCAAGGAGGCCCGGTAACCATGCTCTCCAAACGCGTCATTCCCTGCCTGGACGTTCGCGACGGCAAGCTCACCAAGGGCATCAAGTTCAAGGGCAACGTGGACATCGGCGACCCTGTGGAGACCGCCCGCCTCTACTACGAGGCCGGGGCCGACGAACTGGTCTTCTACGACATCACGGCCTCCAGCGAAGGCCGGGGCATCATGCTCGACGTGGTGGACAAGGTGGCGAGCCAGATCTTCATTCCCTTCTCCGTGGGCGGCGGCATCTCCACCGTGGAAGACATGCGCGCGGTGCTCCTGGCCGGCGCGGAAAAGATCTCGGTCAACTCCGCCGCCGTCAAAAACCCGGACATCATCAGCCAGGGCGCGGCCGCCTTCGGCTCCCAGTGCGTGGTGGTCGGCATGGACGTCAAGCAGGTGCCGGTCAGCGAAAAAATCCCCTCCGGCTACGAGATCGTCATCCACGGCGGGCGCAAGTCCATGGGCCTGGACGCCGTCGAATGGGCCAGGACCGTGGAGGCGCTGGGGGCGGGCGAGATCTGCTGCAACTCCATCGACGCCGACGGGGCCAAGACCGGCTATGAACTGACGCTCACGCGGCTTATCAGCGAAGCCGTCACCATCCCGGTCATCGCCTCGGGCGGCGCGGGCAACCCCGACCACATGGCCGCCGCCGTGACCATCGGCAAGGCCTCGGCGGCGCTCATCGCCTCCATCGTCCACTACGGCGAATACAGCATCAAGGACTGCAAGGACCGCATGGCCGCGCGCGGCGTGAAGGTGCGGGAAGTTTGGTGATGTAGGGGAAAGAGGAAGAATGCCTCCGGCGGCCAGGAGGGGCCTCGGGCCCCTCCTGGACCACCCCGAAAAGGGGTAATGAAAAATCCCGGCGCGAGTCGGGATTTTTTTGTTGGCAGGCGGGAGGGAAGGATATATTTAGGAGCCGAAATATATGGAGGCAAAATGTTTGAGCTGCGCGATCTGCCGAGCCGGGAAGCCCTGGAGAAGCTCCGCGAACGCTATGAAAACCTCGACGTGACGGCCGTGGACGCCTTCCTGCGGCTGCTGCGCACAGGCGAGGACGCCGCGGCGTCCATGGAGCGACACATGGCCGCGCACGGCCTGTCCCTGCGCCGCTTTTCCGTGCTGATCCTGCTGGCCCGCAACCCGGACGGCCTCTCCCCATCGCAGCTCGCCGCCGGCACGGGCGTCTCCTGCGCCACCATGACCGGCGTCCTCGACACCCTCGAGCGCGACGGCTGCGTGGTGCGCGAACACGCGGCCACCGACCGCCGCGCCGTGACCGTGCGGCCCGCGCCCGAAGGCATGGCGCGCCTGGACGCCGTGCTGCCCGGCCACTACGACCGCGTGGCCACGGTCATGGCCGCGCTTTCGCCGCAGGAGCGCGAGACCCTGACGGCGCTGCTCGGCAAAGTGTCCCAGGGCCTGTCCCGCCTGTCCTGAAGGCAGGATGCGCGCGGCAACGCGCCAGGCGGATTGGAGTCAATTATTTAGGGTACTAAATTTACGGAACCACAGGAGAGGCACGGCATGGAAGCACTGCGATTCGACTTCACGGGAAAGACGGTGGTGGTCACGGGCGGCAGCGACGGCATCGGCCTGGGCCTGTCCCGGGCGTTTGCGGCCTGCGGCGCGCATGTCGTCATCACCGGCCGGGACAGGGACAAGCTCGAAAGGGCCAGGGAAAGCCTGGGGGAGGCCTCGACCGGCATCGCCGCCGACCTGTCCAGGGAAGGCGCGGCCGAAACCCTGGCGGCGGCGCTCCTCGCCCTGGGGCGCGGCCTGGACGTCCTGGTCAACAACGCCGGCATCGGCCTCTTCGATCCCATCGCCGAGGTCACCGAGGAAAGCTACGCCACGCACATGACCCTCAACCTCCGCACGCCTTTTTTCCTGTCCCGGGCGGTTCTCCCGGCCCTGACGGAAAAAAGGGGGGCGATCATCAACATCTCTTCCTATTTCGCGGACAGGATGCTGCCCGGCCGGCTCTCGGCCCTCTACTCCATGACCAAGGGAGGGATCGACTCCTTCACCAAGGCCCTGGCCTTCGAACTCGGCCCGGTCGGCGTGCGCGTCAACGCCATCGCGCCGGGCACCGTGGAGACGCCGCAAGTGCGCCGCAACCTGGAGCGCCTGACCCCGGAAGGGCGTGAACGGTTCCAGGACATGATCCGCACCATCTATCCGCTGGGGCGCATCGGCCGGCCGGAGGACGTCGCGCCCATGGCCGTCTTCCTGGCCTCGCCGGCGGCGGGCTGGATCACGGGACAGGTCTTCCACGTGGACGGCGGCCTGACGACGAACTGACCATGCCGCCGGACCGGGGCGTCATGCGGCGCACGACGCCCCGGTCCGGGCGGGAGAACGGCGAGGGACGGCGAAACGGCGATCAGTCCACGCGGTAGTGGCAGCCGAGCGACCGGCGGTTCTGCATGGCCGCGATGGTGATGGTGTAGGCGGCCTGGCAGCCGTGGAACAGGTCCACGATGGCCTTGGACAGGGGCGTTTCGCGGTAGAAGTCGTGCAGGTGCTTGTTGAGCTCGCGCAGGTCCTCGAAGGCCCGCTTGAGGCGAGAGCCCGAGCGGTTGATGCCCACGTAGTTCCACATGGTGTTGCGGATGGTGGCCCAGTCCTGGGCGATCAGCGCCGGGTCCTCGTTGCGGTTGGACCCCGGGCTCACCCAGTCCGGAATGCTGTCTACGAGCCGGCGGCCGAGCGCCGCCTTGTGCCCGGCCCGCTTGCCGATGTCCTGGCCCACGCTGTAGCCCCACAGCAGGCACTCCAGAAGCGAGGTGCTGGCCAGGCGGTTGGCCCCGTGGATGCCGGTGCAGGCGCACTCGCCCGCGGCGTAGAGCCGCTCCAGGGTGGTGCGGCCGGTGTTGTCGGTGAGCACGCCGCCGCAGAAGTAGTGGGCCGCCGGCACCACCGGGATGGGCTGCTTGGAGATGTCGATGCCGAGCTGCAGGCAGCCCTTGTAGACGGTGGGGAAATGCTCTTCCAGGTTCTTCACGTAACTGGCCACGTCGAGGTAGACGCAGTCGTGGTCGGTCTTGAGCATCTCGGCCAGGATGGCCCGGGTCACGATGTCGCGCGGGGCCAGGTCCGCCCGGGGGTCGTAGCGCTGCATGAAGGGTTCGCCCCGGTCGTTGACCAGCCGCGCCCCCTCGCCGCGCAGGGCCTCGGTGACGAGCAGCCGGCGCTCGGCCCGGTGGAAAAGCGTGGTCGGATGGAACTGCACGTACTCCACGTTCATGACCTTGGCGAAGGCGCGCGAGGCCATGGCCAGGGCCGAGCCGATGGAGGATCTGGTGTTGGAGGTGTGGAGAAACAACCTGCCGCAACCGCCCGTGCACAGGACCGTGAAGTCGGCCAGGATGGTTTCCACCTGTCCCGAGACTTCGTTTAAAACGTAGGCCCCCAGGCACTGGTTGAGCAGCTGGTACTTGAATTCCAGGAGCGTGGCGTGGTGGTGGGAAGTGAGCAGGTCCACGGCCGTGCGCCGGGCCAGGACCTTGATGGCGGGATGGGCCTTGACCGCGGCCATGAGCCCTTCCATGATGCCGCGCCCGGTACGGTCGGCCATGTGGAGGATGCGGGCCACGCTGTGGCCGCCCTCCTTGCCCATGTGCCAGCCGGAGCCGTCGCCCTTGCGGTCGAAAGGCAGCTTCAGGCGGTCGATGAGCAGTTCCTGGACCACCTGCGGCCCGCGCTTGGCCAGGTACTTGACGGCCCGGGGCGAGTTGTGCCGCCAGCCGCAGGTGAGCATGTCGCGCTCGAGGAGCTGGGGCGAGTCGTCCGGGCCGCGAAAGACGATGCCCCCCTGGGCCAGGGCGCTGTTGCCGTCGTCGAGATCCTCGCCCGAGGTGAGCAGGATCACTTCCAGGCCGTGGTCGGCGAGCGTCAGGGCGGCCGTGAGCCCGGCCAGTCCCGACCCCACCACCAAGGCGCCCGCATGCATGCGGTAGACCATCGCGCGTACTCCCTGTTTGCGGCCCCGTGAATCAGGCCGAAATTTCCAGCATCTTGGCCACCGCCGCCGTGGCCGGCCCGCGCACGTCCTCGGGCACGGTCACGGGCGTGGCGGCGTCCAGGGATTCGAGCAAGGCCAGCAACTTCTCCTCGCTGCCCCTGGCCATGTTGGAGCAGCCGGACACGCACAGCGGCCGGATGGTCTTTTCGCCCTGCCAGCGCCGGGCGAGCCGTGAAACGAGATTGATTTCCGTGCCGATCACGATCTCGGCCCCGGCCGGGGCCTCGGTCACGTACTTGATGATGAACGAGGTGGAGCCGACGGCGTCCGCGGCCTTGACCGTCTCCGGGGAGCACTCGGGATGGACCACCACCTTGGCCCCGGGATGGGCGGCGCGCACGGCGGCGATATCCCGGGCCTTGAACCGGGAATGGATGACACACTGACCGGGCCACAGGAGCACCTCGGCCCGGGACGCGGCATCGAGGTCCAGGCGCGAACCACCGCCGCGCACGTCCAGGATGTGGCGCTTTTCCGGGGCCACGCCCAGGACGTCGCAGGTGTTCTGGCCGAGCATCTTGTCGGGCAGGAAAAGCACGCCGCGCCCCTGGTCCAGGGCCCAGCGGAGCATCTTGCCGGCGTTGGCCGAGGTGCACACCGAACCGCCCCGCGCCCCCACAATGGCCTTCACCGCGGCCGAGGAGTTGACGTAGGTCAGCGGCAGCACGTCGCGGCCGGCGGCGGCCAGGCGGTCGAGCACGGTCTCCACCAGGGCGGCCGGGGCCATCTCCGACATGACGCAGGCGGCGTCGGGCGTCGGGATGTGCACGCGCTGGCCGGGCTTGGCCAGCATGGCCGCGGTCTCGGCCATGAAGAACACGCCGCAAAACACGATGTCCCGGGCGGCCAGCCCGGCCGCCTTGCGGGAAAGCTCCAGCGAATCGCCAAGGATGTCGGCGTGGGCCACCACCGCGTCGCGCTGGTAGTGGTGGGCGAGGATGGCCAGGGAGTCGCCGCGCTGGCGGCGGATGTCCGTGATGCGCTGCGTGGGGGATGCGTTCATGAGGCGGTGGTCTCCTTGAGCAGCATGCTGAAGTCGGCGCTCGGCGCGGAATGGGTGATGCGCCCCACGGACACGAAATCCGGGCCCAGGGCGGCGATGGCGGCCAGGGCCGGCAGGTCCACCCCGCCGCTGACCTCGGTCTCGATGCCCGGCGGCACCATGGCCAGGGCCTGGCGCATGGCCGGCGCGTCCATGTTGTCGAGCATGATCCGTGCCGGCCGCTCGGCCACGGCCTGGCCGACCTCCTCCAGGGTCCGGCATTCGATCTCCACCGGCGGCATTTCCTCCATCCGGCCCCGGTAGGCCCGGCGCAAGGCGGCCATGGCCTGCGGGATGCCGCCGGCGCGGTCGATGTGGTTGTCCTTGAACATGAGCATTTCGGCCAGGTTCTTGCGGTGGTTGACGCCGCCGCCGACGGTCACGGCGTATTTTTCGGGATAGCGCAGGCCGGGCAGGGTCTTGCGGGTGTCGAGCAGGCGCGTTCCGGAGCCGGCCAGGGCGGCGGCGGCCTGGGCCACGCGGTTGGCGATCCCGGAGAGATGGCACAGGAAATTGAGCATGACCCGCTCGGCCTTGAGCAGCGTCACGGCCGGGCCGTCGATGGCCGCGACCACGGTGCGGTCGGGCACGGCGTCGCCGTCGGAGGCGAAAAAGACCGCCCGGCAGCGCGCCGCCTCACCCATACGCTCAAGGACCAGGGGCAGGATGGGCAGCCCGGCGACGAGGGTGTCCTGCTTGGCCACGATGCGCGCGGCCAGCCGGTCCTCGGGGCTGAAAACGGCCAGGGAGGTCAGATCCGGCCCGTCCTCGTCCAGGGCCAAATCGATGGCCCGCAGCAGGAAGTCCCGGGCGGGACCGGTGAAAAAGGCCTCGAAGCGGGAGTCGGTCATGGCTGCACGCGTCCGGGTATGGGGCCGGGGCCGGAACGCCGGGCGTCCGGGCCGGGCCGGTGGGGGAAAGGCGGGCGGCGGGGCAGGCCGCGCCGGGGCGCTTTCCGAACGGCGCGGCCTGGCGATGCGCCAAGCCGCGTTGGAAAAAATAGCTTTTTTGCCGGGTCGCGGCAAGCGGGAGGGGCTGGGAACTTTTGTCCGTCGCCCCGGGAAGCCGGCCGGGCGGCAAGGCCCCGGGGGGGCGTCGCGCCTGGACTGAAGGGACGTGTCATATTGACCCGGCGCACGGCCGCGAACCGGTCAAAATTCCCTGGCGAAGCTTACGACCGGCGCTTGCGCAGTCGCTCGAGCCGGGCGGCCAGGCGCGGCTCCTGTCCCTGGTCCTTGGCCGTGTAGTAGCTGCGGCCGACCAGATCCTCGGGCAAGTAGTCCTGGTCCACCCAGGCGTCGGGGTAGGCGTGGGGGTATTTGTACCCCTTGCCGAAGCCCCATTCCCGCTGGAGCCGCGTGGAGGGATTGCGCAGGTGCAGGGGCACGGGCTTGACCCCGGACTGCATGATGTCTTTCTTGGCGGCCAGATAGGCGGCGTAGGTGCTGTTGCTTTTGGGCGCGAGCGCCAGATAGACGGCGGTCTGGGCCAGAGGGATGAAGCCCTCGGGCATGCCGATCTTCTCCACGGCCTCGGCCGCCGAGACGGCCAGGGGCAGGGCCATGGGATCGGCCAGGCCCACGTCCTCGGAAGCGGAGATCATGAGCCGGCGGCAGCAGAAACGCGGGTCCTCGCCGGATTCCAGCAGGCAGGCCAGATAGTACAGGGCGGCGTCCGGGTCGCTGCCCCGGATGGACTTGATCATGGCCGAAGCCAGCTCGTAGTGCGAATCGCCGTCGCGGTCGCCCCGGGCCAGGGCCTCGGGCAGCTGCTTTTTGAGCTCCTCGGCCGAGAGCTTGTCCCCGGGCAGGGCGGCGGCGAATTCCACGAGGTTTAAAAGCGTGCGTCCGTCGCCCGAGGACAGCATGGCCATGACCTCGAGGCTCTCGGGCGAGAGGTCGAGCCCGGCCTCCCTGGCCCCGCGCTCGGCCAGAACCAGCAGTTCGGCATGGGAGAGCGGCCGCAGCCGAAAAACGTGCAGCCGCGACAGAAGCTGGCGCGTCACGGAAAAGGACGGGTTTTCGGTGGTGGTGGCGAGCAGCGTGATTTCGCCGGTTTCGAGCAGCGGCAGGAAGAAGTCCTGCTGGGCCTTGGAGAACCGGTGCAGCTCGTCGAGGATGAGGATCTCCTTGCCCTTGATGCGATCGCGCAGGGCGGATAGCCCGGCCTCGGGCGCGCTCACCCGCACGTAGGGCCGACCCTTGGCCCGGGCCAGGATCAGGGCCAGGGTGGACTTGCCGCAGCCCGGCGGCCCGAAAAAGAGCAGGCTCGGCAGGCGCGGGCCGGACAGGATGGCGGTCAGCCGGGAGATGACGTGGGTCTGGCCGACGAAATCCGAAAGCGCCGCCGGGCGGCTGCGCTCGGCCAAGGGCCGCTTCTCGTTGCCAAGCAAATCCATGCACAAGCCTTCGTCGTGGTTGGCGGCGCTCGCCCGGGGCGGGCCGCGGGTTACTTCGGGGTCGCGGCGTCGCCGCCGGCGGGCGCGTCCGAGAGGCCCGGCGCGGCGACCTCGCCGCCCAACGCGGCGACCTTTTCGGCCAGGGGACGGTGGCGCACCAGGAGCCGGGGCGGCCCGGCGGCCGGGGTCTCCAGCACGACGTCGGCTTCGCCCCCGCGCCACAGGCACACTGCCAGCCCGGCCCCGTCGCGGCAATAGGGCCGGCCGAGGCGTTCGGTCAAGCGCCGCCCCAGGGCGTCCACCTGGGCGGGCTCGGCCAGGACGGCGGAGGCGGCGAAAAAGCGGCCCTCGAAAAACCCGAGCGTCGCCTCGGCCAGGGCCGCGCCGGCGAACTCCCCGCCGCCCCCCGGCGGCGCGCAGTAGGCCAGCTTTTCGGCCAGCCCCTGGGGCAGGGGCACGGCCAGGGCGACGCAGTCGGCCGGACGGCCCTGGCCGAAGCGCAGGCCGCCGAACTCCACGACAGGCTCCGGGCCGCGCGAGCAGGCGCAAAGCGCCGCCAGGGCCAGGGCCGCGACGAATCGCCCGGCATGCTGCCGACGCCCCCTGCGCGCTGCCGGCGTCTCCTGCCCGGAGCCGGGGATGCCCGGCCCGCCGCCCCCAAACGGAGCCCTGGCCCCCCGCTCTGTCCTGGCGTCGCCGCCGCCGAAAAGTCCAGCCGACCTGGATAAGAATTTTACATGCAGCATCGCTTTCCCCAGCCTTTTGCGGCAAGATTCAAACGCAACGCCTCGCGCAACACGACAAAAGATTATTCAATTCTTTCCTAAACTCTTTTTCATTTTCGCATCACAATACAATGCACGAACATCCTCTGAACATCCTACCCGATGCGGCAGCTTGACAGCTTCATTCAATATGGTATTTTCGTTTACAGATTGGTTGCCGCTTGACCATTTTAAACTAGGCGAGAAGCAGCTGCGGTCGGCATTCTCATACACAAATTCATAACGATTCCCGGCGACAAGCCTCCGGGCCTCCGCCTGCCGGAGACGCCCGGGGCCGGTGCGGCCGACACTCCAAGCGGCGCAAGCCCAAGCGCCGGCCCGCACGCTCCGCTGCCGGTCCGCGCCGCCGGGACGCGCGGCGAGGCCCGGGAAAGCCGGGTCCGGGGACGGCGGACGCTCGCCCCTTGCCGGAAAGCCGCCGACGGCCCAGCCGCCATGTACCAACCATCGCGCCGAGGGCGTCAAGCCCGGAAACGGGCCGGCGACGACGCTTCGCCCCGCAAGCCCTGGCAGGCGGGCCGTCGCCCCCAAGGAGACCCATGACGTTTTTCGCACGAAAAGGCAGTCCCCGGATTTTCGTACGCCCGAAACGCCGCCGCGTCGGACTCGTTGCGGCCGGCGTCCTGCTTCTGGCCGCGGCGGCCGTTCTGTATCCCCGGCCGGACCGCAACGTCGCGCTGCCGCCGGCCGCCCTGCCCCACGCCGGCTGCCCGCCCTGGGCCGAAGGGCTGTGCGAGCCGCGCGCCAACCTCTTCGAACGCGCCGCCGGCGAGGAACCGGCCGAGGACCCGTCCAAGGAGGTGCTCGTCGGCGCGGTCAAGGCCGGCCAGACCCTCGGCGATCTCCTCGGCGGCCATGTGGACGCGGCCGCCCTGGGGGCCCTCGCCCCGCCCGAGGATTTCGCCTTCGAAAGCCTGCGCACGGGCCAGGCCTACCGGGTAACCCTGCGCGACCGGGAATTCGTGGCCTTCGAATACGACGTGAGCCCCACCGAAACGCTGGTCATCGACGGCCGGGACGGCGAACTGGCCGCCCGGGTCGAGACCAGGGAAAGCGAGGTCCGGCGGGAAGTCATGGCCGGCACGGTGGATTCGAGCCTGTTTCGGGCCGTGGAAGAGGCCGGAGGCACCGCCGAGACGGCCGTGGCCCTGGCCGACGTCTTCGCCTCGGACATCGACTTCTGCCGCGACGTGCAGCCCGGCGACAGCTTCCGGGCGGTGGTGGAACGGCGCTACGTGGAAGGGGAATACGTCGGGACCGGCCGGGTGCTGGCGGCGCGCTTCGTCAACCAGGGCAAGGTCCACGAGGGCTTCGCCCTGACGGACGGCAAGGGCAGGGACAGCTACTGCGACGCCGACGGCCGGCCGCTGCGCAAGACCTTCCTGCGCGCGCCGTTGTCCTTTTTGCGCATCACCTCGCGCTACTCCGGTTCGCGCCTGCACCCCATCCTCAAGGTGCGAAAGCCCCATTTCGGCGTGGACTACGCCGCGCCGACTGGCACGCCGGTGTGGAGCGTAGGCGCGGGGGTAGTCGTCGAGCGCGGCCGCAATCCGGCCGCCGGCAACTACGTCACCGTGCGCCACGGCGCATCCTGGGCCACGCGCTACAACCACCTGAGCCGCTTCGCCAAGGACCTGGCCAAGGGGGCCAAGGTGGACCAGGGACAGGTCATCGGCTACGTGGGCCAGACCGGCTACGCCACCGGGCCGCACCTGGATTTTCGCGTCTACAAGGACGGCAAGCCGGTCAACGCCCTGGACAATCCGCAGATGACCGCCGATGCGCTGCCCGCCGCCGCACTGGCCCGCTTCCGGCGCGAGGCGGCGCGTCTGGCCGCACTCATGGACGGCAAGGAACGTGTGAAGGACGTGGCCGACCGCGAACCCGTCGCCTCGGGCCGGCTTCAGTAGGACAGGCGTTCCAGGATGACGTTGCTGACCAGGAAGCCGTTTTTGGTCAGGCGCAGATGGCCGGCGCTGATGCGGATGAGGCCGTTTTGGCGAAGCGCCGTGACCAGCCCTTCGTTGTCCTTCATGAAATCGCGGCCCGTGGCCTGGCGGTAGGCGGCCAGGCGCAGGCCCTTGGCCGTGCGCAGGGACAGCATCACCATCTCGCGCGCCTTTTCGGCCTGGCCGAGGACCTCGCCGCCCTGGCCGACCTTGCCCGCCCGCACCGCGGCGACCCACTCCCCCAGGTCCGAGGGATTGGCGAAGCGCGCCCCGGCCAGGGTCGAGACCGCCGCCGGCCCCAGGCCCAGGTAGTCCCTGCCCTCCCAGTAGCCGGAATTGTGGCGGCTGACGAAACCCATGCGGGCGAAGTTCGACACCTCGTACTGTAGGTAGCCCATTTCCTCCAGGAGCTCGGCTCCGCGCACGTACATGCGCCCCTGCTCGTTCTCCCCCGGCAGGGCCACGCCGCCGGCGGCCACGTCCGCGGCCAGGGGCGTGCCCTCCTCCACGGTCAGGCCGTAGCAGGAAAGATGCTCGGGCCGCATGCGTACGGCCAGCTTGAGCGTCTCCAGCCAGTGCCCCTCGCGCTGGCCGGGCAGGCCCCAGATGAAGTCCAGGCTGATGTTGGCGAACCCGACCTGCCGGGCCAGGGTGTAGGCGGTCACGGCCTGGGCCGCGTCGTGGGGCCGGCCGAGGAATTGCAAGTCGGCGTCGGACAGGCTCTGCACGCCGAGGCTCAGGCGGTTGACGCCATACTTCAAGAGAAGCTTTAAGTATTGCCCGTCCAGAGCGGAATCGGGATTGGCCTCGAAGGTCCATTCCACGGCCGGGTCGATGTCGAACTGGCGACGCAGTTCGGGCATGAGCCGCGACAGGGCCCAGGGCGGCAAAAGGCTCGGCGTGCCGCCGCCGAAGTAGACCGTCTCGAATTTCGGCCGGCCGAGCTTCTTGCCCCAAAGTCGCATCTCGGCGCAAAGCGAGGCCACGTAGGTCTCGACTTCGGCCATGTCGAAAGGCCGGGACACGAAGTTGCAGTACCGGCACTTGCCCCGGCAGAAGGGAACGTGGATGTAGAGCAGCATGGCGCGGCAAAAACGGACCGTCCATCCTCGCGCCCCGGACCGTGGCGACCGGAGCGCGGCACGGGCCTAGGGTCTTGTCCTCGATGTTCGCATCTGTAGGGCCAACGGATGCATGCCGGAATAATTTATTTTATTTCGCAGTCCGCCGACCTGTCGTCGTGCGCGGCTCAGACCGGCGTCTTGCCATGGCCGCAGGGGCCGGCGTGGCCCTCGTGGCTGCCGGTGCGTTCGAAATCCGTCAGGAAGTCCAGGAGCTTCTTGGTCTTGGCCGCGCTGGCCTCGTCGCCGACCTCCTCGAACAGGGCGATGGCCCGGGCGTACCAGACCTTGGCCGCTTCCAGGTCGCCCTCGATGTTGGCGGTCAGGCCCAGCTGGTGCGTGGTCTTGGCTTCGCCCACGACGTTGCCGTGCTTCTCCTCCAGGGCCAGGGCGCGCTCGTACCAGGACTTGGCCGTGGCGTAGTCCTCGGCCAGTTGGGCCACGACGCCGAGCTGGTGGCTGGTGACGGTCATGCCGCCGTCGAGGCCTTCCTTTTCGCTTGCAGCCAGGGACTGCTCCAGCCACTGCCTGGCCGCGACGAGGTCGCCGGCCTCCTGGGCGGCCAGTCCCAGGTTGTGCCGGGTCATGGCCTGGCCCACGGCGTCGCCGGCCTTGGCGAATCCCTCGAGCGCCTTTTCGAAGCCCTCCCGGGCGGCGTCGAGTTCCTTGCGCTCCAGGGCTTCCAGGGCGGCCTGGTGCAGGGCCTCGGCTTGGGCCAGGGCCGCGTCGTCTTGGTTCGGGACGTTCATGGGCTCCTCCGGTGGCCGGTCTTGGGCGCGACGCGCCGACGGCCGTTTGACGTTGCATCACGCCGCACGGCCTGGGTGACGCGGTTTCGCCTCCCGGTCAAGGCTTTTCAGGCTCCTTGGGAGCGGGCGCGGCGGTCCCCTTGACAGGCCGCAGGCAGTCCAGCACGCGCTGTTCGGCCTCGCAAAAGGCCTCGTCGGCAAGCCCGGCCACCGCCTCGCGTTCCACGTAGTGGATGGCCCCGCAGGGGCACATGGCGGCGCAGGCCGGCTCCTGGCCCACCTGGCGGCGGGCGGCGCACAGGTCGCACTTGACGATCATGACGCCCTTGTCCGTCTCGAAGATGGCCATGTACGGGCAGGCCAGCATGCACTGGCGCGACTCGCAGCCCCGGCACAGCATGGGCAGCAGCACCATGGCCCCGTCCACGTCGCGGCGGATGGCCCCGCGCTTGCAGACCTTGGCGCAGTTGGCCTGCTCGCAGTGGCGGCAATACAGAGGGGCCATGAGCCCCGAGGCGGCCCGGATCATGTGGATGCGCGGCACGTCGTGGACGAACCGGCACACGTATTCGCAGGTCTCGCAGCCGATGCACTTGGAATAGTCGATGCAAAGCGTCTTTTGCTTGTCCATGGCGGGCACGTCTCCCCAGGATACGACCTACAACCCCCGCACCCGGGGAGCGTCCTTGAATTGGCCGCCGGGAAACCGGTCGGCCTCGCGGCTGATGAACTCGTCGCCGGAAAACTCCGTCTGGCGGTTCTGCGCCTTGAGCTCGAGCCAGTTGCCGAGCGAGCGCGCGGCCCGAAGCCCCGAGTAGACGGCCTTGCCGATCTTGCTCGGGCCGGTCAGCGCGTCGCCGGCCACGAACACGTTCTCGATGGCCGTCATGTTGAGCCAGCGCACCTCGCCCTTGCGCACGGATTCGAGCCCGAGCTCCTTGGCGAAGGGGGGCGTCGCCACCTCGCCGATGGCCGTGACCACCACGTCGGCGGGGAGCGTTTCGATCTCCTCGCCCCGGGGCGTGCGCCGGCGGAACTCGATGCCCGCGGCCCTGTCCCCGCCCAGGACGCGCGTGGGCGCGCAGCCTTCGTGCCAACGGACGCCCGAAGCCTCCAGCCGCTCGATCTCCAGGCTCCCGCACGGGGCCTCGGCCCGAGTGCGCCGGTAGAGCATGTCCACGCCCGCCGCGCCAAGGGCCGCCGCCCCGTGGGCCACATCCACGGCGGAATGCCCGGCGCCGACGACGACCACCCGTTTGCCGGCCACGTCCGGGGCCTTGACCCCCGGCGCGCAGTAGCGGGCCGCCCGGATGGGGAAGAGGAATTCCAGGCCCGAACACACACCCGGCAGCTCCTCGCCCGGCACCTCCAGCCGGCGCGAGCGCCAGGAGCCGGTGGCGATCATGATGGCGTCGTGCTTCTTGACCATGTCGCCCAGGCCCTTGACATCGGTGCAGAAATGGTCGCCCTCTTCCTCGAACAGCGGCGCGCTGCAACAGATCTTGGTATGGGTGTGGAAGACCACGCCGTAGCGGCGGGCCATGCGCAACGTGCCGGCCTCGATGCGCGCGCTCGGGATGCGGTGCCCGGGAATGCCGAAGAGCATGAGCCCGCCAGGCTTGGGCATCTTGTCGTAGACCTCCACGGCGTGCCCCAGGCACGACAGGTAGCCGGCGGCGGCGAGCCCCGACGGCCCCGCGCCGACGATGCCCACGGACGCGCCGCTCGGCGGCGGCGGCTCGTCGCACAGGAAATTGAAATTCATGGCCTCCATGGCGACCTCCAGTTTGGGCCGAGACTACGCCAAAGCCCGGGCCGACTCAACGGGCCGGATGACTTTCCCCCGGCTTTGTGCCACCACCGTGCCCCGCGAAAAAGGATGGCGTCATGACGGGCATCTATCTCAAACTGATCGCTTCGGCCGCGCTCTGGGGGGGCACCTGGGTGGCCGGGCGGTTCCTCGGCCGGTCCATGAGCCCCTTTCCGGCCGCATTCCTGCGCTTCGCCCTGGCCTCGGCCTTTCTGGTCTTCCTCACGGCCCGCCTGGAGGGGGGCCTGCCGCGCCTGACCCGGGCCAACTTCCCCTGGCTGGCGGCCCTGGCCGCCACCGGCATCTTCGCCTACAACGCGCTCTTCTTCGCCGGTCTGCGCACGGTCCCGGCCGGCCGGGCGGCGCTCATCGCGGCGGCCATCCCGGCCGTGGTGGCGCTTTGTTCCGCCGTGTTCCTCCGGGAGCGCCTGGGCCCGCTCAAGGCCGGGGGCGTCGTCCTGTCCTTTTTCGGCGTGGCGCTCATCGTCGGCGACGGCGATCCCGGCCGGCTCCTGTCCCAACGCCTCTCCACGGGCGATCTGTACATCTTCGGCTGCGTGCTCGCCTGGGCGGCCTACACCCTGGTCGGCAAGAAGGCCATGGAGCGCGTGGCCCCCTACGGCGCGGTGGCCTGGTCGTGCATCCTGGGCGCGGCCATGCTCCTGCCGCCGGCTGCGGCCACGGGCCTGGCGAAGGAGGCGGTCGCGGCCGGCCCGGCGACCTGGGGCTGCCTGCTCTTTTTCGGCGTGCTGGCCACAGGGTTCGGCTTTTCCTGGTACTACGAAGGGGTGAAAGCCCTCGGCCCGACCCGGGCCGGGGTCTTCATCAACCTCGTGCCCGTTACGGCCGTGTTCCTCGGCTGGCTGCTGCTCGGCGAGCCCCTGTCCGGCGATTTGATCCAGGGGGGATTGTGCGTGCTGGCCGGGGTTTGGCTCACCAACCGGCGCCCAAGGCCTTTGGAAAGCCGATAACGGTCTTGCGCTTGGGCCGTCTTGAGGCTAGAGGAAACAGCAATTTCCCGCCTGGAGTCCGTTGATGGAGATGCCCGCATGCCCGGCGACCGTGCTGGTCGTTGATGACGCGCCGTCCAATCTGGCCATTTTGACCGAGACGCTTCGCGGCGAGTTCGACGTGCGCATCGCCACGAGCGGTCCGGAAGCCTTGCGCCTGGTGGACGCCTCCGCGCCGGACCTGATCCTGCTCGACATCCTCATGCCCGACATGGACGGCTACGAGGTCTGCCGCCGCCTCAAGGCGGACCACACCACCAGGAACATCCCGATCATCTTCCTCACCGCCAAAAACGAGGTGTCCGACGAGACCCTGGGGCTGGCCCTCGGCGCGGTGGACTACATCACCAAGCCCGTGACCGTGCCCGTGGTCCAGGCCCGGGTGCGGGCCCACGTGGAGCTCAAGCGCCGGGGCGACCTGCTCGAAACGCTGTCCATGCGCGACGGGCTGACCGGCATCCCCAACCGTCGGCGCTTCGACGAGTGCCTGGAGCGGGCCTGGCGACACAGCATGCGCTGCGCCACGCCGCTGTCCGTGATCATGGCCGACATCGACGACTTCAAGGCCTACAACGACGCCTACGGCCACGTGGCCGGCGACGCCTGCCTGCGCCGCGTGGCCATGGCCCTTTCCGAGGTACTGCGCCGTCCGGGCGATCTGGCGGCGCGCTTCGGCGGCGAGGAATTCGCCATCGTGCTCGAGGACACCGACCTTGCCGGCGCGATGCACGTGGCCGAAGCCATGCGCCTTACGGTCAGGGCGCTCGGCATGGAGCACGTCGGCTCCCGGGCCGCTCCGGTCGTCACGGTGAGCCTGGGGGTGGCCTCGGCCGTGCCCGTCGGCGTGCTGCTGCCGGAATCGCTTCTCCTCACCGCCGACCGCATGCTCTATCAGGCCAAGCTGGCCGGCCGCGACAGGGTCGTTTCCGACTGCCTGCCCCTGGCCTGCTAGCCTGCCTCCCTCGAAGCGGGGCCTTTTTCAGAAAATACAATTATCGCAGCCTTTTTGCGCGATTTTCGCGAAAAGAGGCCTCGGGAACGCAACGCGCCCCCGCTTTGCCGGCCCCCCCCGCGCGGCCTTGATCGGCCGCGACAACTCTGCTATCCGGTTACGGTTCCTTCGCGCCCTGACGACACCCCGCGCCGGAGACACCGGCGTCGTCGGATACGGCCTTGGCCCCGCACCGTCCAACTCAAACCCCGGGAGCGTACCATGCGCAAGCGTCTTGGCCTTCTTCTGGCCGCCCTGGCCGTCTTTGTCCTCGCCTGCGGCGGCGTGGCCGCGGCCGAGGAGAAAGTCTACGTCAACGGCATCGACTTCGGCTTTCCGCCCTTCGGCTTCGTGGACAAGGACGGCAAGCCCACGGGCTTCGACGTCGAGTCTCTGGACTGGATCGCCAAGAAGATGGGTTTTACGGTCAAGCACCAGCCCATGGACTGGGACGGCATCATCCCCGCCCTTTTGGCCAAGAAAATCGACATCATCGCCTCGGGCATGAGCGCTACGGCCGAACGCGCCCAAAAGGTCGATTTCTCCATCCCCTACTATGAAGTCACCCAGGTGCTGGTGGTGCCGGAAAAGGAAACCGCCTCCCTGGCCGACCTGCTCAAGTCCGGCAAGAAGCTCGGCGTCCAGCGCGGCACGGTCACGGCCAAGCTGCTCGAGGAACTCGTCGCCAAGCCCGGCTACAAGTTCGAGCTCGTGCCCTACGACTCCACGGACCTGTCCATGGAGGACGTGAAGATCGGCCGCATCGCCGGCTCCGGCATGGACAGCACCATCGCCACGGAAGTCATGAAGAACCCCGGCATGAAGATCGCTGGCACCTTCGATGCCGCGCCCGAGAAGTACGGCTACGCCATGCGCAAGGAAGACAAGGAATTCCAGGACAAGGTCAACCAGGGCCTCAAGCTCCTCATGGCCGACCCCTACTGGAAGGAACTCAAGGCCAAGTACGGCCTGTAGCCCTCCCGCCGCCTCGGCCGGGCCGCAGCGACGCGGCCCGGCCGAGGCGCCCCCCCGGACGTGAATTGCATGGAAGGATTCCTCAAGGCCGCCCTGGCATCCTGGGAAGCCCTGCCCTACATCCTGGGCGGGCTCTGGTGGACGGCCGGGCTCATCCTCGGAGCCATGGCCCTGGGCCTGGCCTTCGGCGTGCCCCTGGCCGTGGCCCACGTCTACGGCGGCCGCCTGGCAAGGCGGCTCGTTTCGGGCTACGTCTGGCTCTTTCGCGGCGTACCCATCCTGGTGCAGCTCTACCTCTTCTACTTCGGCATCATGGCCTACTTGAGCGAACTGCCGGCCCTGTCCTTCCTGCCGCTCTCCTCGGGATTTTTTTCCGCCGTGGTGGTCCTCGGGCTCACCAGCGCCGCCTACCAGTCGCAGATCTTCCGCGGAGCCATGCAAAGCCTGCCCGCCGGGCAACTGAAGGCCGCCCGGGCCCTGGGCCTTTCCGACGGCCAGGCCATTCGGGCGATCATCCTGCCCCAAGCCCTGCGCCTGTCCATCCCGGCCTGGTCCAACGAATATTCCATCCTGCTCAAGGACTCCGCCCTGGCGTTCACCATCGGCGTCCTCGAGGTCATGGCGCGCACGCGTTCGGTGGCGGCCGTCACCCACCAGCCGCTGCCCCTGTCCATCCTGGCCGGAGCGCTCTTTTTCTTTCTGACCTGGGCCGGCATCAAAACCCTCAAACGCCTGGAAGCCAAGGTGCGCATCCCCGGATACGCGCACCAGGGAACGCTGTAGCATGGACCAGCCGGCCATTTTGCGCGTCGAGAACATCGTCAAGACCATCGGCGGGCAGCGCATTCTCGACGACGTCTCCTTTGCCGTCAAAAAAGGCGGGCTCAAGGTGCTCATCGGCCCATCCGGAGCCGGCAAGTCCACCCTGCTCTCCTGCATCAACTTTCTCTCGCCGCCCGATTCCGGCGTGATTTCCCTGGACGGCAAGCCGGTCAACGGCAAGAGCAAGAAGGAGCTTTTGGCCCTGCGTCAGCAGGTCGGCATGATCTTTCAGGATTTCAACCTGTTCGACCACCTTTCCGCCATGGAGAACGTGCGCGTGGCCCTGATCAAGGTCAAGGGCCTGGACAAGCGCGCCGCCACCAACCGGGCCATGGAGGAGCTCGCCCGCGTGGGCCTGGCCGACAAGCCGAGCCTGTACCCGGCCCAGCTCTCCGGCGGCCAGAAGCAGCGGGTGTCCGTCGCCCGGGCGCTCGCGCTCGACCCCAAGGTGCTGCTCCTCGACGAGCCCACCTCGGCGCTGGACCCCGAGCTCATCGGCGAGGTGCTCACCGTCATCCGCGACCTGGCCGACGAGGGCATGACCATGGTCATGGCCACGCACCAGATCAGCTTTTCCGCATCGCTGGCCGACGAGTTCCTGTTCATGGAAAAGGGGCGCATCGTGGAGCGCGGCGCGCCGGCCGTGCTGCTTTCCCGCAACTCCGGCAGCCGCACCCAGTCGTTTTGCGCCAAACTGAGCGAACTGGCCGGCGACGCCTCCTGCGAGATCGCCTCCTAGGACCGCCGCATCATGGAAGGCTTTCTCGACTTCGCCGTAAACCGCATCATCCCGGCCCTGGACGCCGGGCTCTGGACGAGCGTCCTGCTCATCGTCCCGGCCTCGCTGCTCGGCATCGCCATCGGCGTCATCGTGGGCACGGCCCGGGTCTACGCCCCGCGCCCCGTGGGCAAGGCCCTGGACTGGTACGTCTCCCTTTTCCGGGGCACGCCGCTGGTGGTGCAGCTCTATTTCTGGTACTTCGCCCTGCCCTACGTCTCCATCGGCGGCGTGAATCTCGTGCTCTCGCCCATGTGGGCCTCCATCATCGGCTTTGCCCTTTGCAGCGGGGCCTACCAGTCCGAATACATCCGAGGGGGCCTGCTCTCCATCAAACGCGGCCAGTTGCGCGCCGCCCAGGCCCTCGGCATGACGCCCCTGACCACCATCACCTCGGTGGTCCTGCCCCAAGCCTTCCGCCGGGCGCTTCCGGGCTGCGGCAACGAAATCATCTACCTCATCAAGTATTCGTCCCTGGCCTCCATCATCACCGTGAGCGACTTGACCGGCATGGGCCGCAGCCTGGCCAAATCCACCTTCCGCAACACGGAAGTCTTCATCGTCGTGGGGCTTTACTACCTGGCCCTGGTGACCGTGGCCACCTTCGTCCTGCGCGCGGTGGAAAAGCGGCTGGAGCTGCCGGGCTTCGAGACGAAGAAGGACTAGAAAGCCGTGGACGCAAGCCTCCTTGCCGCCCTGTCCCGAGAGCTGGGGCCGGGCCTGCGCTTCGACGACGCCAGCCGCGAGGCGGCCGCCACCGACGATTCGGGGTTGCACGCCCGGCCGGACGCCGTCTTTTTCCCCAAAAACGCCGACGAAGTCGGCCGGCTCCTGCGTCTGGCCAAGGCCCACGGCTTTCCCGTCACCCCGCGCGGGGCCGGCACCGGCCTTTGCGGCGGCTGTCTGCCGGTACGCGGCGGCGTGGTCGTGTCCACGGCGTCCATGGACCGCATCCTTTCCATCGACACGGTCAACGGCGTAGCCGTGGTCGAGCCCGGGGTGGTCACCAAGGCCCTGCGCGACGCGGCCGCGGCCAAGGGGCTTTTCTATCCGCCCGATCCGGCGAGCCTGGCCACCTGCACCATCGGCGGCAACGCCGCCACCAACGCCGGCGGCCCGGCCTGCGTCAAGTACGGCGTCACCCGCGACTACGTGCTGGGGCTTACCGCCGTGCTGCCGGACGGGGAGCTTCTCAAGGCGGGCGTGGCCACGCGCAAGGGCGTGGTGGGCTACGACCTGGCCGGGCTTTTCGTGGGGAGCGAAGGGACGCTCGGGGTCATCACCGAGCTTACGGTCAAGCTCATCCCGCATCCGCGCGCCGTGCGCACCATGGTGGCGCTTTTCACCGACGCCCGGGCGGCCGTCGCGGCCGTGTCGTCGGTGATGACCTCGGGCATCTGCCCGTCGGCCGTGGAATTCATGGACCGAGCCTGCCTGGGGCTGGTGGAGGAACTTTTGCCTTTCGAGCTGCCGGGCCGGGACGCGGCCCTGCTCCTGCTCGAGGTGGACGGCGACGCGGACACCACGGACCGGGACATCGGCCGCGTGGCCTGCATCTGCCGCGACGCCGGGGCGTTGGCCGTGCTGCCGGCCGACGACGCGGATCGGCGGGAACAGCTCTGGGACATCCGCCGCCAGACCTCCACGCGCATCCACGAGAGCGCGCCGGTGTACTTGTCCGAGGACACGGTGGTGCCCATCGCGCGCATCCCGGACCTCATCGCCGCCCTGCCGGGGCTTGCCGCGCGCTTCGCCATGGCGGTCTACGCCTTCGGCCACGCCGGCGACGGCAACATCCACGTCAACATCACCGGCCCGGAAGGCAGCCGCGCACGCGGCCACGACCTCGTGCGCGCCCTGGTCGCCGAGGTGCTGCGTCTGGGCGGCACCATGTCCGGCGAACACGGCGTGGGCGTGACCAAGCAGCCGTTCATCGACATGGAACTCTCGCCCCGGTCGCTCGCCCTGCAACGGGGCCTCAAGGCGCTGTTCGACCCGAGCGGGATCATGAACCCGAACAAGGTTCTTCCCTGATCCCTCTTGCCCAATAAAAACGCCCACGGCCGAAACCCCGGGCGCTTTCATCCCCTCTCTCGGGAGGTCCAGGAGGGGTCGTCCCCCTTCTGGCCGTCGGAGGCGTTTCTTCTCTTTCTATTCTCCCGCTTCCTCGCCCGCCATTCTCTTGAGGCGCGCCAGCAGGTCGATCTGGAAGTCCTTGCGGTCGAAACTCACCATGTAGGGGTTGTCCGAGAACTGGAGCGAATCCACCGGGCAGATCCTGGCGCACTGGCCGCACAGACTGCACAGCGAGAAATCCACGATGAACGCGCCGGGCGTCTTGCAGCCCTTCTGGGGGGGCGGGGCCATCGTGGCCGGGCCGCCCTCCTCGCCCTCCTTGGGAGCCACCGGGCACAGGACGGTGATGCAGTTCGACGGACAGGCCTTGACGCACGCGCCGCAGGCCACGCAACGCGGCACGGCCGGATCTTCTTCCTTGCCGATCAGCTCCACATGGCCGCGAAAGGTCACGAGAGCGTCGCGCTCCACTTCCTCCATGGGATACAGCACGGTCACGCCCGGCTGCACAAAGGCCTTGCCCGTGACGCCAAGGCCGATGACGAGGCTTTTGAGCCCCGTGTAGGCTTCCTCGATGAGCTGCGAAACCGACATGTCAGCCTCCGAATCCGGCCACGATCACGGCCAGGGCAAGGTCAAGAAGCGCCAGGGGCGTGAGCCACTTCCAGCTGAGGTTGAGCAGCTGGTCGAAGCGCACGCGCGGATACGTCCAGCGCAGCCAGATGATGAAAAAGAGGATGCAGTAGATCTTGACCAGAAACCACCACACGCCCGGCAGGAAAGGCCCCTGCCAGCCGCCCAGGAAAAGCGCTGCCGCCACGCCCGAGACGATGATCATGTTGGCGTATTCGGCCAGGAAGAACAGGCCGAAGCCCATGCCCGAATATTCGGTGTGGAAGCCGGCCGTGAGTTCCGACTCGGCCTCGGGCAGGTCGAAGGGGGCGCGGTTGGTCTCGGCCACGGCGCAGACCAGAAAGATGAAGAAGGCCAGGGGGTTTTTGACGCCGTACCACTGCCACGGCCAGCCGCCCTGCTGGGCGGAGATCTGGTACAGGTCCAGCGACCCGGCCGTGATGGCCACGGCCATGACGGAAAGGAGCAGCGGCACCTCGTAGGCCACGGACTGGGCCACGGAGCGGGCGGCCCCGAGCAGCCCCCACTTGTTGTTGGAGCCCCAGCCGGCCAGGATCAGCGACAGGACGCCGAGCCCGGAAAAGGCCAGGATGAGCACCAGCCCCAGGTTCATGGGGATCATGGACAGTTCCGGCGCCCAGGGCAACGGCAGGAAGCACACCGTCACCGGGGCGAAGGCCAGAAGCGGCGCGGTCCAATAGAGGATCTTGTCGCTGCCGGCCGGGGCCACGAGCTGCTTGCCGATGAGCTTGACCGCGTCGACCAGGGGCTGGAGCAGGCCGTGGGGACCGACGTGCAGGGGACCCGGGCGCAGCTGGCAATGCCCGGCCACCTTGCGCTCGACCCAGACCAGCACCAGGCCGTTGAGGCCCACGAAGGCGAAGATGCAAAGCAACCCGATCACCAGGCGCGTGAGCGGATGATCCAGGCTTAAAAGCTGTTCCAGGTTCATCGGTCGATCTCCGGGATGACGAGGTCCAGACTGCCCAGGATGGACACGGCGTCGGCCAGCAGCGTGCCGCGCGCCAGTTCGCAAAAGACGCTCAGGTT
>NZ_JARKOZ010000020.1 GCF_029978005.1 Solidesulfovibrio sp. | reverse complement strand
CGGCCTCGGACGACAAGACCTGCCGCGTCTGGGACATCCGCACCGGCGAACAACTGCGCGTGCTGCGCCCGCCCATCGGCCACGACTACGAGGGCCGGCTCTACAGCGTGGCCATGAGCCCCGACGGCCGCTACGTCTTCTGCGCCGGCTGGACCGGCTACGGCTGGGACAAGACCCACAGCGTCTACATCTTCGAGCGCGAGTCCGGCCGGCTGGTCAAGCGACTCACCGGCCTGCCAAGCGTGGTCAACCACCTTTCCGTGTCCCACGACGGCGCTTACCTGGCCGCGGCCATGGGCGAGGAGGGCGTGCGCGTGTGGCGACTGTCCGACCTGTCCCTCGTCGGCGGCGACAAGGACTACGGCGGCGAGGCCTACGGCGCGGCCTTCGACGGCAAGGGCCATCTGGCCACGGCCTGCTACGACGGCGCGGTGCGCCTGTACCGCGTCACGGACACCGGCCTGTCGCTGCTGGCCAAAACCCGCGTCCCCGGCGGCACGCGCCCCTTTTCCGTGGCCTTCTCCCCGGACGGGGCGCAACTGGCCGTGGGATTCACCGATTCCCCTTCCGTGGCCGTGCTCGACGGCGAGACCCTGAACCTCCTCGGCGCGCCGAACCTCGCCGGCGTGGACAACGGCAACCTGGCCTCGGTGGCCTTCGCCGCCGACGGAACCCTGCTCGCCGCCGGCCGCTGGGTCACGGACCGGGGCTGCCCCATCCGCCGCTTCAAGCCCTCGGATTTCGTGCAGTACCAGGACCTGGACACGGGCAAGTCCGCCGTGGTCACCCTCTGCCCGCTGCCGGACGGCGGCGTGGCCTACGGCACCGTCGCGCCGCGCTGGGGCGTGCTGCGTCCGGACGGCTCCTTCGGCATGACCCGCTCCCCGGCCATCCGCGACTACCGTACCTCGGCGAAGAATTTCCTCGTGGACCGCACCGGCGAGACCATCGCCTACGCCGCCACGCCCAAGAAGGGCTCCTACCGCTTCGCCCTGCCCGGCCGCGACCTGCGCCAGCTCGACGCGCCCACGCCCGACCTGGCCGCGCCGCGCACCCAGGCCCCGGGCATCGCCGTCACCGGCTACGAAGGCAGCCGCACGCCCATGCTCAACGGCCAGGCGCTCAAGCTCAAGGACTTCGAGACCGCCTACTCCCTGGCCATCGCTCCGGACAATCGCCGTCTGGTGCTCGGCACCTCCTGGAACGTGCGGGCCTACGGCGCGGACGGTCGGCCCCTGTGGCAGACGCCGGCCCCGGACACGGTCTGGGCCGTGAACGTCAGCGGCGACGGCCGCCTGGTCGCCGCGGCCATAGGCGACGGCTCCATCCGCTGGTACCGCATGGAGGACGGCAAGGAGATCCTCTCGTTTTTCCCCAACGCCGACGGCAAGCGCTGGGTGCTGTGGACCCCGGCCGGCTACTACGACGCCTCCTCGGGCGGCGAAGACATGATCGGCTGGAACGTCAACAACGGCCCGGAACACGCCGCCGATTTCTTCCCGGCCTCGCGCTTCCGCGACGCCTTCCACCGGCCGGACGTGGTGGACCTGGCGCTTCGCACCCTTGACGAAGATCGGGCCCTGGCCGCGGCCAACGCCGCCCGGGGCGGCGACGTGCGCTCGCCCTCGGTGCTGACGGCCCGGCCGCCGGTGGTGGAGATCCTGACTCCGGCCCCGGGCGATGCCTTCACCTCGCCCGATGCCACCGTCAAGTTCGCCGTGCGCAGCCCCGGCGGCGAGGATGTCACGGCCGTGCGCCTGCTGGTCGACGGCGCGCGCGTGGCCGAAGATCACCCGAACCTGGCCGGGCGCGGCTTCGAGCCGAGCGTGCTGCAGTCCAAGGTCACGCTGCCCCAGCGCGACGTGGTGCTCTCCGTGGCCGCGGACAACCGCAACGGCCCCTCGGCCCCGGCCACCGTGCGCCTCAAGTGGGCCGGCAAGGCCGCCGCCCCGGCCGCACCCGCGGCCAAGCTCTACGTGCTGGCCATCGGCGTCGGGCAGTACGCCGACAAGTCGCTGGCCCTGCAATTCCCGGCCAAGGACGCCCAGGACTTCGCCGAGGCCATGTCCGCGCAAAAGGGCCGCCTCTACGGCGACGCGCAGATCCGCGTCCTCACCGACGGCGCGGCCACCAAGGAAGCCGTCCTCGAAGGCCTGGACTGGATCGAGCGCCAGACCACCCAGCACGACGTGGCCATGATCTTCCTGGCCGGCCACGGCGTGAACGACAAGAACGGCGACTACTACTTCCTGCCCGCCAACACGGACCTGGAAAAGCTGCGCGCCACGGGACTGCCCTTCCTGGAAATCCAGAAGACCATCCGCAACATCGCCGGCAAGACGCTCTTCTTCGTGGACACCTGCCACAGCGGCTCCATCATGGGCGCGGGCCGGCGCGGCATGGGGGACCTCAACGGCGTGATCAACGAACTGGCCAGCGCCGGCAACGGCGCGGTCGTCTTCGCCGCCTCCACCGGCCGGCAATACTCCCTGGAAAAGCCGGAATGGCAAAACGGAGCTTTCACCAAGGCCCTGGTGGAAGGCGTCAAAGGCAAGGCCGACACGCGCCGCACCGGCCGCGTCACCTTCAAGATGCTCGACCTCTACATCTCCGAACGCGTCAAGGAACTCACCCGGGGCGAACAGACTCCGACCACCGGCGTGCCCGGCACCGTGGAAGACTTCCCCGTGGCGGCTTACTAGGGGGATGAGTAGGGGAGGAGGAGAAGACGGGGCTTCGCCCCGAACCCCACCAGGGCGCTGCCCTGGACCCGCCGGGGGGGATCATCCCCCCCGGTCCCCCCGGTCGGCGTGGTGTGGCGGATTGGCTGCGGTCACCGCGAGGTCGGTCGAGCAGCGGACCGAA
>NZ_JARKOZ010000014.1 GCF_029978005.1 Solidesulfovibrio sp. | reverse complement strand
ATACTCCACTTCCAGGAAGCCCTGTGCGTCCATGCGACAGCCCGGCTTGACCTTCACCGCATAATCGAGGCTCGCGGCCTCGGCGACCTGCGGCGGCGTGTCCGCCGGTTGCGCCATGACGCGCTCCAGCTTAAGCCCCTTGACCGGATAGACGCCGCAGACCACGTCCAGGCCGCTGCCGAGCAGGCGCGGCACCATGGCCGGCTGGAACTCGATGTCCGCGTCGATGAAAAGCAGATGCGTGGCGCGCGCGTCGCGCAAGAACTCGCCCACGATGGCGTTTCGCACGCGGGTAATCAGGCTGTCGTTTGCGGGCGTAAGCAGCCGAAACGGCACCTTGTCGCGGTTCAGCACGTCCTTGAGCGCCAGCATGGACAGCATGTAGGGCAGCGTGACCACCCCGCCGTAACACGGCGTGCCGATGACGAGCATGTTGCGCCCTTCTTCCTCCCGCCCCATATCGAGGCAGCCCCGCCCCAAAACCGGCCATTGCTTCCCCCCATCGGGGAGGGTCCGGGAGGGGGTCACCCCCTCCCGGCCGCCGGAGGCAGCTTCCTCTTCCCTTTTCCCTCTTCCCCGCCTCTACCCGACCCGCGTGTCGATGACGATGTTCCCGAACCCGTCCACCACGGCCTCGGCCTTGGGCGGCACGAAGGTCGTGGCCGAGGTCTCGGCCAGAAGCGCCGGGCCGACGATGCGGTTGCCGGGCAGCAGCCGCTCGCGGTCGTACCACATGGCCGCGATCTGGCGGCTTTTCCAGACGAGCGGCTTCTCGCCGAGCCTGGCCGATTCGGCGACGGCGGCCACGCGCCGCTCGGACTCCTCGAAGGGAGGCTTTTCCGTGACGCCCCGGGCGCGGATGCGAAGGGTCACCACCTCGATGACGTCGCGGGGGTTCTTGAAGCCGAAGACGGCCTCGTGGCGCGAATGGAAGGCGGTGTAGGGATCGGCCACGAAGCGGATGGGCAGCTCGTGGGACTGGCCGCGATAGCGCATGTCGAGCTGGCGTTCAAGGAGCACCTTGGCCGCCGGCACGCCCTCGCGGGCCATGGCCTCGCGGGCCTTTTCCTCCAGCGGTCCGAACAGCCCGGCCAGGTCGAAGACGTCGGTCTTGTCGGAGCCGAGCATGACCGTTTCGGAGAAATCCTTGACCACGTCGGCGTAGAGCATGCCCAGGGCGGAGAAAAGCCCGGGATGGCGCGGCACCACCACCTTGCGCATGCCCAGGAGCCGGGCCAGGGACACGGCGTGCAGCCCGCCCGCGCCGCCGAAGGAGAAAAGCGCGAAATCGGCCGGATCGTGGCCGCGCTCCACGGAAATGACCCGGACGGCCCGCTCCATGGCCGCCTCGGCCACGGCCACCACTCCCTCGGCCGCCTCCACGGCGGAAAGCCCGCCGGGCTCGCCCAGGGCGGCGAAAAACCCGGGCAGACGATCGGGAAAAAGCGCCATGCCGCCGCCCAGGAAATGCTCCGGCGACAGCCGGCCCAAAAACAGGTCGGCGTCGGTGACGGTGAGCCCGTCGCCCTTGCCGTAGCAGGCCGGGCCGGGGTCGGCCCCGGCGCTTCGCGGCCCGACGAGCAGCGCTCCGCCGGCGTCCAGGGAGGCCAGCGACCCGCCGCCCGCGCCCACGGTGTGGATATCGATCATGGGCGACTTCACGGGCAGGCCGGCGATGCGCGTCTCCATGGCCATGGAGAGCATGCCGTCCAGAAGCGAGACGTCGGTGGAGGTGCCGCCCATGTCGAAGGTGACGAGGCGGTCGAGGCCGGCGGCCTTGCCCACGGCCATGGCCGCCACGACCCCGCCGGCCGGGCCGGACAGGATGGTGCGCACGGGTTCGCGCCGGGCGACGGCGGCGGTGACGAGGCCGCCGCTCGACTGCATGACCGAAAGCGGCGCGCCGTCCGGCATGCCGGCCTCGAGTTCGCCGATGTAGGCGTCCATGACCGGCGCGACGTAGGCGTTGGCGACGGTCGTGGCCGCGCGCTCGTATTCGCGAAATTCCGCCAGGATGTCGCTCGACAGCGAAACGGAGATCCCGGCTTCGGCCAGGGCCTGGCCCAGGAGCTGCTCGTGCTCGGGCTTGAGGAAGGAGAAAAGCAGGCACACGGCGGCGGACTCGGCCCCGGAATCGGCCACGGCCTGGGCCGCCTGCCAGGCCTGCTCGGGGGTCAGGTCCTCGACGACCTTGCCGGCGCTCGACACGCGCCCCGGCACGCCGAAGCGCAGGGCCTGCGGCACCAGGCAAGGCTCCTTGCGGCTGGAAAGATCGTAGAGTTCCGGCCGGTTCTGGCGTCCGATGGCAATGACGTCCTCGAAGCCGGCGTTGGAGACGTAGGCCGTGACCGCGCCCTTGCGCTCGAGCAGCGCATTGGTGGCCACGGTCGAGCCGTGCAGCACCTTGCGCGGGGAAACGCCCAGCCGGGCCAGTCCCTCGAGCACCGCCCTGGCCGGATCGTCCGGCGTGGACGGCAGCTTGACCACCGCGAAGCCCTCGCCCGCACGACAGATGATATCGGTGAAGGTGCCTCCCGTATCCACGCCGACAACGGCCATATGGCCTCCCTTCCCCCGAAGCGCCCGGGGGCGTCACGACTCGCGATTGCTCGACACGTACGACGGATCACTCGGCGAGGCGACGGGAGACATGCCCCGCATACCGATTCCCCGTGGCCGGGGAAATCGCCGCAAGGGCGGGGCCGTCGCCGGCTTTGCCCGCCCTGCGGCGGTAACATGCCAAAGTTACAGGTTCTTGGCCAGAAGTTCGCCGAAGGCGGCGCAGCCGATGGTGGTCGCGCCGGGAATCTGGTCGGCCAGGTCCACGGTGACCTTCTTGCCGGAAATGGTCCTGTCCATGGAGTCGTGGATGCACTTGGCAGCCTCGTTCCAGCCGATGTGTTCGAGCAGCATGGCGCCGCTTAAGATCAGGCTGCCGGGGTTGGCCTTGTCCTTGCCGGCCAGGGCCGGGGCGATGCCGTGGGTGGGCTCGAAGAAGGCGAGCTTCTCGCTCATGTTGACGCCCGGGGCCAGGCCCAGGCCGCCGACCTGGGCGGCCAGGGCGTCGGAGATGTAGTCGCCGTTGAGGTTCGTGGTGGCGATGACCGAATAGTCCTGGGGCCGCATGAGCGCCACCTGGAACATGTTGTCCGCGATGCGGTCCTTGATGACGATGGGCTTGGTGCCGCCGGCGGCGGCCTCCTCCTCGGTCATGGTCGCCTCGCCGAACTCCGTGGCCGCCACCTCGTAGCCGAAGGCCCGAAACGCGCCCTCGGTGTACTTCATGATGTTGCCCTTGTGCACCAGGGTGACGCTCGGGCGGCCGGCGGCCACGGCGTGCCGGATGGCCTTTCGCACCAGGCGCTTGGAGCCGGCCGGGGTGATGGGCTTGATGCCGACGCCGGCGGTCTCGTCCACGTTGGCCCCGAGTTCGTCGCGCAGGAAGGCGATGAGCTTTTTCGCCTCGGGCGTGCCCGTGGCGTATTCGATGCCGGCGTAGACGTCCTCGGTGTTCTCGCGGAAAATGATCATGTCCACGAGGTCCGGCCGCTTGACCGGCGACTCGATGCCCTTGAAGTACTTGATGGGGCGGATGCAGGCGTAGAGGTCGAGGACCTGGCGCAGGGTGACGTTTAAGCTGCGGAAGCCGCCGCCCACGGGCGTGGCCAGCGGGCCCTTGAAGGCCAGTTCCGCGCCCGAAAGCGCGTCGAGGGTGGCCTGGGGCAGGTAGTCGCCGGTCTCCTTGAAGGCCTTGCCGCCGGCCAGCAGCTCCTTCCAGACCAGCTTGCGGCTGCCGCCGTAGGCCTTTTCCACGGCGGCGTCGAGGACCGGCCGACCGGCCTTCCAGACATCCGGGCCGATACCGTCGCCCTCGATCCAATATACCGTCTTTTCCATGCGCCTATGCTCCTCATGAGAAATTTTGAACAACGGATGACGTTAAAAAGGGCGACCGGGCTTTGTCAACACGGCCGCGCCCGGCCAGGCCCCCTACTGGGCCTGTTCCGGCTGCCCGCCGGAGGCGTAGCGCTTGATCTTGGCCGTGACGTTGTCCTCCAGCCAGTGGCCGTCCCACCACTCGATGGGGATGACCGGCCGGCCGGCCAGGTACATGGCGAAATGGACCTGGTCGCCCGGAGCCAGGCCCGAGGTGCCGGTCGCGCCCACGACGTCGCCCTTTTTCACCTCGTCCCCGGCGCGCACGGCCGTGGAGGACAGGTTGGCGTAGAGGCTTTGCAGGCCCATGCCGTGGTCCACGACCACGGCGTTGCCGTAGACGCCGAGGGCCCCGGCGAAGACCACCCGGCCGCTGTTGGCCGCCGGCACCGGCGCGCGCGGCACCGAGGACAGGTCGATGCCCATATGTTTTTCCCGGACGATCTCCTGGCCTTTGTACGTGTAGACCCGGTCGGCGGCGAAGGAGCCGCGCACCACGGACCGGGGCATGTAGACGAAGGCCCCCTCCCACAGCGCCTCGGGGGAGGTCTTCCTGGCGAATTCGGCCAGGCTGGCGTCGTTTTGCCGGCGCAGCTCGGTGTCCAACTTTTTGAAACGTTCGACCGGATCGCGCACCTCCGGGAACAGCGCGGCAAAGGCCGGCAGGCGCGCGGCCAGGTACTCGTCGGTAACGTCCACCCGCTCCTCGCGAAAGCGCCGCTTGATGGCCATATTGACGAAAAATCCCGTCTTTTCGTTGCCCGCCGCGTCCTCCACGAACAGGCGCGGCTTGAAGGACTCGGCCTCGACATCGGCCGGAAAGGCGAACAGACAGGCGTATTGGCCGCTTTTTTGCTTGTAACCGGGATAAAAGGCGTCGCCGACCATGACGCCGGAGCGGGTGACGTCCTTGTTGACCTCGTAGACGACCAGCCCCACCCCGCCCTGGCGCACGTAATGGGCCGGAGTCAGCGCCTTGACCGAGGGCGGCGTCATGTCGAGCAGCATGCGCCGCGACACGCGGGCGGCGTTGCCCGCGCCGAGATTGGCGTAGGAGCCGTCGTAGGCGGCCACCTGCATCTCGAAGGCGCCGCCGCGAAGCTCCGAGCCCTCCAGGGTGAAACGCTCGGAAACCCGGTCACGCGGCGGGTCGTAGCTGCGGCGCAGCACGTCGGTGCGGCGCTGGCCCTGGGTGACGGTGACGGTGAGGGAACGGATGCCGGACTCCTCGTCCGCGGCGGTGACGGTGAAGGCGCGCTTGGGCGAAGCGGCCTCGGCCTCCGGCGTAAGCGTCACTTGCGGTTTCCGCGCATCCTTGAGAAACAGGTAATAGCCGGCGACTCCCGCCAGCGCCAGGGGCGCGGCCACCAGCAGGCCGGCCACGAGGAAAAACAGCGGGCCGAACCCCCTGCGTCGCTTGAAAGGCTTTTTGATGCGCATGCGTTCCGTTTCCCCCGGCGGCCGGATCGCGCCAGTATAGGACAGGGCGCGGCCGCGGGCAAGAAGACCCGCCCCGCGCCCGAGGCAAAGGAGGATTCCATGGACGAACAACTCCAAAAGTCGCCCGCCGCGCCGTCGCGCGCAGACCTCGCGCGCAGCGCCTCACTGGCGCTGCTGGCCCTTTCGGCCATCGGCCTGTCCGTGGCCGGCGAGGCTTTTCACGAACGTGCGGCCGGACTTCGCCACCAAAACGCCCTGGCCGTCCAGGAAGCGGTCATGGCCCAGGCGTCGCGCCAGGACGCGGCGACGCTTTTCAGCCTGGACGAGGACAACCGGCGGCGGTTCACGCTCACCACCACGGCCTACTGTCCGCTGTGCGGCTCCGAGGACGGCCAGCCCCAGCCCACGGCGCGCGGCGGCGTGGTGCGCGCGGGGCGCACGGTGGCCGTGTCCCAGGACCTCAGACGCCTGCTCGGCCGCAAGGTCTTCATCGAGGGCCTGGGCGTGCGGGTGGTGGAAGACCTCATGCACCCCCGCTTCACGGACCGCCTGGACCTGTGCCTGGCCGACCGCGACCAGGCCCTGGCCTTCGGCGTCCAGCGCCTGCAAATGGTCGTGCTCGACTGACGGCGAGTACAGGGAGAAAACGCCTCCGGCGGCCAGGAGGGGCCGAGGGCCCCTCCTGGACCACCCCGCAAGGGGGCGCGTCTGGCGATGCCCGGCATGGTCGGGCCGCCGTCGCCACGGCCTTTCGAGACGAAATTCCTAATACGCCCCGCGCATGCCGAAGACCACCGGGATGGTGGCCAGCAGGATCCTGACGTCCAGGGCCACGGACCAGGTGTCCACGTATTCGATGTCGCACTCCATCATGCGCTCGAACGGCAGGGCGTTGCGGCCGCGTATCTGCCACAGGCAGGTGATGCCGGGCTTGACCCCGAAGCGGCGGCGCGGCCAGTCGTTCTCGATGCGCTCCACGTCGCGTATGGGCAGCGGACGCGGGCCGACAAGGCTCATGTCGCCGCGAAGGACGTTGTAGAGCTGCGGCAATTCGTCGATGCTGGTCTTGCGCAGGATGCGGCCAAGGGGCGTGATGCGGGGATCGTTTCGCATCTTGAACGTCGCGCCGTTGGTCTCGTTGCTGGCCTCGAGATCGGCTTGGAGCGCCTCGGCGTTTTCCACCATGGTGCGGAACTTGTAAAACTTGAACAGCCGCTTGTTGAGCCCCACCCGTTCCTGGACGAACAGCGCCGGCCCGGGCGAGGTCAGGCGCACGAGCGCCCAGACCAGGGCCAGCAGCGGCGACAGCGCGACCAGGACCGTCGCGGCCACGGCCACGTCCAGGAAGCGCTTGAGGATCAGCTCCCGCTCGTCGGCCAGGGTGTTGGAGATGGTGGCCACGATCTCGCCGCCGTGGCTGCCGGGGCGTTGGCGCGGGTTCTTGAGCTCGAAAAGCCGCGTGACCACGGTCACGGCCACGCCGTGCTCCTCGCAGACCGTGGCCAGGGAGGTGGCCGTGTGGCACAGGGCGTCGATGGGCAGGCAGACCAGCACCTCGTCCACCACGTGTTCGCGCAGGTAGGCGGGCAGGCCGGCCAAATCGGACAGGATGACGAAGCGATCGGGGCGCAGCGACGGCGGCGGGACTTCCCAGCCGGCGGCGATGAATCCCAGGAAGCGGTGCCCGTGACCGGGGTGGTCCAGGATGTCCCGGGCGATCTCCTGGGCGCGCGGCCCGGTGCCGACGATGATCGTGCGCCGGGCGGCGATGCCTTGCGCCTCGGTGAGAAAGAGCAGCCGCCGGCCGACATGGCGCACGGCGATGCCGCCCAGGCACGAGGCCAGCCAGTAGGCGGCCAGGAAGGCCGGCGTGACCAGAGGCGAACGCAGCAGCGCCCCGGCGGCCACCAGCACCAGGAGCACGCCGGTGGCGGCCTTGACCATGGCCTTGACCGCCTGCCGCCACTGGAAAAGCGCCGTTTCGGTATACAGGGCGAAGGCCGGAAACACGCAGGCCGTGGCCCCCAGGGCGACGCAAAAGAGCAGCAATCCGGAGCCGTCGATATGCACCTCGGCGGTCGAGTCTCCGGGCCGGGCCGCCCCGGCCACGACGGCGGCGATCATGAGGGATGCGGCGGCCACGGCCAGGTCGGCCACGCGCAGCCACGTGATGGCGCCTTGTCTGGTCTTGAATGCCAAGCCGGCCTCCCCTGAAGCGGTTTTCAGACAGCCGGTCCGGGCAAGGAACCGCTCGGGCGGGCTTACCGTGAAACGTGCGCGGGCCGATGCCGACAAAAGAATCTACACTTAGCGTCACGATGTTTGCAACCCGGGTGCCACTTTTTCGTCTCCTCGGGAATCCGGGCGGTTCCCTGCCGCGCCTGTCCCGGCGTGCGGCTGTGGGAACGCCGCCCTGACGATCGCAACGCGGCCAATCCCCCGTGGGCTTCCGTCCCGGCCCGGCCGCCGGACACGGAACGGAGGCGGACGGCATGCGGTCCGGACGCCTCGGGCATGGCTTCAAGCGCCTCCATTGCGACGGCATGTCGCGACATTGACGCAATGCCGGCAAATCCACGCGAGACCCCGTTCGCCGCAAGGCCGACCGACGACAGTTCCCGGCCGCAGGCGACAAAAAAGCCCGGCCGCGCGAGGCGGCCGGGCTTTGACAAACGAGGAGGAGCGCTGGCGCTACTTCTTGTTGAGGCCCACTTCCTGCGGGAAGATGGGCAGATAGCGGTAGGACAGGCTCATGACGATGAAGCCGTAGGCGATGACCATGAACGAGGTCAGCCATTCGGCCCAGTTGGGGGTGTAGATCTCCCACTTGGTGAAGGGCAGCACCGGCTGGGCCAGGGCCTGGACGGTGAAGACGTAGCGGTTGATGACCACGCCCACGCAGGCCAGAAACGCGCCGGAGTACATGAAGGCCGGCTTCTTGCGCAGCGGGGTGAGCAGGAACACGACCGGAACGAGCAGGCACAGGACGATCTCGGTGAAGAACAGCCACTTGCCGTAGACCAGGCCGTAGAACATCTGGTCGAAGGTGAGTCCCGCCTTGGGCAGCACGCCGTTGATCCAGGCCCAGGTGTCCAGGTACTTGAACACGGTGTAGATGAGCAGCATGGTGCCGCCGATCTTGGCCATGAGCGACTTGATGCGGTAGGTGGTGAGCTTGCGGCCGGAAAGCTTCTCCATGAAGCCGCAGATGAGCACCGTCAGGCAGGGACCGGAGGCGATGGCCGACAGGACGAACAGGAAGAAGGTCCACGGCCAGATGAAGAAGCCCTCGCGGAAGGCGTAGGGACGGGCGAACATGACGCCGTACATGCCGCCGAGAGAGCCCTGGTGGAAGGTCGACAGGAACGCGCCGATGCCGGCGAACAGCGGCATGACCACGTGCATCTGGTGGGCCAGGTTGTGCAGGAACGGGATCTTGTTGAGCTGCTTCTGCTCGAGGATCAGCGGCACGTACTCGATGATGAGCACGAGCAGGTAGCAGGTGATGCAGAAGATGACTTCGGTCAGCATGGAGTGGACGTTGGGGTGCCAGTAGCCGAACCAGGCCCGAAGCGGCTGGCCGACGTCCAGGGAGAGGATCAGCATGGCTCCGGAGTAGCAGAGGAAGCCCTTGATGACCGTCAGGTTGATGATGTTTTTAAGCTCGTCCAGGCCGATGATGTAGCGGATGAGGCCGGTGAAGAAGGCGCCGGCGCCCAGCGCGATGACGGCCAGGTCGAAGGTGATCCACAGGCCGAAGCCGAAGTAGTTGTCCAGGCCCGTGACGCCGATGCCCCGGTAGAAGACCCAGAGCATGGACAGCACGCCCAGCAGGCCGACCACGGCCCAGATGCCGAGCCAGCCCATGAACTTCCCCAGGCCGCAACGCTCGACGCCCTCGGGGTACCACGTTTTTTCCATGTCGATCAGGCTCATAGCGTCCCCCGGTTACTCGCTTTTAAGGTAGTTGTCGCCGAGCTTGCGCACCCATTCCCGCCGGCTGATGTAGTAGACCTGGGTGTTGGTGCCCAGGCGCTGGAGGAGCCGGAAGGCGTTGGGGTTCTTGATGAGCTCGTGCACCTTGTGCTTGGGGTTCTTGAGGTCCCCGAAGGAGAGCGCCCCGGAGGGGCAATTCTGCACGCAAGCGGTCACGTAGGCCCCGTCGTCGAGGTTGTCGGGGTTCTTGCCGCTCGCCCGCGCCGCGTCCTTGGCCAAGTTCCAGCGGTGGTGGCAGAAGGAGCACTTCTCCACCACGCCGCGCGGCCGCACCGAGGTCAGGGGCGACAGGGTCTTCTCCATTCCTTCGGGCCAGACCGGATCGTACCAGCCGAAGTAGCGGACGTGGTAGGGACAGGCCGCCACGCAGTACCGGCAACCGATGCAGCGGGGGTAGACCTGGGAGACGATGCCGCCGTCCTCGTTCTTGTCCGTGGCCACGACCGGGCAAACGGACACGCAGGGCGGATTGCCGCACTGCTGACAAGGCCGGGGCAGGAAGGCGATGTCGTGGTCGGGAAAGGCCTTGTCGTTGGTCAGTTCGTAGACCAGCATCCAGGAGGTGCTCCGCAGCTTGTTGGAGGCCTCGGGCTGGGGTTCGATATTGTTTTCCGTCTGGCAGGAGGCCATGCAGGCCCCGCAGCCGGTGCATTTGTCAATGTCGATCACCATGCCCCAGGTGATCGGGAATTCCTTGCTGTGTCCGGACATATCGGCTTCCCTTTGCCTCGTGGTTAGGCGATTTTGACGTCAGCGGCCGCCCAGGTGGACAGGCCGGTGCCCGGCTCCTCGACGACGGACAGCAGCGACAGGTAGTTGGCCCCCTTGCCCTTGCTGAAGACGTCGAAGGCGGAGTGGCCAAACCCCAGGGGAGCCGAAACCACGCCGGTCATCACGCTCTCGAAGATGTGGACCTTGGCCTCGCAGCTCGCGCCGCCGGCGGTCAGCTTGACCGTGGCGCCCTTTTTCACGCCCAGGGCCTTGGCCGTGGCGCTGTTGAGGCGCACGAAGGTGCTTTCGCCGATGAGCTCGGTGTCGGGAACCGTGGTCAGGTCCTGGCAGGGAATGCCGGTGGTCGGGGTGCCGGTGCGCAACTGGGCGTAGGGCGCGAGCACGACGGCCTTTTCCGGGGCCTTGCCGGCCTTTATGGCCTTGGCCAGCACTTCCGGGGCGAAGCCCAGGGTCGCCTGCACCTGGCCGACCATGGTCCAGGCGTAGCCGGAGGTCAGGGCCTTCCAGAGGTCGCCGCCGGCCAGGGCGGGCGCGGGCTTGCCCGCCGCCACCTGCCAGGGCATGACGTCTTTCGCCACGAAGCCGCCCGAGGCCTTGGCCAGGGTGGCCACCTTTTCTTTCAGCACCTGCAGGAAGTTGTCGAACTTGAGGTCGACGCTCATCTTGCGGGCCAGCGTCAGAATCACGTCGCCCGTGGTGCGGGTGTCGTGGACGGGCTTCTGGTAGGGCACGGTGAGGCTGTAGACGCAAAAGCCGGAGCCATAGGGCGTGGCCAGGTCGTCGTAGCGCTCGAGGGTCAGGGAGTTGGGCAAGACCAGGTCGCACATGGCCGCGGTCTCGTCCAGGAAGGAGGAGAAGCTTACCTTGTAGGGGATCTTTTCCAGGGCCTTGGCCATGGTCGCCGTTTCGGGCAGGCCGTAGGCCGGGTTGGCGTCGTAGACGAGCAGGGCCTTGGGGGCCGGGGTCTTGCCGTCGGCCACGCCCTTGAGGAAGGCGGGCAGGTCGCCGGCCAGCATGGCCTCGCGGGTCATGGCCCCGGGCACGACGGTGGCCAGCTCCGGCAGGGCGTAGACGCCGCCGGGCTTGTTCACGCGCCCGAGCAGGAGGTTGAGCGACATGCCGGCGATGACCGGGGCGGCGCCCAGGCCCTGGCCGCAGGGCGAGCCGGTGACGACCAGGGGGGCCTTGGCCGAAGCCAGGGCCTTGGCCACGCCGGCCAGCACCTCGGGGGCGATGCCCGTGGCGCGCTTGACGTCTTCGGGGCCGAAGCCGCCGTTGACCACGGCCTTGAAGGTGTCGAAGCCGGGAGCGGCGCTGGTCGCGCCGGCCCGCAGCAGGTGCCAGGCGATGCCGAGCGCCACCACGCCGAGGTCGGCGGTGGCGGCCGGGATCCACTGGTCGCACACCGCGGCGGTGTTGTTGCGGGTGGGGCCGACGTAGATGTAGTCGGACTTGGGCTTTTGCCCGACCGGGCGGGAGTCGCCGAAGGCCTTGCGGTTGCGGGTGGAGGTGCCCCAGGTCTCGAAGATGTCCGCGCCGAGCACCAGGACCGTGTCGGCGTTTTCGAAGTCGTAGCCGGCCTGGCCCTTGCCGCCCATGAGCTTGACGGCCTTGGCGGCGGTAGCGGCCTCGGAGGGCATCATGAAGTAGCCGGCCGCGCCGAGCTTGCCCACAAAGGCGGAGAGCAGCTCGTTGACGGTACCCGTGCCGTCGCCGGACACGCAGGCCACCGCGCCCTTGGCCGCGCCGAGCTTGTCGGCCATCTCGAGCATCGCCTGTTCCCAGGTGATGGGCTCGAAGCCCTTGCCCGACTTCTTCATGGGCGACTTCACCCGGGCCGGGCTGTACAGCATGTAGACCTCGGACCGGGCCAGGGCCGAGACGCCGCCCCGGGACAGGGGATGGTCCGGGTTGCCGGCGGCGCTTATGGGGTTGCCCGCCACGCGCATGATCTTGAGGCCCTCGCCGGCGGGGCACAGCTTGCTGGTGGTGGTCACGTAGTCGATCTGACCCTTGGGGACCCGGGGGATCCACGACCAGTTCTGGGTCCAGATAGAAACATCGTCCAACAATTTCCACGGGATGGGGGTGAACATGGTGCCCACGGCGCCACCAGCCACAAGCCCGAGGAAAGCTCTGCGATCAAGTCCCATTTCTTCCCCCTTATTTATGACAGACGTAGCAGGCGTTGCTCGTGCCCATGGACGCGTGGCAGCGTTCGCACTCCCACATCTTCATCGTGTCCTTGCTGTAGCCGCTGACCCGGTTCTGGTAGTAGGTCGGCGGCGTGTCGGTCTTGGCCACGTCGGGGTGGCACTTGGTGCACTCGAACCCCTTGTGGGCGGCGTGGGAGAAGAACACGTTGTCGGGCTGATACTGGTAGACAAGCCAGGGGACTTGCGCGCCGGTCTTGACGTAGTCCTTGACGAACTTGTCGATTTCCTTGCCGTTGGGCGAATTGTCCCCGGTCTCCTCGCCATGGCATTCGGCGCAGGATTCGGTCGTGGGGAGGCCGGCGAAACGGCCGTCAGGGCCAAGATGGTGGCACTGTTCGCAGTCGATGCCGAGCTGCGCGTGGACGGTGTGACTGAAACGAATGGGTTGCGTCTTCTCGCTGTACAGCAGTTTCGGAAAGATGACCCACCCCACCACGAGGGCGCCGACGAAGCCGATCAGGGCAAAAAGCACCATGCCGCCAACGCCGCCGGCCGAATTCGATCTTTTCTCCTCCATACTTCCCCTGCCCATTGCCGTTGCTGGTTAACCCCGCGCGAAACCCGCGCGACGTCCGCCGTCCCCCGGGGCACGGCCGGAAAATGATGTGATGCGAGCGAGGCGCGTCCTTTGCCCGGGGGCAATCCCCTCACCCCGGACGGGAGCGCCGCACCGCGCTTTTTACCCAGGCCGCAACTTCCGTGTCAAGGTTTAATGAAAAAATTCACGAATCCCCGTCATCGAGGGACGCCGCCTCACGACCCCGCGCCGCCGCCCCCGACCTTGCGGCCGTAGACGTCGTCGAAGCGCACGATGTCGTCCTCCTCCAGATACGGACCGGACTGGATCTCGATGATCTCCACCGGCACCTTGCCCGGATTGGACAGCCGGTGCTTGGCCCCCTTGGGGATGTCCACGGACTGGTTTTCGGTGAGCAGCCGCTCCTCCTCGCCGATCTGGACCAGGGCCGTGCCCGAGACCACCACCCAGTGCTCGCTGCGGTGGTGGTGCATCTGCAGCGACAGCCGGCCGGCCGGCGGCACCTCGATGCGCTTGATCTTGTAGCCCGGGCCGCCCTCGAGCACGGTGTAGCTGCCCCAGGGCCGGCGCACCGTGACGTGGGCCTCCACGAGCTTGCTCCCCTGGGACTTGAGCGCGCCCACCACGTCCTTGACCCGCTGGGCCTCGGACACCGGGCACACGAGCGTCGCGTCGCGGGTCTGGATGACGATCATGTCCTTGACCCCGGCCACGGCCAGGGAGCTGCCCTGGGAGAAGAAAAGCGAGTCCGCGCAGTCGAGCGCCAACACCTCGCCCTGGACCACGCAGCCCGAAGCGTCCTTCTCGCCCAGGCGGTAGAGCGCCTCCCAACTGCCCAGGTCGTCCCAGTCGAAGGGGGCCTCGACCATGGCGATGCGGCCCATCTTCTCGACCACGCCGTAGTCCACGGACATGTCCGGCAGGAAGGTGTAGCCTCCGGTCAGGGGCCGCTCCTCGCGCGCCTGCCACCAAACGTGAAATTCCGGGGCGTGGACGGCCACGGCCTCCAGGAACACGTCGGCCCGAAACACGAACATGCCGCTGTTCCAGAAATGCTCGCCCCCGGCCAGGAGCTTCCCGGCCGTGGTCAGGTCGGGCTTCTCGGTGAATCCCGACACGGCGTAGGCCCCCTCCCCCAGGGACTCGCCCCGGTGGATGTAGCCGTAGCCGGTCTCGGGGCTTCGCGGCGGGATGCCGAAGGTGACGAACCAGCCCTCCCCGGCCAGGGCGCAGGCGCGGTCCATGGCCGCGGTCCAGGCCGGCCGGTCGTCGATGCGGTGGTCGGCCGGGAAGACGCCGACCACGGCATCGGGGTCGGCGGCGACGATGGGCTCCAGGGCCAGCAGGATGGCGGGCAGGGTGTTGCGGCCCACGGGCTCGGCCAGGACATGGGCCACGGCCTGGGGCAGGAGACCCTTGAGCTGGGAGCGCACCTCGAAGACGTGCTCCTCGTTGGTGACGACGTAGAGGCGCTCGGCGTCGAAGGCTCCGGCCACGCGGGCCACCGTGGACTGGAGCAGGGTCGCGCCGTCGCCGAGGTCGAGGAGCTGTTTGGGCAAAAGCGTGCGGGAAAGCGGCCAAAGACGCGTTCCCGAGCCGCCGGCCAGCACGATGGCGTAACGGTTCGCGTCGGCGGCGTTTTGGGCGGTGTCCATGGATGTTCCTTAGGCGGGTTCGGAGTAGACGAAAGGCGAGCCGATTTCGGCCAGACGCGGCTGCCTGGCGTCCTTTTCCGAAAGGACGGGATCCGTGACGGGCCAGGCCACGCCGATCTCGGGATCGTTCCAGGCGATGCCGCCGTCCTCGGCGGGCGCGTAGAGCGCGTCGACCTTGTACATGAACTCGGCGTTTTCCGTGAGCGTGACATAGCCGTGGGCGAAGCCGCGCGGGACCATGAGGCGCAGGAAATTGTCCTCGGTCAGCTCGATGCCGTACCACTTCTTGTAGGTCGGCGAGCCGACGCGCAGGTCCACGGCCACGTCGAAGACCGCGCCGCGCACCACCCACACGAGCTTGGCCTGGGTGGCCGGCGGACGCTGGAAGTGCAGGCCGCGCAACACGCCCCTCGGTCCCGAGCGGGCGTGGTTGTCCTGGACGAAATCGTAATCGAGGCCAGCCGCGGCAAAGGCCTTGCGGCTGTGGGTCTCCAGAAAGAAACCACGGTTGTCCCCGAAAACCCTGGGCTTGACGACGACAAGCCCGGGGATGCCGGTTTGTGACACCTCCACGCGGGACCTCCCATGACTATAGGCATTCGGTACGTTTTGGATGCAGAAGGTGCCGAGTCCCTACCCCATTTCAGGAACGCGGACAACCGCGAACCGCCGCCAGCGAGGCCGCCTGGCCGGCCTTGTAGGAGCTGCGGACCAACGGAGCGCAGGCCATCTCGGCGATGCCGCACCGGCGGCCGAGCGCGGCCAGGGCCTCGAACTCCTCGGGCGGCACATAGCGGGCCACGGGCAGGTTGCGCCGCGACGGCCGCAGGTATTGTCCCACCGTGACCATGCGGCAGCCGGCCCCGGCCAGATCACGGAAGGTCGCCTCGAGCTCGTCCGCGGTTTCGCCGAGTCCGACCATGAGGCCGCTTTTGACCACGGACCGGCCGAGGCGCGCCGCCCTGGCCAGCACGGACAGGCTGCGGGCGTAGTCCGCCCCGGCCCGGGCCGTGGGGTACAGGCGCGGCACGGTCTCCACGTTGTGGTTGTAGACGTCCGGCCCGGCCGCCAGCACCACGTCCAGGGCGGCGAAATCGCCCCGGAAGTCCGGGGTGAGCACCTCCACCGTGGCCGCGGGCACGGCTTCGCGCACGGCGCGGATGGCGGCCGCGAACTGGGCCGCCCCGCCGTCGGGCAGGTCGTCGCGGGTGACGGAGGTGACGACGGCGTGGGCCAGGCCAAGCTCGGCCACGGCCCGGCCCAGGCGCGCCGGCTCGTCGGGGTCGACCGGATCGGGCCTGCCCGCCTCGATGTTGCAGAAGGCGCAGCCGCGCGTGCACACGCCGCCGAGGATGAGGAAGGTGGCCGTGCCCTTGGAGAAGCACTCGAAGATGTTGGGGCAGCGCGCCCCGCGGCAGACCGTGCGCAGGCCCGCGTCGGCCACGGCGTGGGCCGTGGCGGCGAAACCGGCGTCGCCCGGGAGCTTCACCCGCAGCCAGGGCGGCAGGCGGCCGGCGGTCTGGGCTTTTCGTGACTTATTTTCAAGATCATCCATGCTTCGGTCCTTTTTTGCCTGGCGCGTTTCGCGGGCCGGACCGGGCCGGACCGGGCTTGCCGCCGGCCTTGGGGCGCGGCCCGGCATCGCCGCCGCTTCGGGCCGGACGCGGCGCGCGGGGCTTTTTCCCGGGCCGCGCCGGCGCCCCCGGCCCCGGGGGCCCTTTGCGGACGGGACGGCCGGCCCCTTGGCCGGGGCGCTCTCCTTCCCTGTCCGGGCGCGCGCCCTCCCGAGCCCTCGCAGGCGCTGCGCCCTCCCCTTCCTTGGGCCGGTCGTGGCCGGGCAGGACCAGGCGCGGCGCGCCGGACTTGGCGTCGCGCGGGGCGTCGGCAGTAAGCGGCAGCTCCACGGCGTCGCCAGGACGCGGGGCGCGGCCGTCCGGGGCGTGCAGCACCACAAGCCCCCGCTGCGAGCAGCCGTAGACCGCCGCGCCGGGCGCGTCGGCCAGGGAGAAGGCCCCGGACACCACACGGGCGACGTTTTCAGGAAAGGCCGGGGGCGCGCCCACGGCCAGCAGAAACGACAGACTCAGGCGCTCCTTGCCGAGCCGGGCCCGGGCGGACAGCCCGGTCAGCCAGTCCGGCGCGCCGGCCGGGGACATGGTGAAATGGCACCAGGCCCGGGTGCGGCCGGCGACCAGGGAGCATTCCCGGCCGTGGGGACAGGGCGCGTCGAGCCCAAGCCCCATCTCCAGAAAAGCCTCGCGAAGCCCGAGCAGACACCGCCAGCCCAGGCGCGTCCCGGGCTCCACCACCAGGGTCCGGCCGCCCGGGGCCAGGGAATCGGCCAACTGCCCGGCCAGGCGCTCCATGCGGACATCCAGCGGCTCGCGGCCGGCGCCGGCCAGCTCGTTGGCCACGTTGACCATGGCGATAAGCGACGCGCCCTCGGTCAGGCCCTGCCAGTACTCCCCCCGCAGCAGGCGCACGCGCCAGGGCGCGTCGGGCGCGGCCGGGTCGAAGCCGGCCAGGCCGCGGAAAAGGCCCAGCCCGAGATCGAGCGCCCGGCGCGAGCGGTCCACGCACAGAAACCGGAGCCGCTTGGCCCGCAAATCCGGCCGCGACAGCCAAAGGGCCTGGAGAAAGGTCAGCGGCCCGGCTCCCAGGTCGCACACGAGGCCGTCGTCGGGCAGGTCCAGCGGCAGGGCCGGCAGCAGGCGCGACAACCGCAGGATGTTCCAGGGCAAAAAATACCAGGCGTAGGCGGCCAGGGTACGCGGGTCGCCCAGGTAGCCGGGCTTGGGCCCGCCCTCGCGCTCGGCGGTCAGGGACAGGGACAGGTCGCGCACGCTTCGCGGCAGGGCTCGTTCCATGCCCGGGGTGAGGCCGAGCTCCCGGCGCAGGATGCCGGGATAGGCCGCCAGGGCCGCGACCGTCTCCGGGGAAAGCGGCGGAAAGAGCCGGCGGGCCGGCGCGGCGGCCGGGATCGGGGAATCAGGGCACATAGGCGAAAACCATCCTGGAGATGAAGGATTCCCCTGCGTCGGGCACAAGGGGCACGATCGTCGTGCGGCCGGGCAGAGCCTCGGCCGCGTCCCGGCTGCCGGGGTCGGTCAGGAAAAGCGAGGCCCCCTCCAGGGAGAGGTTGCCGGCGATCCGCAGGCGCGCCGCCAGTCCCGGCGGGAAAAACCCCAGGGTTTCCAGGGCCTCGGCCGACACCTTGGCCCCGAAGGCCCCGGCCAGGTAGACCGCGTCCAGGGCGGCCGTGCCGCAGCCGGCGGCGCGCAAAAGCGCGGCCACGGCCAGGTTGCAGGCCGCCTTGACCTTGAGCAGCTCCTCCACGTCCGAGGCGTAAAGGCGGCCGCCGGCCACGGGAAAATAGGCCTCGCCGCCCTCGCGGCCGAGCTGGCGGCGCAGGCGTTCGCCGAGCGGGGTCGGGGCCGCGTTTTGGGCGAAACGGCCGTCGGCGTCAAGCACGCCCTGCTCGCGCAGGGTGGCAGCCAGGCGCAGGTAGCCCGGCCCGGCGATGCCGCGCGCCGGGCCGGCGGCTTCCCTGCCCTCGAAAAACACCGGAACCAGCCCCGTGGGGGCGAGATCGAAGGAGACGACCACGCCCGGCCCGGCCAAGGCCCCGTGGGAGAGGCCCACACCCTCGAGCGCCGGCCCGAGCGGGGCGCTGGCGGCCAGGAAGCGGTCCGGGGCCAGGGCAAGGACCATCTCGGCGTTGGTGCCGAGGTCGGCCAGGAGGAAGGGAAAGGCCGGGGCGCGGCGCAAAAGCGCGGTCAGGCCGGCGCTTATGTCCGCGCCGACGAAGGGCCCGAGCAGCGGCGGCACGTAGGCCGGGGGCAGGCCGCGCCCCAGGGCGACCGTCTCGCCGCCTGCCCAGGCCAGGGCGTAGGGCGCACGGGCCAGGCCGGCAAGGGACTTGCCGCACAGGATCGAGACCATGGCCGGGTTGCCGGCCAGGCACAGCCCGTCGAGGCGGTCGCCGGCCAGGGCGGCCTTGCGGGCCAGGACGTCGAGGACCAGGCCGCGCAGGTAGTCCGCGCCGCCGGGCGAGAGGGCGAAGGCCAGGCGGGAGACCACGTCGCCGCCCGCGCCGAGCTGGGGATTGACCCCGCGCCCCTCGGCCGCGACTACGCCGGTTGCGCGGTCGAGGATGCGCCAGGCCAGGCCCGTGGTGCCGAGGTCCACGGCCAGGCCGAGCACCCCGTCTCCGGCGCGGCCGGCGATTTCGCCCACCCGGTCGTAGGCCGGCGACGGTCCGGGATCGCCGACCTCCAGGCGTTCGCCGCCAAGGGCCGGCCGCAGGCAGGACAGCCGCCAGCCCCCGGCCACGGCTTTTTCGCCGAGACGCCGGGTTTCGGCGGGCAAGGGTTCGGGCGGATCGGCAAGGTAGCGCACGCGGCAGCGGCCGCAACGGCCCAGGCCGGCGCAAAGGGGCGCGCCGACGTAGCATCCGGCACGAAAAAGGGCCCCGGCCAGGGTCTCCCCGGGCGCGGCCGGGACCTCGCGCGCCCCTTGCGGGTCCTCCACGGAAAAGCGTACCCTCATCTTCCCCATGGTTCCCCAATCCCGGAGGGAAGGCAATCCCCGACCCGGCCGGCGAATCGTTACTTTTCAAATTATTAAATTGTAAAATCAGCCTTGACTTCAAATTTCAATTCTCTTAAACGGTGTCCTACCTTCCGTGGCAAAGCGGGTGATTGTAGCAGGTGTTTCGCGTTCGTCAACGCGAAGAAAGCTGCGCGGGCGTTCGGCCCACGGATGGATCGGTTTTTTCCGTCACGTGGACGCGGCCCCGGCCAGCAAACTCCAGCAAGGAGAGAGGATTTTGACCGACGCGCACGCACACGCACGCACCATACGCAAGCTCAAACCGGTTGTCCTGGTAACCCTGCTGGCCCTTCTGGCGGCCGGCTGCACCTCGAAACAAAAAACCTATTCCTACCAGTTCGAAGAATTCCAGGGCTTCAACGCCAGAAACAACTTCCTCACCAACTCCGCCGCGCCGGAAGAGCGCCTCAAGGCGGACGCCGAACAAAATCTCCTCTCGGGCAACCTTTTCGACCTCGGCGGCACGACGCCCAAGGTCGCTTCCAGCCCGGACCGCCTCCTGAGCGAAAATCTTTTTGAAACCGCCGCGGTGCAGCGCAAGGGCAGCGTCTACGAACGCATGCTGCGCACCGCCCACACGCAGCTCGGCACGCGCTATCGCTCGGGCGGCTGCGACCCCAATTCCGGTTTCGACTGCTCGGGATTCACCACCTGGGTCTTCAACCGCTACGGCATCCATCTGCCGCGCTCCTCGCGCGAGCAGTACCAGGTGGGCAAGGAAGTCGCCAAGAGCAACCTCCGCAAGGGCGACCTCGTGTTCTTCCGCTCCAAGCGCGGCGTCAATCACGTCGGCATCTATCTGGAAAACGGCAAGTTCATCCACAGCGCCAGCAACGGCAAGACCGTCACCATCAGCCACCTCGACGAAGACTACTGGAGAACGCATTATGCCGGAGGCCGTCGGGTTTTCTAACCCAACCGGCCGCACGTCGCGAGAAAGAACTGCAAAAGCGGGTTTCCCCGAAGCGGGGGGCCCGCTTTTTCGTCTGTCGCGACGCGCGGGGCTGACGCTTTTGGCGGCGCTTTTCCTGGCCGCCCTGGGTCCGTTTCAGGGAGACGGCCTGGCCGCGAGCCATGTCCCGGCCTATATCGACGCGGAAACCGCGCCCCTGACCGATCCCGCCCTGCGCCTGGAGCTCGCCGCCGTGGCCGGGGACTTCGCCCGCGACGTCACGGACAGGACCCTGGCCCGGGTGGGCCGCAAGAACGCCCGCCGCCGCGTCGACCTCCTGACCGCCCCATCCCAGGAATACCGCGACCGCATCCGCGCCGACGCCCTGGCCAAGCTGGAAGCCGCCGGCATGGACCCGACGCTCGGCCAGTACTTCGTCTACGCCGACCGCAACCCGGCCTCCCAGGTGATCTTCCTGGCCTATTACGACGCGGCCAGCCGGCATGTGGCCCTGCTCGGCGCGGACCTCTTCTCCTCGGGCAAGCTGCGCGCGGGCGACGACTCCTTTCTCACGCCCCTGGGCGCGTTCGAGCACCTGCCCGAGCACTGGGGCTACCGGGCCGAAGGCACGAAAAACGCCAAGGGCTGGCGCGGACTGGGGGCCAAGGGCAGCCGGGTCTGGGACTTCGGCTACCAGCAGGCCCCCCGGCTGTTCCGCCAGGGCGTCTACGACAGCGAGATGCGCCTGCTCATGCACGCCACGGACCCGGACCAGGGCGAGCCGCGCCTGGGCGGCCCGGACTCCAAGGGCTGCGTGCGGGTTTCCGCGGCGGCTAACGCCTTCATCGACCGCCGCTCCATCCTCGACCGCCACTATGAAAAGATCGCCGCCGAGGAAAAGGCCCGCGACCTGTGGCTCCTGCGGGCCGACCGCCAGCCCGTGTCCCACCCCGGCAGCTTCCTGGTGGTGGGCGACTCGGCCATCCAAAGCGCGTCGCGCGCCGTGCCCGAGGCCCCGACTACGGCCCAATGACCGCGCCAGGCTCGGGCATGACGGCGGCCAAACCCGATTCCGCCAGCCGGCGGCGAATCTCGCCGCCCCGCTCCCGGCGCACCTCGCGGCGCACGTGGACCACGGCCAGCGTCCCGGCCCCGGCCTCGCGCGCCAGCGCCAGCGCCTCTTCCACCGACCCGTGGCCCGGCACGCCGGCGGCGATGCCATAGGCCTCCTGCACGACGACGTCGCAGCCCCGGACCAGCTCCCGGCAAGCCTCGGTCGGCGCGCCGTCGCCACCGTAATAAAGCCGCCTTTCCCCGACCCGGAGACGAAGCGCCAGACAAGGCGCGCCGTGCCCGGTCATCGCCGCCTTGGCCGCGAAACCGGCCAGGGAAAACGGCACCCCCGGGGCGACCTCAGCCACGGCGAGCGCAAAGCCGAGCTTGCCCCGCAGGTTCGGGTAAGCCAGATCCACAACCGCGCCGATCTTCTCCGCCGCGCCGGGACCGCCGCGAACGGCCAGCGGGCGCGACCGGCCGGCCTCGTGCCAGCGGGCCAGAAGATAGGGCAGGCCGAGGAAGTGGTCGCCGTGGAAATGGGAAATCCAGACCGCGTCCGGCCCTGCCTCCCGGTCCGCCCCGGCCAGAGCCGGGCAGGCAAAATACGCGGCCGCCGCCGTGAAGCCGCAGTCGAGCAGGACGGCCGCCCGGCCCTCGCCTCCCTCCCCCTCCACGAAAAGGCTCGTGTTGGGCAGGGCCTCGTCAAAGGCCTCGCCCACGCCGACAAAGGTGACGCGCACGCCTCCCTCCTTGCCTCGCGGCGATTTTTGCGACAGTTTCCAGCTTGGTAGGACGACAGGCGTCCCGGCCCATCCCCATCCCAAGGAGCGAGCATGCAACGTCGCGTCACCCAGATCGAGAGCATCCGGGTGCTGGCCATGGCCGGCATCTTCTTCTACCACCTGTGGACCGTGCTGCCCGAGGGCGGCGCGCAAAACCCGCTCGGCCCCATCCTCGGCGACGTCCTGAGCCAGGGCTACCTGGGCGTTGTGGTCTTCAACGCCATCACCGGCTTCGTCCTGACCCTGCCCCACGCCGATCCCGGCGGCAAGCCGCCGCTGGGGTTCCTGGACTTCTTTCGCCGCCGCTTCGGCCGCATCGTGCCGCAATACTACCTGTCGCTTCTCCTGTGGAGCCTGGTGGCGGCCCTCGCCGGGGCCATGCCCCTGGCCGCCCTGGCCGCCTGCGTGGCCGAAAAAATCTTTTTCGTGCAGACCTTCGACCCGGCCCGGTTTTTCTGCCTGGAGCCGGCGCTGTGGTGGATGGGCCTGCTCGCCCAGTTCTACCTCTTCTTCCCGTTGCTGCTGCGGCTTTTTCGGGCGCTGGGACCCGGCCGGGCCACGGCGGCCTGCCTGGTCGGCGGCTGGGGGCTGTGGCTCGTGTTGTCGCTTTTGGCCAAGGTGAGCGCCACGGCCGCCCTCCTCGACTACATGCTCTACTTCAACCTGCCCTACCGGCTGCCGGAATTCGCCCTGGGCATGGCCTTCGCCATGACCTGGAAAGCGCGCGCCGCCTCGGGCGAGGGCGTCGATCCGGTCACGGGCCTGCCGGACTCCTGGCGGCTCGGCTTCCTGGGCCTGGCCTACTTCGCCCTGCCCCTGGCCATCCTCTTCAAGAACGCCCTGCCCATGCCCTTCGCCCACATCCTGCTGACCGCCGCCTGCATCGGCGTGGCCGGATCGCTTTTCGCCTGGCCGCGCATGGCCCTGTGGGGCGCAAAGCCCGGCGTGGCCGCTGCGGCGGCCGCCTCCTACAGCTTCTACCTGCTGCACCAGCCCATCCTCGGCTACGGCGCGGATGCGATACGCTCCCACATGGCGCCGTTCGCGGCCATGGTGCTGCTGTGCTGCGTGAGCCTGCCCCTCTCGGCCCAGCTCTCGCGCTGGCAGGACAGGCTCGTGGCCTACCTGGAATCCCGAGGCAAGAAGCAAGGCGCGTGAACGGGGATGATGCGGGAGAGAGGCGTCAGTCGTCGCGCATGGAGGCGACCACGCCCGTGCGTTCCAGGGCGGGCGTGGTCGCGTCGCGGGGGTATTCGCGGCCGAAGAGCTTGCGGTAAAGCCTGCGCCCTTCGTCGAAGCCGGGATTGACGGCCAGGGCCTTGTCCACGCTGACCTTGGCCCGTTCCGTGTCGCCCAGGAAGTAGTAGGCCTTGGACATGTTGAAATGGATGTTCTCGTCGTCCGGAGTCAGGGAGAGGGCCTGATTGTAGGCGTGCAGGGCTCCGGCCAAGTCGCCGCTTTTGCGCAGTTTGACGCCCAGGGAATTGAAGGGGTTGGGCGTGGCGGCGTCGTATTTGAGGATCTCGATGAACAGTTCCTTTGTTTCTTCCATGTGGTTGAACTGGGCATGGATTTCGGCGGCTTTTTGCAGGTAGCGCTTGAATTCGTCGATCTCGCCCTTGCCCTTGTAGGCGTCGGCCAGCCCCTTGTAGGCTTCGGCGAAGAGGTCGTTGATCTTGATGGCCTTCTTGAAGGCGATGATGGCCTGGCCGTATTTCTGGCGCACCAGGCAGCGGCAGCCCATGTCGTAGTACTTTTGCGCCATGTTCTGTTCGGAGATGATCTCTTCGAAGGCTTCGATGGCGTCGTCGAAGTTGCCCATGGCCACCATTTCCCGGGCGTCTTCGATCTGCTGGCGTTCGATTTCCGTGACGCGTTCCACCTGGCAGCCGCGCAGCACGTGCTTGGCGAAGGTCTCTTCGGAATAGGGGCGCAGGATGTAGCCGGCGCAGCCCACGGCGATGGCGTCGAGGACCTTGTCGCGCTGGCTCTGGGCGGTGATCATGACCACGGGCACGTCTTTCAGGCGCAGGTCGCGGCGGATCAGGCGCAGGAACTGGATGCCGTCCATGTCGTCGAGCTGGCTGTCCAGGAGCACGATGTCCACGTGGTTGGCGGCCAGGTATTCCAGGGCCTTGCCGCCCGAGGTGAAGTGCTCCACACGCCTGGGGCGGAAGGTGGACAGGGTGCGCCGGTCGCGGCGGGCGTTTTCCTCGTTTCGGGTGAGGATGATCGCGGTGTCGAACAGGATGGGCGAGAAATCCATGGCGCCGCCTCGTGTTGCAGTCGGATCAGGTGGTCCTGGGGGCGAAACGGTCGTGGTAGCGCTCGGCGAAGGCGCGCATTTCCGGCGTGTCCGGCAGTTGGTCGAACAGTTCCCGGACGTGGCCGCGCCGGAAAAAGAGCCGCCTGGTGCGCGCATGGTTCATGTCGTTCACCCAGCTCAAAAGCAGCAAGGTAAAATCGTTGACCGTCTCCATGGCTTCGTAGTTCCCGATGCGCCCGGCCTCGATCCGGGCGAGCATGGCCGGATTGTACCGGTCCGGGACGTCGGGCAGGTCGAGGAAGACCACGCCGTCCTTCTCGCCCGGGATCCTGAAATGTTCGAGCATGACCCGCACGATGTCGAGCTTGTCGGCGTCGCGCACGATGCGGGCCAGGACCAGGGCTTCGGCGTCGCCGCCGGCGAGGAGCCCCTTGGGCAGGTTTCGCCGGTTGTGGGCCATGATGGCCAGGCGCACCAGGAACCGGTCCCTGTCTCCCAGGCCGGCCAGCCCTCCGTGCCGGGCCAGGGCCGTGGTCCCGAGCACGGCGTGGTTGGCGCTTGCCGCGTCGCGAAAGGTCCGCCAGCGCCGGTACTGGGGAAACCGCCCGGTGTCGTGGGTCAGCCCGGCCACGGTGGCCAGGTCGGTCAGGCGCGGGGACAGGCCCAGTTCCCGGGCCTGCTCCCTGGCCTCGGCCATGACCAGCAGGCAGTGCTGGCGCTTGAGCTCCAGGCGCGCCGCGTCCACGGGGTCGTCCATGTCGCCGTCGCGGACGAAGTCCTCAAACCAGTCGAGCACGGCGGCGATCATGCGTCGTGCCGCCCCTTGTCCTTGCGGGCGTCGGGGGCGTCCGGCCCCGCGGGATCCTCGGGATCGGGCTCGTCGAATTCCTTGTCGCGGAGCGGCCCGCCGGGGCCGAACAGAAAGCGCAGCACCCAGGCCATGCCGCCGAGGATGGCCAGGATGAAAAGGCCCTTGAGCACCACGGACAAAAGTCCTTCCTCGAGGCCCGGCCCGAAGGGCCAGGTCTCGTGCCAGTGCGGTTCGACGCTGCTCGCTGCGAAAAAAAGAAAATCCTGTCCCCACCCCATGCGTTCGCTCCATGCTGCGCCGATTGCGCAATCTATTTATTTACGCGCCTTCGGGCCGCCTTGCAAGCCGGACCGGGCGGTCAGGACACGGCTTTCCGGGGTGCCGCATTGCCTTTTTGAGGCATTGCGCCTAAAAACGAAGAGATCGGCCGCCGGGGCGAACAAGCCTCCCGGCGGTCGCACGCGCCCGCCTCGCGCGGGCCATACGCCATTTCCGGGAGGCGCCGATGCGCGTGCTCGTAGTCGAGGACGACTTCACCAGTCGCAAGATCCTCCAGAAGATCCTCGGCCCCTACGGCGAGGTGGACATCGCGGTCAACGGCCTCGAAGCCGTTCAGGCCTTCACCCAGTCCCTGGACGACGACCATCCCTACGACCTCGTCTGCATGGACATCATGATGCCGGAGATGGACGGCCAGACGGCCCTGCGATCGATCCGGGCCCTGGAGAAGCAGCGGGGCATCCTGCCGGCCAGCGAGGCCAAGGTCATCATGACCACGGCCCTGGACGACCCGAAGAACGTGGTGGAGGCCTACTACAAGGGCGGAGCCACCTCCTACGTGCCCAAGCCCATCGACAAGCACATGCTCCTGCACCTGCTCAAAAACCTCGGGCTCATCGAATAGCGCCACGGGTGCGAAAGCCATTCAGGGCTTTGGCGCGCGTGCATGGCGCAGGCGACGAGCCGTCGTGTGTCGACAATGAAAAAGACGAAGCCCCGGGCCGCTTTGACGGCCCGGGGCTTCGCGTTATGGAGGGGCGCGGGGTTTACGCTTCCTTCTTGATCTTGGACTTGCTCATGGACATGCCGATGCCGTTGAAGATGTCGAAGATGCCGTAACCGTACCACATGGTGTAGATCACGTAGAAGATGAGCAGGCCGGTCACGGTGGGGATCTTGGTCATGATGCTCTCGGCCGGAATGCCGTAGAAGTTGTAGGCCGGTTCGATGGCCTTCTGGTTGACCGTGTTGAGGATGTTGGCCTCGTCGATCATCTTGATCTTCTGCAGGGGCTTGATCATCGTGTTGAGCGTGGTCCACCAGCCCTTCATGGCCTTCTTGCCGTCCATGCCATAGAAGGCCGATATCTGGGCGTCCTGGTCCTTGTAGAGCTCGTCCGCGCCTTCGAGCACCTTGGCCAGCATGGCGCCGAGGTCGCCGCTCACGGCCAGGGAGTCGCCCTTGGGCTCGGCCTTGCCGCCGGCCTTGGTGATCAGGGTCTGGGCCATCTTGGTCTCGTCGGCCGACTTGAACTTGACTTCGACGTTGATCTGCTTGCCGTCGAAGGCCTTCACGTCCTTGGCCACTTCGGGAATGAAGTAGGACGAGCCCTTGGACAGCTTGTTGAACAGGTCGTCGGAGAAGTGCAGGCCGTTGACGCCGCCCGGGAAGATCGGCGAAAAGATCAGCATGAAGACCACGGCGAAGGATATGAGCAGCAGCAGGCCCTTGATGAAGAGCTTCTTGTCGGTGACAAGCATTTCCTTATCCCTCCTGGCGCAGGGCGCCGATGTTGACGATGAACTTGCCGATGACCCAGGCGCCGAAGATGGCCACGACGATCCAGAACACGATGTTGCCCACGTATTCGATGGCGTTGACCAGGTCCTTGGACATGTTGATGTATTCGAGCTCCACGAACTTCTTGGGCAAGGTGGCCACGCGGTTGATGAAGCCGGCGATGATGGACATGGCGTAAAAGCCGCGGATGTGGATGCCCTTGACCACCTTGGTGGTCAGCGCGCCGACCTGGATGCCGAGCAGCGAGCCGAGCAGCATGCCCATGGCCAGGGTGTAGAAGACGTAGCCGTAGATGGCGTACTGGGCGATGGCCCCCAGGCCGGCGGTGAAGATGATCTGGAGGATGTCCGTGCCGACGGTGGTCATGGAGGAGACGCCGAAGACATAGACGAACATGGGGAAGGTGACGAAGCCGCCGCCCACGCCCATAAGCGCCGCCAGGATGCCGACGATCATGCCGCCGGCGGCCACGATCCAGCCGGAGATGCGCTTGCCGCCCGGCACGAAGTCCTCGTCGAAGGTGATCATGGGAGCGATGTTGAGGTTCTGGAGCTTGAGCGCCATGCCGGTGGTGCCGGCCGGGCCGCCGTGGCTGCCGCCGTGAGCGTCGCCGCCGGAATCCTTGCGGCTGGCGACGATGTAGTCGATCAGCGCGTAGAAGCCCAGGAAGCCGAGCAACACGGCGTAGATGGTGCTGATGAAGAACTCGGAGAGCAGCGGGTCGGTGTTGTACAGGCCCTTGTTGATGGCGCCGCCGACGAAGGTGCCGGCGCCCGAGCCCACCAGGAAGGCGACGGCCAGCTTGACCGAGACGTTGCCGAGCTTCTTGTGCACGGCCGTGCCCATGATGGCCTTGGCGAAGATGTGGAACAGGTCCGTGCCGACGGCCAGGATGCCCTTGACGCCGGCGGCCATGAGCGCCGGGGTGATGATGAAGCCGCCGCCCGCGCCGATGCAGCCCGTGATCAGGCCCGCGGCCAGGCCGACGGCGATGGAGACCAGGAAGATCTGCGTGGTGTAGAACGCCGGGCCGTAGGCCGTCTTGCTGCCGATGAAGTCGCTGGCCTCGACGAAGGAGACCGCCAGGATCGGCAGGGCCAGCACCAGCAGAAAGAGCAGCTTCTTGCGATTCTTGAGAATGGACGTGGACACTTCCATGTCCCACTGGGCATGCGCGACCGACGCCGCCTTCAGGAATTCAAAAACTTGCCTGCCGAACCCCATTTTCACTTCCTCCGTATTGTGAGTGCCGCCCCGCGCGGACCCCGCCGCGCGATGAAAATATCCGCGACGATCCTGCCATCTGTCCCTTGCCGCCCCTGTCCCGTCAGCCGTTGGCCTCACCCGGCCGCAACACCCGGCGCACCGTGCGCTTGAGCCGCTCGAAATCCCCGTCCTTCTCCACCCGGGCCACGCCGCCCTCGCCGGCCTCGAAGCCGGCGAAGCCGTGCAGCACCACGGGCACCTGGGGAAACGACCGCTCCAGTTGCGGCACAAGGGCCGAGCCGTCGGGACCGCCCATCTCGGCATCGAGCACGAGGACGTCCACCTTCTCCGCCAGGGACAGGTGCGACAGGACTTCGGCGCCGGAGCCTGCCGTCAGCACGGCGTAGCCCTCGCGGCCGAATTCCCGGCGCAGAAGCTCCCGGATGTTGGCGTTTCTCTCGGCGATGACCAGCGTTGCCCTTGGACGATCCACCACGGTCTCCTGACAAGGTTTGCCCTGGCCATCGCAACTCCCGTGCCAGGAACGCGGGTCGCGCCCTGCCGGACAACGTGGCGGCATCGCTTGGGAAAATGAGAACTTGAAAGAAAACCCGACACTTCCCCGGCCCGGGGCCTGTCAGGATTTTTTACAGGGCGTAAAAAGGGGAACGGCAGGGACGGGAATCAATCGGCCTGGCGCACGCGGGATTCGATGCGCAGGCCGTACTTCTCGATCTTGGCCAGAAGCGTCGGCCGCGAGAGCCCGAGCAGGCGGGCGGCCTGGGTGCGGTTGCCGCCCGTCACGGTCAGGGCCTCGCGGATGATCTGCTGGCCGAAGCGGTCCATGAGGTCCTCGAACACGCTCTCCCGGCCCGAGGCCAGCTCCCGGCGGATGAGCCGCGACAGGCTCTCGGCCGGGTCGTCGCCGGGGTCGGCCTCGCGCTGCAGGGGCTCGCCCAGGGCCTTTTTCACCTCGTCGAGCCCAAGCGGCGCGCCGAGGTTGAAGATGAGTGCCTTTTTCACCGTGTTGGCGAGCTCCCGGACGTTGCCCGGCCAGGGCTGGGCCGTCAGGAACTCCATGGCCGCCTCGGACGCGCCCGGGTCGGGCTGGCCCATGTCCCGGGAGTAGCGGCCGAGGAAGTAGCGCACGAGCAGCGCGATGTCGCTTGGCCGTTCGCGAAGGGGCGGCAGGGAGAGGGTGACCACCTTCAGGCGATAGTAGAGGTCCTCGCGGAACTGGCCCTGGCGCACGGCCTCTTCCAGGTCGCGGTTGGTGGCGGCGATGATGCGCACGTCCACGGGAATGACCTGCCGCCCGCCCAGGCGCTCGACGTTTTGCTCCTGGAGCAGGCGCAGGAGCTTGGCCTGGATGGACAGCGGCATGTCGCCGATCTCGTCGAGAAAGACCGTGCCCCGGTTGGCCTGCTCGATTTTTCCCACCTTGCGGCCGGCCGCGCCGGTGAACGCCCCTTTCTCGTAGCCGAAGAGCTCGGATTCGAGCAGGGTTTCGGGGATGGCCACGCAGTTGATGACCAGGTAGGGCTTGGCGGCCCGCTGGGAGTGCTGGTACACGGCCCGGGCCACGAGTTCCTTGCCGGTGCCGGATTCGCCGCGCACGAGCACGGTGGCGTCGGTGGGGGCGACGCGGCCGATGGCCTTGTAGAGCTCCTGCATGGCCGGGCTTTTGCCGACGATGGCCTCGGCGGCCGCCGCCGCGCCCTCCTCGCCCACGGCCACCCGGGCGCGCATGGACCGGCCGGCGGTTACGGCCTTGTCGATCAGCCGCAGGACCTGGGGGATGTCGAACGGCTTGAGGATGTAGTCGTAGGCCCCCATCTTGGTGGCCTCGATGGCGATGTCCGTGGTGCCGTAGGCGGTCATGATGATGACGGGCAGGCGCGGCTCGATCTCGCGCATGGCGGCGTAGGCCTCGAGGCCCGAGATGCCGGGCATGCGCACGTCCATGACCACGAGGTCGGGCATGGCCTCGCGCACGGCGTCGATGCCGGCCTCGCCCGAGGAGGCGGTGCGCACGTCGTGGCCCTCGGCGGCCAGCAGCCGCTCGAAGCTCATGCGCAGCTGGTGGTCGTCGTCGACGATCAGGATCTGTGCCATCCCCGCTCCCCGGCGCACGGAAAAACCATGGTGAAGACCGCCCCGCCCGACGGCGGGGACTGGATCGTGATCCAGCCGCCGTGCTCCTCGACGATGCGCTTGACGATGGGCAGCCCCAGGCCCGAGCCCTCGCCCTTGGTGGTGAAAAACGGCTGGAAGATGCTGTCGAAAAGGGCCGGATCGACTCCCGGGCCGCTGTCGGTCACCCGCAGGGCCACGATGCGTCCGTAGGGCTCGAGCACGCCCGCCTCCTCGCGAAGCGTCAGGCTGCCGCCCTCGACCATGGCCTCGCAGGCGTTGAGCACCAGGTTGACCAGGGCCTCCTTGAGCTGGTCGGGATCGGCGTTTATTTCCGGCAGCACCCTGGCCCGCTCCACGGACACCTCCACATTGTAGGACTCCAGGCGGTGCCGCAATAAGGTCAGCGTGGTGTCCACCACGGCGGACAGGCTCACGGGCTGGGCCGTGAGCTTGGGCGGGCGGGCGAACTCCAGGAAATTGCGCACGATGGTGTCGATATGGCCGATCTCCTCGGCGATGACCTCGAAGTCCTCCTGCTGGGAGGGGTCGAGCTTGAGGCCGCGCTCCAGGGAGAAAAGGCGCATCTTGACCGAGGTCAGGGGGTTGCGGATGGTGTGGGCCACGCCGGCGGCCAGGCGGCCGGCCATGGCCAGCTTCTCGGACTGCATGAGGTGGCCGCGGCTTTGCTCCAGGTCCAGATGGGCCTGATCCACGTCCTTCTCCAGGTCGCTGAACTTCTGGCCGATGGCCTTGACCTCGTCGGAGAACCCGGCCAGGGCCTCCCTGCCCCTCGCGCCGCCGCCCCGGGCCAGGCGGCGCAAGGGGTCGAGGATCTGGCCCACCAGCACATAGGCCAGAAAAAAGCCCAGGGTGGCGTTTATCACCACGCCGACCACGGCCACGCCCATGACCATGTCCGTGCGCTCGATGTAGACCTCGCCGGTCTCGCGCATGCGGGCCCGGAAGAACTCCTTGAAGCGGTCGCACAGGTCGCGCAGGCCGTCGAAATCCTCGCGCACGGCCCAGTGCTGGCCCTTGGCCGCCTCCACCCGCCCCTGCTGGTAGAGGCTTATGACGTTGTCCTTGGCCGCGGCGTATTCCTTGTAGGCCGCCTCGATGCCGTCGAGCAGCGCCACGGCCTCGGGCGCGTCCACCTGCTGGCGCATGCGCTCGAGCCACAGCAGGAAGGCGCGGCGGCTCTCGTCGAGCTTGGCCAGCCAAACCTGGTCCTGGCTCAGGTAGTAGTAGGTGGCGTAGCCCTTCTGGTTGAGCAGGGCGTTTTCCAGCTCGTGGGCGGCGGTCAGGGCGGCCAGGTCCTTGTCGGCCGTGGCCGTGTAGAGGTCGCGGGCCATGGCCGCGTACCAGACCATGATGACCGGCCCGGCCATGTTGACGAGGAGCAGCCCGCCGAGCAGGAGGTAGACCCGGGCGCGAAGCCCGAGCCTGGCCAGGACGGCGGAGCCGAAATGTTTCTTCACGACGGTCATAGGCGGCGCGCCGCCGGGGAGGCGTTTGGGGAAAGGCCGCGCCCAGGCGGGCGGGCCGGCTCCTGCGGACGCAACAGCCTCTTACCGGGGCGGGGCGGCCGTGGCAACGCCAAGCCGCCCCGCCCGAGAATAATTTCGTCGTCCGGGGCCGTTGCCGCCGATCCGGCCGCTTGCCACGCCTCGCGGGCGCGGGAGCGACGATGTTTGGACATGGCAGGCATGGCCGCGCGGATGTCGCGCCTCGCGGGCGCGGGAGCGACCGGGGGCGGCGCGTCCGCCAAGACGAATTTCCCCCGTCGCGGACGACGCCTTCGAATGCTTTTATTGAAAATATCGCCGTATTTTCAATAAGCCGCCGCTCTACGCGGCCAGAGCCCGGAGGGCCTCGTCCTCGTCGCCGCGCAGGCGGCCGATGAGCTCCTTGAGCTCCTCGGCCATGGCGGCCAGGGCGCGGGCGGCCCGGGAAGTGGCCTCCACGCCGGCCACGTTGTCGTCGGCCACCTGGTTGATCTCGGTGATGGCCCGGCTGATCTGCTCCGAGGCGGCGGACTGCTCCTCGGCCGAGGCGGCGATGGACTGGACCTGGCCGCTGGTCTCGTCGGCATGGCCGACGATGGACAGGATGGCCTCCCCCGAGCGCTCGGCCAGGGAGTTGGCCTCGGCCACGGCGGCCACGGCCTGGTCCATGCCCCTGATGTTGCCGCCGGCGGCGTCCTGGATGGCCCGGATGCGCGATTCCACTTCCTTGGTCGCCACCATGGTCTTTTCGGCGAGCTTTCTGACCTCGTCGGCGACCACGGCGAAGCCGCGCCCGGCCTCGCCGGCCCTGGCCGCCTCGATGGCGGCGTTTAAGGCCAGCAGGTTGGTCTGGTCCGCGATGTCGTTGATCACGCCGACGACCTGGCCGATGGACTGGGCCTCCTGGCCGAGGCTCGACATGTCGGACTTGAGCTTGACGGCGATGCCGTTGACCCGACCCATGGACGCGCCGGCCTGCTTGACCACGTCCGCGCCGGTGACGGCGTTGTCCCGGGTCCGGCCGGCGTTTACGGCGGCCGCGCCGGCGTTGGAGGCGATCTCCAGGATGGTGGCGTTCATCTGGCCGATGGCCGTGGCCGTCTCGTCCACGCGGCGTCGCTGGAGCTCCACGCCCGTGGCGGACTGCTCGGTCTGGGTCGAGAGCTCCCGGGCCGCGCCGGACAGCCGCCGGGAGATGTCCGCCGCCTGTTCGGCCACGGTCTGCATGCGGGAAAGCGTGGCGGCCAGCTCCTCCTCCTTGCGCATGGTCTCGCGCATGGCCTCCTCGGCGGCCCTGGCCTGGCGGGCGGCCTCGGCCTGCTTCTCGGCCACCTGGCGCATGTTCTCCCGGAGGTTGGCGACCATGGCCGTGACGTCGTCGCGCAGGGCGGCGAACTCGGCCTCGAACCGACCCGAGGGCCGGGCGGCCAGGTCTCCCGAAGCCACCTGCCTGGAATAGCTCCCCAGGGCGGCCAGGGAGCGGTTGAGCCCCCGGACGATCCACAAGATGACCAGCAGCACGGCCAGGCCGAGCCCGGCCTGCACGGCCAGCTGCGCCATGTCCACCGTGGACTGGGCCTGGGCCCGCCGGGCGGCGTAGAAGGAGCCGATTTTTTCGAAGCGCGGCATGAGGTCGCGCCCGCTCGCCACCATGGCCTCGCCGATCTTCTTCCCCTTGGCCGCGGCCGCCACATAGGCCTTGAAGCTGCGCTGGTAGGCCTCGATCACCGTGGCGCAACCCTTGCGCTGGGCCGCCGGAATCTCCGGGCTCTCGGCCACCATGCCGAGCAGTTGCGCCACCGAGGCGTCCACCTTTTCCACGTAGGAAGCCTCGTCGCGCAGTTGCCAGTTCTTCTCGTGACGGCGGATGGTGAGCAGGACGATCTGGAAGTCCTTGTCGGCCACGGGCTTGAACTTCTCGTCCAGGTCCCGGGCGGCCTGCACAAAGTCGCGCATGAGGCCTTCGTTCTCGTTGAAGCCCTTGGCGCGTTCGTTGGCGACCAGCTCCTCGAAGCCCTTGCGGTACTCGGACAGTTCGGCCAGGGCCTCCTGGGCCTGGCTGGCCATGGCCGGGTCCAGGCCGGCCAGCCGGCCGACGTCCTCGCGGACCTTGTCGGCATGGCGCAGGGCCGGCTCCACGTAGGCCGGATCCATGCGCATGAGGAAATTCTTCTCTTCGCGACGGGCCTGAAGCAACTCCAGGTAGGCGTTGGCGGCCAGGTCCTCGAGATTGCGGTAGTGCTGCTCGTAGCGCGCACCGATCCGGTCCGCCGCGAAGGAGCAGACGAACCCCAGCACGCACACGCCGAGCAACACATACAGTTTGTTCCGCACGCTCATACGCCCCCCTGCCGGCCCGAACGGGTCCCGGACATGCCTTTGCGAGGCATGACAAACGGTTGTTGGCGCCGCCGCGTTTTGCGGCCGGCGGCCTTGAGACTTTACCCAGCGACACGACTGCCAAGCAAAACCCCTGCCAACGCCTCGGGAGCGCAAGGGGGCGTCTTTGCGCAAAAAATCACAACCTTACCCGACAAGTAATGTCAAGAATTTTTACAATCCGTCAAACCTCCCGCATTGACTTGCCCGCCGGCCTTTGACACATCCTGAGCCTATGAAAAGACATCCCAGCGACAACCCGGCCGGTGCGGCCCGCCGCCTTTTCCCGGCGGCGGCCGCCGGGACGGCCGCCTGGCTGCTCCCCCTGCCGGCCCGGGCCGACCTGCTCAGCGGCGGCCTGCTCGGCAGCGTGCTGCGCGGCGACGAGTTCACCGGCCCGCGCGTCCTCGACCTGGTCGTGCTCGGCCTGGGCATCTTCCTGGTGCTGCGCCTGATCCTGGGACGCCAGCGCCCGGGCAAAAGCGGCGACGCCGGCCCGTCGGGCCCGTCGGACCGGGAGCCCACGCCTCACGACCGGGACGACGACCCCGGCCGGCCCCAGGAGCCGCGCCCCAAGCCGGACATGTACACCAACGCCGCGGCCATGTGGTCCTACCTCCAGTCCAAGCCGGCCGGCGAGGCCGCGCCCGGACCCGGCTCGGCCGCGCCGCCGGCGGCCCCGGGTTCGGACGCGGAATTCCTGGCCGGGGCCAAGCTGGCCTATCCGCGCATCCGCTTCTCCATGGCCAAGCGCGACTTCGACGACCTGGCCGGCTTCGTCACGCCGGCCTTCCTGGACGAGCTGCGCCGGCGGCTGACCGGCTCGCCGCCGCCCGAGCCCGACATCCTGCTGGTCGAGGCGCGCATCGCCGAAAAACGCCAGGAGAACGGCCACACCATCATGGTAGTGGACTACGAGGCCCTCATCCACGAGATGAATGCGCCCCACAACATCGACCGCTTCGAGCGCTGGACCTTCGACCGCGACGACGCCACGCCCGGGGCCAACTGGCTGCTGGCCGCCATGGAGCGGGGCAAATAGCGGATTCGGCGGACGGCTTCCCCAATACGCCCAAAACAAGAAGGCGGTCCCTCCCCTGCCGGAAGGACCGCCTTCGCGCGTCGGGCCGCGCCCGGACCAGGGACGCGGCAAAGAGAAAATGCCGGGGCTTTACCCCAGGCCGTGGGTCTTGCCCTTGATGGATTCGATGGCCACGCGCACCACGGCCGTGGCCGCCAGGCTCGTCTTGGGATAATCGAACTTCCTGTCCGTGAACCGCGCCACGATCCGGTCCAGGGCGGCGATCTTTTCCGCCTCGTCCTCCACCACGCTCGCCCGGCCAAGCCCCACCACGGTACGGTGGGCGGCCTCGAAGTCGCAGGCGTTCTCGCTCTCCACCACCCCCTGGTCCAGGGACACGGCGAAGCAGACCTTGGGGTTGCGCTTGAGGATGGACATTTTCGTGCCCGCGCGCGCGCCGTGGAAGTACAGGACGTCGCCGGCGAAGGCGTAGAAGACCGGGACGAGAAACGGCGTGTCCTCGTCGCAAAGGGCCAGGTACATGACCTTGCCGGCCGTAAGCACGGCGTCGATGGCGGCGCGGTCCGCGATCTCGCGGTCCTTGCGCCGCATGGGGCCGTGGGGAAAATCCTGGCTGGACATGGCTGATGCCTCCTTGCCGGCCGCGCCGGCGTCAATGGGTCTCGATCAGGCTGCCGCAGTCGGCGCAGGTGGTCGCGCGCACGACGCCGCCCCGGCCGGGGCGCTCCACAGGCACCGGGTAGCCGGCTTTTTTCGCCGGCGTCTCCAGCAACTCCGCCACGTAATGCGGCGGCAGGCCGCGCAGTTCGGCCCCGCGCGCGATGTGGCGCAGGTATTCGAGGCTCGGCTTTCCCGGCGCGCCGAGCATGTCCTTCTTGTAGAGCAGCGCCTCGCGGGGCGCGCCCGCGGCGTCCGTCACCGTGACGGGAGAATGGAAATAGGTCCCCGTGCCGTTGAAGCGGGCGTCCTGCCAGGCGTCGAGGCTGTCGGCGTCCAGGTGGGAAAGGGCGTAGAGCACGCCCCAGACCGTGCGGCCCGGGGAAGGGACGACGGTTTCCAGCGCCCCGTCCCAGACCAGGGACGTGCCGAAAAAGGCCAGCCGGTGGCCGGCCAGGCGCGCCGGGCCGAGGCATTTCGCCCCCAGGCAGCGGGCGGCGATCTGTTCGGGGTGCATGTTCGCGCCGTAGGCGAAAAAGAGGATTTTCCCGTTTTCGGGCGGCCGGGTTTCGAGCGTTCCCTTCACAGCGGATGTGGCCGGTGGCATCGTCATGCCCGTCTCCTTCTTGTCGTGTCCTCAAAACCGACGACGACACCTGAGTCTGACTGCAATCTTCACCCGTTACGGGATTCCAAAGGGCGGCAGCCCTTTGGCCGCCGGAGGCTCTCTTCCCCCACACTCCCCGGCCTGGGGGAAACCGCCGTGGCGGGGCCTTGCGGCCTGACGGCGGTTTCCGGTTCCCGGGCGGTCGCGCGGGGGACCCGGCCTGGCGGGGCGTTCCCGCCGCCGGGCCTACCACATGTTGAGGCTCCATTCCCGGACGCGCTTGTGCTCCATGTCCGTGAACAGCACGTTGGCCATCTGCTCGGCCAGCCAAATGGCCCCGGCGTAGCCGACCACGGGGTGGCGGTACATGCCGGCCCGGTCGTAAGTGGGGAAGCCCACCCGCAGCATGGGGATGTCGTAGTCGATGGAGATGAAGCGCCCCTTGGAATGGCCGAGGATCAGGTCGAGCTTGAGGCCCCTGTTCTTGATGCGGTCCTCGAGCTCCCAGAAGTCGGCGTTGGTCACGATCTCCATGTCCCAGTCGACGTTCTCCTGCAGGGCCTTGATGCGGGGGTCCTTGACGTAATTGGGATTGTCGTCGCCAAGAAGCAGGACGGTGGGGTGCATTTCCAGGTCGATGCAAAATTCCGCCAGGCCGATGACCAGGTCCGGGTTGCCGTAGATGGCCACCTTCTTGTCGGCGAAGAACATGTGGGCGAGGTCGGTGAGCGCGTCGAGGGCGATGCCGCGCTCGCGCACCAGGGACTCGGGGATGGGCTTGCCCGTGAGCTTCCTTAAGTTGGCCAAAAACGTGTCCGTGTTGCGGATGCCGATGGGCGTAGGGCCGATGATGGTCGGGAGGTCGAACTCCTTTTCCAGGTACTTGGCCGCCTTGCCCCCTTCGTAGGGACTCAGCGCGATGGTGCCCACGGCGTTGGCCGTGCCTTCCAGGTCGGCGATGGTGGTCTCGCCGTGGGAGACGTGGTTGCCCGAGGGCATGAGCGGCGAGTCGAAGGCCTCGATCTCGAAGAGCACCGTGGCCTCGATGTCCATTTCCGTAAGCAGGTGCTTGATGGCCGTGACGTCGCCGGGGTTGACCCAGCCGGTCATGACGTTGAGCTTGCCGCTGGGCTCGGTCTTCTTGGCGAAGTAGGCCACGATGTCGCGCATGGCCACGTCGTAGCCCGTGACCATGCTGCCGACGAAGCTCGGGGTGTGGATGGGGATGAGGTGCACCTCGCGGCCGGGGTACTTCTCCTTGAGCAGGCCGCCCTTGAGCTTGGTCACCACGCCCTCGATGTCGTCGCCGATGACTTCGGTCGAGCAGGTGGAGATGATGGGCACCACCTTGACGTGGGGGTAGCGCATTAAAAGCACGTCCACGGCCTGCTCCACCCTGCCGCAGGCCCCGAACACCGCCCCGTCCTCGTGGACCGAGGACGAGGCCAGCTCGAAGCTCTCCTTGAAGTGCTGGGAGAAGACCAGGCGCACGAACATGACGCAGCCCTGGCCGCCGTGCACGATGCCGATGCAGTCCGTGATGCCGATGCTGACGAACTGCGCCCCGGCCGGCTGGCAGGTGAAGATGGGATTGATGATGCCGGCGCGGGACCGTTCCATGAGTTCGCAGGTCATACGGGATTCCTTCTAGTAGTGCTGGTCGGTCAGTTCCTGGTTAAGCGACCCGTCGATGGTCAGGTAGTCCATGCGTTCGTGCACGCCCTTCATGATGTCCGCGACCTCTTCCTTGGGCAGTCCCTCCAGCCAGGCGTACTTCTCGCGGTAGGCCTCGGCCAGGAGCACGGCGTCCACCCAGTAGCAGCGGTCGGCCGGCGTCTCCAGGGCGACCTTCTCGTCGCACAGGATCTGCTTCGTCTTGAGCAGGATGTTTTCGTTCTGGTCGCGCCTGTCCCAGGCCCGGGAGTGGAACTGCCACAGGCACTTCTTCATGATGTAGTCGACGAGCTGCTCGATGCGTTCCTTGCGCAGTTCTTCCATGGCGTGGTCCTCGTTACGCCGCCGCTCCCGGGGCAGGCTGCGTTTTCATGTAGGGGTATTCCCTGTCCTCGTACCCGGCCAGGCAGTCGAAGTTCCCGGAGTAGGGGCGCATCTCGGTGGAGTCGCGGACTTCCTCCGGCAGGTTGGCGTCGGAGAGCATGCGGCGGGTGACGAAGCCCTTGTCCGTGGGAATCTCGTCCTTGCTGATGTCCAGCTTGGACAGCTCGTGGATGGGCGAATAGACGGCGTTGTAGATGTCGCGGGCGAACCGGACCCAGCCTTCGAAGCCCTTCCAGGGGCCGTTGTGGTAGGCGTGGGCGTTGAGGTAGGGCACGCGGATCTTTTTCGCCACCTCGCCGGGACGCTTGCCCGTGAAGATGATGTCGGGCTCGAGCATGTCCATGGCCTCCAGGCCCTCGAGCTCGTTGGGGTCGTCGATGGCCAGCGCCCCCTCCTCGCAGCGGGAGATGCCCTTTTCCATGTCGCCCTGGTGTCCGAACTTGGTGTAGACCGAGACCACGTCCACCTGCATCTCGTCGTGGATGACGTGGGCCCAGTGCCAGAGCTTGGAGCCGCCGGGCCACAGGCAGACCTTTTTTCCCTTCAGCCGCGCCGCGTACCAGTCGAGCTCCGGCTTCCAGCGCGCCGTCTCCTCCTCGATGATCTTCTTGGCCCGGTCCTCTATGCCGAAGAAAAGCGCCACCTTGCGCAGCGACGCGCCCAGCGGCCCGAAGCCGAATCCGTCGATGTCCAGGCGCGGCGTGCCGTAGCGCTTGCGCAGCTCGTTGCAGATGTATTCGGCCGAGCGGGCGCATTCGAGGACGTTCAAATGCGCTCTGTGCATGCCGCGCAGGTCGTTGTAGGAGCCGTTGCCCGTGAAGGTGGACAGCACCTGGATGCCCATGCGTTTGAAGTAGTCGTCCATGACGACCTGGTCGCCCTGGATGTTGTACTCGCCCACGTAGTTGATCACGTAGTCGCTTTTGATCTCGGGCTCGAAGGTGCCGACCTTCTGGTTGATCCAGGCGATGTTGATCTTGTGGTGGCCGCCGGACTGGCTGGGGCCGCCGAAGCCGGGCGAGTTGCACACGAAGATGTCGACGCCCGGCATCTCCTCCATGACCTCGGCGGCGATGGCGTTGATGTCGTCGCCGATCAGCGCCGAGGCGCAAGTCTGGTAGATGGTCATGGCCTTGATGTGGGGAAACGCCTTGAAGGCCTCGACGATGTTCTGCTTGAGCATCTTCTCCGCGCCGAACACGATGTGCTTTTCCTTCATGTCCGTGGCGAAGGTGTACTTGATCTGGAAGTTGTCGTTGTCGCTGATGTAGCGCTTGGTCTGCAAGGTGTCGTAGGTGCACCCGACCGGGCCGTGGCTCAAGTGGATCACGTCCTTCATGGGCGTGCCGATGACGTGCTTGGCCCCGCAGTAGGCGCAGCCGCGCTCGGAGATGGTGCCGGGGATGGTGTTGAGGTACCCCAGCGGCAGGGCGTCGGCCAGGGTCTCGCCCGGGCCCTTGATGACGGCGTGCTCCTTGCGTTCCGGGATGCACTCGCTGCATTTGAACAGATGGTACGGCATACGTTCCTCGCGACATCGGGCCGTGGGCCGTTGCCCTCGCGTTCCGATGCTTCTCTCGGTTATGGGGTTCCAAGGGGCGCCGGCCCCTTGGCCGCCGGAGGCTTTCCCCCCGCCTCCATTACAATATCGCCGCGTCGCCGGTTTCGTCGGTGCGCAGGCGCATGGCCCCGTCCACGGGCATGACGAAGATCTTGCCGTCGCCGATCTGCGCCGTCTGGTTGACCTTGATGATCTCGCGCACCACGGCGTCGGCGTCGGCGCTCGGCACGACCACGGAGAGCATGCGCTTGGGGATGTACTTCATGCCGCCGGACTTCCCCTGCCCCTTGAGGAATTCTGGGATGTCGCAGGCCAGTTCGCCGGCGATGCCCCGCTGATGGCCCCGGCCGAGGACGCGCACGGCCATGAAGCTCGGGAAGCCCAGTTTTTCCAGGGCGTCCCTGGTCGGCCCCACTTTCTTCGGCCGGATGATGGCGATGATCTCTTTCATGCGCCGCCTCCTAGAGCCCCGTCTGGCCGGTGCGGACCGTGAAGACCTGCTCCACCGGCAGGACGAAGACCTTGCCGTCGCCGAAACTGCCGGTGTAGGCCTTGTACTTGATGATCTTGAGCACTTCCTCGACGCTGCCGTCCTCCACGACCATCATGATCATGGTCTTGGGCAGTTCGTCGTAGTGCACGTCGCCCATGGTGATGCCTTTCTGCTTGCCCCGGCCGTAGGCGTTGACCTTGGTCATGGTGAAGAACCCGGCGTCGGCCAGCCCCTCGGTCACGGTCTCGGCCGCCTCCGGGCGCACGATGGCTTTGATCATCTTCATATGCGGCTTCTCCTTTGGCTGCCGGTTAGTCCGAGATGCCGTACTTGACGACCATGGCTTCCAGTTCGTCCATGGTCAGCGGCTTGGGGATGACGAACATCTCGTTGTGGATGATCTTGTCGGCCAGGGCGCTGTATTCCTGGGCCTGGTTCTCGGCGGGGTCGTATTCGGTGACGGTCTTCTTGTTGAATTCCGCCTTCTGCACGATGTTGTCGCGCGGCACGAAGTGGATCATCTGGGTGCCGATGGCGGAGGTGAACTCCTCCAGGAACTCGCGCTCCCGGTCGACCTTGCGGCTGTTGCAGATCACCCCGCCCAGGCGCACCCCGGACTGTTTGGCGTATTTGACCAGGCCCTTACAGATGTTGTTGGCGGCGTAGATGGCCATCATCTCGCCCGAGGCCACGATGTAGACCTCCTGCGCCTTGCCGTCGCGAATCGGCATGGCGAAGCCGCCGCAGACCACGTCGCCGAGCACGTCGAAGAAGACGAAGTCCAGGTCGTCGGTGTAGGCCCCGTTGGCCTCCATGAGGTCGATGGCCGTGATGACGCCGCGGCCGGCGCAGCCGACGCCGGGCTCGGGGCCGCCGGATTCCACGCAGTTGATGCCCATGTAGCCCTGCTTGATGACCTTGTCGTTGGTGACCTTTTCCGCGCCGAGGTCGCGCAGGGTGTCCATCAGGGTCTCCTGCGGCTTGCCGCCGAGGATGAGGCGGGTGGAGTCGGCCTTGGGGTCGCAGCCGTGGATGAAGACCTTCTTGTTGTGGAAGTGGGCCATGGCGGCGGCCGTGTTCTGGGTGGTGGTGGACTTGCCGATGCCGCCCTTGCCGTAGATGGCGATCTTGCGGGTCATGGGAGTGCTCCTTGTCTGTAATGGCCGGCGCCGACATGGCGTCACGCCGTTGCAGGGCTGTTTAGCCAATTGCATGCCAAGGAGCGCCGTCCGACCGGCCGTGGGGACAAGAGCCCGGATTCGGGAGAAAATAATTATATTTATTTGTTTTAATTGATTTTATTTTCGATCACGCCGCCACGGAGAAATCGAGACAAAGCACCGTTACGGTACACTCTTGCAACGAGAAGCACTTGGATGTTCCTTTCATGATCCCAGGGTATTTTTCGCATTGCATGGCTGAACATTCCGTTCCGTAGCTTGTGTCGCTCAATGGGACCGCCCGGTGCTGTGTCACGGCTTTCCATCCAAGCCGTGACGCCTCGATCGATCGCCCCGGTCGTCCCGCTTCCTTTCACCGCGAGCTCGTGCGTCGGATTTGGTCCCCGGGCCGCTGCGACACGACCGACAAAACCGTCGCCGGCGTACCTTTCGGTACATTCCGACCGGCGACCCAAGACCGTGGCGCTCCCGGGCCGGTTGCGCCGGCTCTCGGCGCGACGCCTGATTTTCCTGGCTTGCTATGCTCGGCAAAGCATATAAAGGATGCGAGCCCGTTCGGGGAACGCCGCTGGCATGTGGCTTGCTCGGCGGCGGGGAAACCATCCGAGCGAGGGGCCGTGCGGCTGCGTCCCGGCCCTTGCGCCTTCGCCAACCGCCGGCGCGCCGGCGCAGGACGGCCGCGAGCCCCAGGCCGCCGGCCGGAAAGGACGTACGCGACCCATGGAAACCACGCGCGGCCAGGCCGCCCCGGCCAGGGAGTGCCATGCCGGGGCCTGCAAGCAGGACGACCCCAGGATCAAGGAATGCCATGCCGGCGTGTGCCGGGGCCGCATCGTGCCCCTGCTCCAGGCCATGGGCGAATCCCTCTCCCGGCAAAGCGACCTGGAGCCGGCGCTGGACTGCCTGCTTACGTACATGCGCGACGACATGGGCGTGACCCGGGCCATGGTCAACCTCCACCACCGGGAATCGGGCCACATCTGCATCCACAAGAGCCTGGGGCTGACCGAGGAGGAGCAGGCGCGGGGCATCTATTTCCCGGGTGAGGGCATCACCGGCCAGGTGGTGGAGCGCGGCGCGGCCATCGTCGTGCCGCGCATCGGCGACGAACCGGCCATCCTCAACCGCACCGGCAGCCTGTCGCGGCCCGAGGACCGCGAGTGCGCCTTCTTGTGCGTGCCCATCATGCGCGGCCGCAAGGTGCTCGGCACCATCTCGGCCGTGCGCGCCTACGAAAGCGGCGAGCTTTTGCGCAAGCACGTGGACGCCCTGACCGTCATCTCCTACATGCTGGCCCAGGCCGTGGAGCTCTACCTGGTCGAGAACGTGGACATCGTGCGCTGGGAGCGCCGCCAGGCCGAGCTTCTGGGCCAGCTCGGCGAGCGCATGCGCCCTCCGGCCTTCGTCGGGTCGTCCAAGGTCATGATGGAGCTGTTCGCCCTGCTCCACAAGGTCGCGCCCACCCGGACCACGGTGCTGCTTCTGGGCGAATCGGGCGTGGGCAAGGAGATGCTGGCCAAGGCCATCCACGCCGGCGGCCCCAACCCCGACGGGCCCATGGTCAAGTTCAACTGCGCGGCGCTTCCCGAGAGCATCCTCGAAAGCGAGCTCTTCGGCCACGAGAAGGGGTCGTTCACGGGTGCGACCCAGCTGCGGCGCGGGCGGTTCGAGGAGGCCGACGGCGGCACCATCTTCCTCGACGAGGTGGGCGAACTGTCGCTCGGCGTCCAGGCCAAGCTCCTGCGCGTGCTCCAGGAACGGGCCTTCGAGCGGGTGGGCGGCAACAAGACCGTGACCGTGGACATCCGGGTGGTGGCCGCCACCAACAAGGACCTGGCCGCCATGGCCGCCGGCGGGGAATTCCGCCAGGACCTCTATTTCCGGCTCAACGTCTTTCCCCTGGTGGTGCCGCCGCTTCGCGAGCGCGGCAGCGACGTCGTGACGCTGGCCGAGCATTTCGCCGCCCGCTACGCCCGGGAAAACGGCAAGGCGATCAACCGCATCACCACCCCGGCGCTCAACATGCTCATGGGCTACCACTGGCCGGGCAACGTGCGGGAACTGGAAAACGTCGTCCAGCGCGCCGTGATCCTGACCGAGGACGACGCCATCCACGGCTACAACCTGCCGCTTTCCCTGCAAACGCCCGTGCTTCCCGGCCACGACCGCCAGGGGGGGCTGGTGGCCCGGCTGGAGGCCATGGAATACGAGATGCTGGTGGAGGCGCTGCGCCTGCACCGGGGCAATTCCACCGAGGCCGCCCGCGAACTGGGACTCACCCGCCGGACCATGGGCCTTCGCATGAAGAAGTACGGCCTCGACTACCGGGAGTTCCGCCGGGAAGACCGGGGGCGCGACGCGACCTGACGCCCCGCCCTCCCCTAGGGAGGGGCCTCTTCTTACCTGTCGTAGACGGCCCGGGCCACGGCCGCCGGCAGCTCCCCGGACAGGCCGTCGGGCGTGGTGTTGGTCAGCACCACCACGGACAGTCCCGAGGCCCGGTCCATGAAGAAGTGCGTGCCGTAGACGCCGCCCCAGTTCCAGGTCCCGGCTGCGCCCGGAAAGCCGGCCTTGTCCGGATCGACCACCACCGCCCCGCCGAAGCCGAAGGTCCGCCCCTTGTCCACCAGGTTCGGGGGCAGGCCGCCGAGCTGGTCCGAGGTCATGGCCCGGGCGGTTTCCGGGCGCAGGATGCCGCCGCCGTCGCGGCGCACGGCTTCCAGGAACGTGAAGTAGTCGTCGGCCGTGCCGGACATGCCCGCGCCGCCCGAAGGGAAGGCTTGCCGGTCCGTGGCCCGGGAGGGGGAAAAGAGGATGCCCGAGGCGCTGGTCGGCAGCACGTCCGGGTCGGCCATGGGCCGCAGCGGCCCCTGGCCGTGCAGATACGGCGCGGCCAGCCGGCCGGGGTCGGCGACCAGGAAGGTGGTGTCGCCCATGCCCAGCGGCCCGGTCACGAGCCGGGCCACGGCCTCGGGCAGGGGCGCGCCGGCGGCCTTTTCCACCACCGCGCCGAGCACGTCGATGGCCAGCGAATAGCGCCAGGAGCTCCCCGGCGCAAAGGCGAGCGGCACGGTGGCCAGCCGCCGCAGGTTCTCGTTAAGGTCGATGCCTGGCCGGTCCAGGCCGTCGGATACTCCGGCCCGGTGCAGCGGTCCGTCCGGGGGTTCGGAAAAGCCGTAGGAGAGCCCGGCGGTGTGTGTCAAAAGCTGCCGCACGGTGACGGTCTCCGGCGTTCCGCCTGGCAGCGTCGGCGCGAACCCGGGCAGCCAGCGGGTCACGGGATCGTCCAGGGAGAGCTTTCCGGCATCGGCCAGGACCAGGGCGGCGGCGCTCACCAGCGGCTTGCTCATGGAGGCCAGGCGCAAGATGCTGTCCACGCGCATGGGCTCGCCCTTTTCCCGATCGGCGTAGCCGAAGGCCTGGCGGCAAAGGATGCGGCCGTCGCGGCCGACCACCACCACGGCCCCGGCGATGCGGCCCTCGGCCACGGCCTGGGAGACCACCACGCCCACGCGGCGGGCGAGGTCCGCGTCGTCCGCCCGGGCCGGGGCGGCCGGCGGCAAAAGGACGGACAGGAACAGCAGGACGAGCAGAAATCCGGACGACAGGCGACGGGGCATGGCGCTTCCTCCTTTTCGCACCGGCAAGGGCTGGCACGTTTTTCATGGCGTGCCGCTGATCGGCCGGGCAGTCAACGGGCCGCGGAGCGATGCGGCGATCGCGCCATGCCCGGGAAGCGGCGGCGATGTTCGCAGCCAGGTCGAAAACCGCCACGGCAACGGACAAACCGCGCGCGGCCCGATCGACGCTCCCGCGCCGCTTTGCCGGCCAGGCCGAGGCTGCCGCCGAAGCGGAAAAAACGGCCCGGCCGGCTCCGTGACGGAAACCGGCCGGGCCGCGTCCTTTTTCGGCGAAGGCGGCCGATGCCGCCGTCCGCAACGCCCCGCGCCTTACTTGAAGGGCTTGGCCTGGGCGGTCGTGTCCGGATAATCGACCGGGATGAAAACGGGAATGCTCTCGATGCCCTTGGCGTTGGCCACGGCCTTGGCCACGTCCACGTAGCGCCAGTTCTTGTTGTCCATGCTGCGGTAGTAGTAGCGCAGCTCGGCCGTGTCCGCGACCACGGACCAGATGGTCTTGTCGAAGCGTTCCTGCTTGCCTTCCCAGCCGCGCACCGCGCCGAGGGGGATGTCCACGTTGTCGAGGATGGTGATGGCCTGGTTGAGCCCGGCCGTCGCGCCCTTGGCCGGAAGCGCCGCTTGGCTCAGCGCCACCATGCGCACGAAGCGGCTGGGGGGGCTGTAGTCGCCGGGCAGGCCGTAGAGCCCCGTGCCCTGGCCGAACTGCTTGAGCGTCACGCCGCCGAGCTTTTTCTCCGGGGTGTTCATGACCGACAGGCTGATGTAGTTGTCGAGGTTGGTGAGCATCCAGTCGAAGGTGGGGGAATTGGTCATGACGCCGAGGGGGTTGTCGTAGATCGCCACCTTGCCGGCGGTGTACTCGATGACCACGCAGTCGCCCGAGGGGTCGTGCACCACGTAGTGCAGGGGCAAGGGGCCGGCGTCGCCGACCGGGCCCTGGCACACGCGCACGTCGCGGTAGCCCTTGCGCACCTCGGCCACGCTGGCGAAGTTGGACAAAAGCCAGGTGCCGAACTCGTACTGGGCCAGGGTCCTGCCCGCCTTGGAGCGCTCGAAAGGCTCGTACGAAGCGTAGCCCGGCAAAAAGAGCTGGCCCACGACCAGCCCCTTCTCGTTCATGCCGTCCGAGGCCAGGGGCATGCCGAAATCGAACATGCCGACGAAGGCGTACCTGTTCTTCCAGGCCACGCCCTTGCCGCCGTCGGGCAGGGTGCCGACGAAGGGCGTGCCCTTGGGCACCACGCCGAGCACCGTCTGCAACGTCCACTCGCCTTCCATGGTCCGGGCGTAAAAGACCAGACCGTCGCTGGTCTTTACACGCACGCTCGTGCAGGCCAGCACGGCTGACCAAGCAAAAGCGAGCAAGCACAACGCGAAAAACGGGACAACGAAGCATCTGCGCATGGTCATTCCTCATGCATACGATTGCTGGTTGCGGACAACGGCGGGAGACTCCGCCAGACCCCGGACATCCCGCAACGCTGCAACGGGGAAGCAGGAGAACAACCTTGCCCCGCAAGCGGCATGTCGTGCCGCAACGGCGGCACGACCGCGCGGACAGCGGCCACGGAAAGAAACAAACGCGTTCCATCACGGGCGATGCAAGAAGGCCCCGGCGCGGACAGAGCCAGGAACGGTCGAAGGGAAAGACGCCTTCTCCATCACGGATGCAAGGCGATTCCGTCGCGTCCCGCGCCACAGCCGGCATTCCCGCGCCATGCTGCAGGCTCCTTGCGCCATCGCTCTCTCGGTATTCCGTTTCGCCGCGCCAGCGCAAGGGAAATCTGGCCCCGAGCCCCATGTCCCAACGTCCGTTCCCAAGACATCGCGCGGCCCGCAGCGCCGCGTTCGAAGTGCAGCCCAAGGCCTGGCGGCAGAAGTCGATGAAGGCGCGCACCTTGGCCGACGGATGCCGCCTGGAGGCAGAGAAGGCGTACAGGGAAACGTCTCGCCCGGCCCTTCGGCCTGGACGGGCCATCAGAAGGTGATTTCGAGCTTGTTGAAGCGAACGGCCAGGGGGCGGGCGTCCTGCGGCACGTGGCGGACCGCCCGGCCGTTCCAGTCGCCGTAGACGAAACGCACGACGTTGCCCGACTTGCGGGCCGGCAGGGCGTACTTCCTGTAGATCGAAGCGTCCTTGTCCAGGCGAAACGTCTCCAGGAGCAGGCCGTTGCAATAGACGGACACGGTCTGACCGTCGGCCACGGGGAAGAACTGGAAGGCGAGGTCGAAATTGGCCGCGCGGGGCAGGGAGAAGAGGATTTCGGACTTTTCGCCCAGGCCCCAGCGCCACCTTCCGGAGGCGTTTTCCTCGGGCGGGTCGAAGCCGATGAGCACCATTTTCTCCGGGTTGCCCCGGAGAAAGTCGTAGTCCGCGAGGGCGGCGCTGCCGGAGAGGTGCTCGCGCTCCAGGACCGCCTTGCCGGCCAGGGGCGCGGCCACGACCGCCAGGGCGCAGACGGCGACCGCCGCCAGGCCCCTGGCCGAGGGGAAACGGCGCGTCGTCCCGGCCACGACCCGCCCGCGCCAGGCTTCCGCCCTGCGCTCCACGCCGAGGTACAGCAGCATGGAAAGGGCCAGCGTGCCGAGGACGCCGGGAAGCTCGTAGCCCACGTGAGTGTACTGCGTGATGGCGTAGAGCACGAGCATGTGGCTGATGTAGACCGGGTAGGACAGTTCGCCCACGAGCCGGTCGTGGCGGCTGTTCCTGGTCAGCAGGAACAGCGACGGGATGCCCAGGGTCAGGGCGGCGTAGCGCGCCGGGTCCGGAATGTTCCAGCCAAAGGAGAGGAAAACGGGAGCCAGGGCCAGCACGGCCGCAATGTGGGGCAGCCTGCCCCTGCCGCTGGCGCGGTAGCGGGCGTAGAACTTGTAGGCCAGTCCGCCGCAGCAGAAAAAGACGATCTCGAAGGGAAAGAAGCGGTAGCCGAAGGCGTCGGCGTCGATCCCCCAGGCGGGAAAGGCGACGAAGCGCAGCAGGCAGCTCCCCAGGACGACGCCGAGGATCGCCAGGGCCGGGCCGGCGACGAAAAAGGGCGCGACGAGGTAGAAGGCCAGTTCGAGCCCGAGGGTCCAGGCCTGCGGCACGAGCATGTAGCCGCCGAAGGAGGTGTGCGACAGCCGGCCGAGATGATCGAAGACCAGCCCACCGTTCTCGGACACGTTGAAGAGGGAAAGCACGTCCTGGCCGAAGAGGAACACGTTGGACAGGGCGTAGCAGGCGATGGGCAGATCGCCCAACCTGTCCAGGGTGTTGGCCCAGCCGCCGAGCGGCCACTGCACCGAGCCGACGATCGCCCAGGTGACGCCGCCGTAAGCCAGGGTCAGGACCAGCACGGCGAAGTAAAGGGGGAAAAGGCGCAGGTAACGGCTCTTGACGAAGACGTAATACGGCTTGTCCCGGTACTTCGTGGAGAGCACCAGCGCCATGTAGAATCCGGAAATGACGTAGAACGAACGGACGGCCAGGGTGGTGTCGAGCCCCGGCATCCCGAAGGAATGGTCGCTGTGGCCGATGACGACGGAAAGGGCCAGGATCAGTCGCAGGAAACCCATGTCGCGGAGCATCGCCTTTTCAGGTGGTGAATGCTGCGGGCCTGTCCCGCAGCAGGCCTGGAAATACAGCCGACAGGGCGCGGCGTCCACCGAAAAACGCCCCCCGGCGCACCCGGGAACCGGTTGCCCGGAATGTCCTCGAGACAAGACAAGAAAAAACGGTCTCAGATCGGCTTTTCGCGAATGAAAAAGCCCGCCGTCCAGGGGACGGCGGGCCAAGGGACGCGCGCCAGGCCGGAGCTAGGATTCGAAATCCACCACCCGGCGCTCGGAAACCACCTTCTTGATGAACTCCACCACTTCCACGTGCAAGGGGTGCACGGCATAGGCCTGCAAGTCCTCCTTGGAGCGGAAGGTGGTGTAGAGCACGATGTCCGTGGGCGGCACGGAGGCGAAGATCGCCCCGCCCACGGCCACCTGCATGTCCACGACCAGCGGCACCTTGGCCGGCAGGGCCAGCAGCCGGGCCTGCATCTCGGCCGCGTTGGCGGCCTTGTCCCGGCCCTCGGCCGCATCCTTCAGGGTCCACATGACGATATGGGTGATCATGGTCCACTCCTTGCGCGATTTCGCCGCCACCCTACCCCGAACCGGGCCGGGAAACCAGGGGCGGCCGGGCGAAAGGCCCGCCCGGAATTCCGGACGGGCCTCGCCCGCCGCCGGCCAGGCCGCGCGCCTGGGGCGGCGTCCGCGAGGCGCGGGCAGGCACGCTTCACGGACAGTCTACGCAACCGTCAGCTTTTCCTGAAAAATACCACCGTATTTTTCAAGACTCCCACTAGAAGCGTTCCTGGACGCCCAGAGGGTCCTTGAACTCCTGCTGGGGCTGATTGCCAAGCTTCTTCGCGCCGCGCCCCTCCAGGTACTTGGCCAGTTCCAGGTCGACCTTGACCGGGACGTCCTCGCCGGCCTTGGCCAGGATCTGGCGCAGGTAGCCCTCGGACTTGGCCGCGAAGGCCACGGAGTCGCCGAGCACGCGCAGGGCTTCGGTGGGGTTGTGGAAGCCCATGGAGTTTTCCGCGCCGATGAAAAGGGAGCGGTAGAAGGCTTCCTCGTAGAACTCCTTGGCCTTGTCGTAGAGGGCCTTGTCGATGGGCTTGCCGGCGTCGCGGGCCTTATGCACGGCCTCGAGGAGCTTGGCCGCCGTGGCCGTGGCGTTGCCGGCCCGGATCTGGAGGGAAACGGTGCGGTCCTGGATGGCCACCACCTGCTCCTTGAGCCAGTCTGCCGTCTCGGTGTGGCACTGCATGCAGGCCTTCATGTCGTTTTTGAGCGGGCTCATGACCCGGTGGTCCGAGACCTTGCGCACGCCGACCTTGGTGTAGGGCATGTGGCAGTCGGCGCAGGCCGCGCCGGCCTTCCAGTGCACGCTCTTGTTGGAGAAGAGCTCGAACTCGGGGTGGCGGATGTAGGCCAGTTTGAAGCCGGTGACCGTCTGCTTCCACTCCTTGAGGGTGTCGTCGTGGGCGATGCGCTTGACGATGTCCTCGATGGTGATGCCGCCCCACTTGCTCCCCTGCCACGGGAAGAGGATGCCCACGGACTGCATCTCGGCGTTCTTGTTGATGTTATAGGTCACGTGGCACTGGGCGCAGACCATGGAGCGCATGTCCTGGCGGGTGAGGTCCGCCTGCTTGACGCCCATGGAGTCGAGGGCCTCGCCCAAGGTGAAGCCGCGCGAAATCTTGAGCGACATGTCCTTGTTGTCGTGGCAGTCGATGCAGGCCACGCCCAGATTGCGGAATTTCTCCGGAATCTTGTTGAGCACGTCCTTGAAGGGCAGCTTGTAGTACTCGACGCCCATCTCCTTTTCCAGCAGCGGGGCGTAGGGCGACTTGCAGCTCAGGCACACGCCGCCGGCCTTGACCCGGGAGGAATCGATCTCCACCTGGTCGCGCAGCATGTGGGCGTGGCCGCGCGGCTCGTTGTACTCCACGCCGAAGCCCCAGCCGTTGAACAAAAGCGCCATGTACGGGAACTCGGCCAGCTTGTCGTAGGTGATGCCGTCGGCGTCGAAACCGCGCTTGTACTTGCTCTTGCCGGCCGGCTCGGGCTGCTCGGTCTTCTTCCAGCTCTCGTATTCCTCGGGATAGGCCTTGCCCCACACGGCCGGGTCGATCTCGCCGTCCGGGATGGTCACGGTCTTGACCGGTTCGGGCTTGGGCGGCGAGCAGGCGTAGGGCACGAACAGGAATGCGGCGATCCCCAGGGCCAGGGCGGCGTTGATGACGGTTTTGCCTCGCATGGTCTTCCTCTCTAGTGGATGGTTGTCTGTCCGTGTCAGCGCGTTTCCACGGCCCCGGTCCGGGCGTGGGTGATGCGGCGGTGGCAGTCCGTGCAGGGACGGCCCTGGTCGATCATGTCCACGGCCGCCTCGTGGCAGCGGATGCAGTTGGCCTGCAGCACCTCCTTGCCATGGGCGGAGATGCGGATGTTTTCCGGCACGCGGCCGGAATGGAACACCACCACGTCCTTCATGCCGTCGATGGCCTTCCAGACGTAGTGCCCCGCCATGTTGTCATTGGGCAGGTGGCATTCCACGCAGGCCTTGCGCCGGTGCGCGCCCTGGTGAAACCAGGCTTCGTACTGCGCCTCCATGACATGGCAGGAGGCGCAGAAATCCGGGCTTTCGGATTTGGCCAGCAGCCGCGGCGGCCCCAGGGCCAGAAAGAGCCCCGCTGCGGCCACGACCAGACCGGCCAGGGCCAGGTGGATCTTCTTCGGCATCTCGTCCCTTCCTTCCTTTGGCCAAATAATCGGGAGGCCGCCCACCGACATCCCGGCAGGGCGGCCTGTGCAAAAGACAAACCAGCCCGCGTCGCCGTGACGCCGGCCGGGACAGAAACGGGCCGGACCGGCCCGGCGCAAGCCTTCGGCCGCCTCCCGCCCCTTTCAACCGGGCGAAGGCGCACCTCGGAGGAACGCCGCGACCTGTCATATCCATCCGACAGTGTCTGTTTTTCCTGACAACAGTCAGGGAAAGCGGACACCCGGCACTGTCACGCCAACAGGCCAAAGCCGCGATTCCCGCGCCTTCCCGGGGGGCCGCCCCCATGGCATGTCTCTTGCTTTTTGCCTGGAACAACCGACCATTGGACAGATGCAGCCAAGGAAACGCGGGAAGTTCCCATGAAAAAGACCGCTGTCGTGACGATCTCCTGCCTCGCGGCGTTTATAACGCTCAGCAGCGTATACGCCGTCAGGAAGACATCCACCACGGAATTCTGCCTTTCCTGCCACGAGATGGAGACGCACGGCTTCGAGCTCAAACGTTCCGCCCACGCAGTGGACAAGGACAAAAAGCCAATTACCTGCGCCCAGTGCCACATGCCCCCGGGATACGGCCTCGATTACTTCATGGTGAAGTCCTACCTCGGCGTGCGCGACGCCGCCGCCCACCTTCTCGGCGACGTCGACGACCTGGACCGGCGGGAGATGCAGGGCGTGGCCCGGCGCTTCGTGGCCGACGCCAGCTGCCGGGCCTGCCACGCCGACCTGACGAAAAACGTCAAGGGCGAGCCCATAAGCCCGGAAGGCAAGAAGGCCCACGACGCCTGGCTCGGCAAGGACGGCAACGCCCGCCGGACCTGCGCCGGCTGCCATGCCAACATGGCCCACCTGCCCGTCTTCGACCGGCGATACGCGGTCAACGCCGCCTTCGCCGCCAAACTGCCCCAGGCCGGGGAATAAGCCCGGCAGGCCACGAGGGAACCGTCATGAACAAACGCACCTGGCTTCTCGTCGTCCTGGGGCTGGCCGTCCTGGTCGCGGCCTACTTCTCCTACCTGACCCTGGGGTTCACCGGCACCCGCTGCGAAGGGGCCAAGGTCCGCCACGGCGAGGTCACGGACGAGCAGGGCGACTGTTACGCCTGCCACAGGAAGGCCACGCCCAAGGTGGCCCAGGACTGGTTCGAGAGCAAACACGGCATGCTGCTGGTCAAATGCTACGTCTGCCACGGCCTGCCCGACGGCAAGGGCTCGGTGCCCTTTTCCGCCAACCCCAGCGCCGAGGTGGCCTGCCAGCGCTGCCACGCCCCGGCCATGCAGCGCATGGCCGAGAAGTTCGGTGTGCGCGACCACTGCGACGGCTGCCACGGCTTCCACGCCAACTCCCTGCACCACGAAGCCTTCACCAAGTCCGTTTCCAAGGAAAAAGCCGAATGAGGCGCGCGAAGCATTGTTCCGACACGTTGCCGCGAAACGCCGTGCGCGCGGACAGCCAGGACACGACCCCAGCCCGGCCGGGCCAAGGAGGAGCGACATGTCGCTGACCAGACGAGACTTCATAAAATATTCCGCAGTGATGGCCGCGTTCGCCCTCCTCGATCCGGCGCGGGCCACGGCCGCCCCGGACCAGGGGCCGCAAACCTGGGTCAAGGGCGTGTGCCGCTACTGCGGCACGGGCTGCGGGGTGATGGTCGGGGTGCGCGACGGCAAGGTGGTCATGGTCAAGGGCGATCCCAACAACCACAACAAGGGCCTGCTCTGCCTCAAAGGGGCGCTTCTGCCGGCCGTGGTCAACGCCCCGGACCGCCTGACCAGGCCGCTTGTCCGCAAAAACGGCCAGTTGACCCCGGTCACCTGGGACGAGGCCCTGACCCTCACCGCCGCGCGCTTCAAGGACGTGCTGGAAAAGCACGGCCCCAAGGCCGTGGCCTACTACGGTTCGGGCCAGGCGCTCACCGAAGAGTCCTACCTGGCCAACAAGATCTTCAAGGCGGGCCTGCGGTCCAACAACGTGGACGGCAACCCGCGCCTGTGCATGGCCTCGGCCGTGGGCGGCTACACCACCACCTTCGGCAAGGACGAGCCCATGGGCTGCTACGAGGACATGGACGCCGCCACCTGCTTCTTCGTCATCGGCTCCAACACCTCCGAGTGCCACCCGGTGCTCTTCCGGCGGCTGGCCGCCCGCAAGCAGGCCGACCCCAACGTCAAGGTGATCGTGGTCGATCCCCGGCTCACCAACACCGCCCGCATCGCCGACCTGCACCTGCCCATCATCCCGGGCACGGACCTGGCGCTTATGAACGCCATGGCCCACGTCATCATCAGCGAGGAGATGGACGACCCGCGCTTCCACGGCAAGTACGCGGTCTTCCGGCAGATGGTGGACGGCAAGCCCGAGGAGAGAAGCTTCGACGACTACCGGGCCTTCGTGGCCCAGTACCCGCCCGAGAAGGCGGCGGAGATCACCGGCGTGCCGGCCGCCTCCATCGTGGCGGCGGCCAAGCTCTTCGCGTCCTCGAGCGCCACCATGTCGCTGTGGTGCATGGGGCTCAACCAGCGTATCCAGGGGGTGTGGGCCAACAACCTGGTGCACAACCTGCATCTGCTCACGGGCAAGATCTGCAAGCCCGGCTCCACCAGCTTTTCCCTGACCGGCCAGCCCAATGCCTGCGGCGGCGTGCGCGATACCGGCTCCCTGGCCCACCTCCTGCCGGGGGGCCGGGTCATCGCCAACAAGGCCCACCGCAACGAGATGGAAAAGATCTGGGGCATTCCCCAGGACAGCATCGCCCCGGAGCCCGGGCTTTTCACCACGGCCATGTTCGGGGCGCTGGGCGACTCGGTCAAGGCCATGCTGGTCCTTTGCACCAACCCGGCCCAGAGCCTGCCCAACGTGCGGAAGTACGCCGCCAATCTCAGGAAGGACACCAAGTTCCTGGCCGTCATCGAGGCCTTCGGCGACGCCGAGACCCTCAAGTACGCCGACGTGGTCTTCCCGGCCGCCTTCTGGTGCGAGCGCGACGGCGTCTACGGCTGCGGCGAGCGGCGCTACGCGCTCATCGAAAAGGCCGTGGATCCCCCGGGAGAGGCGCGCCCGAGCGTCGACATCCTGGTCGACCTGGCCCTGCGCCTGGGCGTGGACCCCAAGCTCGTGCCTTTCAAGAACGCCTCGGACGTCTGGGACGAATGGCGCGAGGTCTCCAGCCACTCGGCCTACAACTTCAAGGGCATGACCCGCGAGCGGCTGCGCAAGACCTCGGGCCTGCTGTGGCCCTGCCCGACCGAGGACCATCCGGGCACGAAGATCCGCTACGCCCGGGGCGAGGACCCCAACATCCCGGCCGACCATCCCGACAAGTTCGTCTTCTACGGCAACCCGAACGGCAAGGCCATCATGTGGCTGCGGCCCCACAAGCCGGCGGCCGAGCCGCCCGACGCCGCCTACCCCTTCGTCCTGACCACCGGCCGGGTCATCGACCAGTGGCACACCGGCACCATGACCGGCAAGGTGCCGGAAATCCACAAGGCCTTTCCCGCGGCCTTCGTGGAGGTCAACCAGGAGGACGCCAAGCGCCTGGGCATCGCCAACGGCGACACGGTGCGCCTGGAGACCCGCCGGGGCAGCGTGGACCTGCCGGCCCGGGTGGGCGAGATCTGCCGGCCGGGACTCGTGTTCACGCCCTTTTACGACGCCAAAAAGCTCGTCAACGAACTCACAGTCGACGCCATCGACGACATCTCCAAGCAACCGGAATTCAAGATCTGCGCCGCCAAGGTGGCCAAGGTCTGAGGCAGGGGACGCCGGGAAGCACTTTTTACGACAAAGGGGCCGAGATGCTTGCGAATATGAAGATGTCCAGCAAGCTCAGCTTGTTGCTCGCCCTCCCCATGGCCGCGTTCCTGTTCTATGCCGCCACGGAAAGCTACGGCCGTTGGCAGGCCCTGAGCAGGCTGACCCAAACCGAACAACTGCTTCGCGTCACGCAATCGATCGGGGAACTCGTCCACGAACTGCAAAAGGAACGCGGCCTGTCCTCCGGCCACGTCAGCAGCCGGGGCGCGCGCTTCGGCCAGGAGCTCGAACAGCAGAGGAAACTGAGCGACGCGGCCCGCGCCAGGCTCGAAGCGGTCATGCAGACCTTGGGCGGGCAGGCGGACGCCCAGTTCCAGTCCATCCTCGCGCCGGTGCTGGCCCAGCTTCGCGAACTGGCCGCCACCCGGGCGGCGGTGACCGAGCTGCGCTTCGACGCCCTCAAGGTCATCGCCAGCTACAACGCCTGCATCGCCAGCATGCTCGACGGCGTTTCCCAGGGCATGTCCCTGGCCGGCGGCACGGGCATGAGCCTGCCCTGCGCCTCGATCCTCCAGCTCATGCGCGGCAAGGAGATCGCCGGCCAGGAGCGCGCCAGCCTGAATGGGGCCTTCGCCGCCGGCACGTTCAGCAAGCAGCTCTACCGGGACTGGCTCGTTCGGGTGAGCGCCCAGGACACCTACCTGCGCTCCTTCGCCGACATGGGCGGCAAGGAGGCGCGGACGCTCCTCGAAGAGAAGCTCAGGAACGCCGACGCCGAGGTGGAGCGCTTCCGCGAGCTGGCCTTCGCCAACTCGGACAAGCCGCGCCTGGACGTGGACCCGGCCGCCTGGTTCGCCGCCTCCACCCGGCGCATCGACCTCATGATGCAGGTGGAAAAGGCCTGGGACGAGGCCACCGGCGGGCAGGTCGCCGCCCTGCTGCAAAGCGCCAGGCGCTCCCTGCTCCTCATGGGCGCGAGCGCCGTGTGCATCGCCCTGGTCACCGCGACCATCGGCCGGCGGATCTGCCTCGCCGTGGCCCGCCCTCTGCGCCGCACCCTGGACTTCGCCGAGAAGATCAGCCAGGGCGAACTGGAGGCCAGCCTGGACGTGGACCAGACCGACGAGATCGGCGGACTGGCCGTGGCGCTGCGGGCCATGGTGGGGCGGCTCAAGGAGCAGATCGACAAGGCCCGGGAGCAGTTCGCCCTGGCCCGGGAGCGGGGGGAGGCGGCGGAACAGTGCCGCCTGTCCGCCGAGGCCGCCGGCCGGGAGGCCGGGGTACGGGCGGAAAGCCTCGCCCACGCCGCCGACAGGATCCGGTCCGTGGCGGAAAAGGTCGCCGCGGCCCTGGCCCAGCTGTCCGAGCAGATCGCCCTGTCCGGCCGGGGAGCCGAGGGCCAGGCGCGGCGCATCGGCGAAACGGCCACGGCCATGGAGCAGATGAACGCCACCGTGCTCGAGGTCGCCGCCAACGCCGCCAGCGCCGTCCGGACCGCCGAGCAGGCCCGGGCCCGGGCCGCGGACGGCGCGCGGGCCGTGGGCGAGGTCGTGTCCGGCATCGCCCAGGTCCAGCGCCAGTCCCAGGAAATGAAGAGCGACATGGGGAACCTCGGCCGGCAGGCCCAGGGCATCGGCCAGATCCTCGACGTCATCTCCGACATCGCCGACCAGACCAACCTGCTGGCCTTGAATGCCGCCATCGAGGCGGCCCGGGCCGGCGAGGCCGGACGCGGCTTCGCCGTGGTCGCCGACGAGGTGCGAAAGCTCGCCGAAAAGACCATGACCGCCACCAAGGAAGTGGGCGCGGCCATCGCCGGCATCCAGACCGGGACCCGCAAGAACATCGACCACGTGGAACGGGCGGGAAAGACCATCGAGGAGGTCACCGGCCTGGCCGGCCATTCCGGGGCGTCCCTTCGCGAAATCGTCTCCCTGGCCGAGGCCACCACGGACCAGGTGCGCTCCATCGCCACGGCCTCGGAGCAGCAGTCCGCCGCCAGCGAAACGATCCACCACAGTCTCGAGGACATCAACCGGATCGCCACGGAGACCTCCGAAGCCATGGCGCGCTCGGCCCGGGCCCTTGGCGAACTGACGGATCAGGCCGACATCCTGGAAACGCTCATCGCGGACATGCGTCAAGGCGGCGGCGCGCCCGCGCTTGCGGCCGCCATGGCGGCCTGAGCCCGCCCCCAAGGAGGGTACTCCCATGGCCGTGGCCAGCTTCATCGTGCAGACGAGCAAGGACGGACTCGCGGGCGTCAAGGAAACCCTGGCGCGCCGGCCCGACGCCACGGTCCTGCCCTGGGAGGGGTCGCCGGACCTGGTGGTGGTCATCGAACGGCCAAGCGACGAACTGCCCGCCGTCGAGCGGGCCATCCGGGCCACGCCGGGTGTTTTGGCCGTGGCCGCCGCCTACCTGAGCCTCGAGGACGAACTGTCGGGCGCAACGCCGCGCGAACGGGCCTGACCGGCCGCCAGCCGACGCCCGGCCCGGCGCGGCCGGGAAAGGGAGGGACATGTCCGACGGACATCTGCTGCGGCCGCCCGGGGCCCGCGACGAGGACGCCTTTTTGCGGCGCTGCGTGCAGTGCGGCCGCTGCGCCCAGCTGTGCCCCTTCGGCAGCATCTTTCTCGAAGCCGGCTTCGACCCGCGCACCTGCGGCACGCCACGCATCGACCCGCGCCGCACGCCCTGCTGGCTGTGCATGCGCTGCCCGCCGGCCTGCCCCACCGGGGCGCTGCGCCCCGTGACCGAGATGGCCAAGGCGGCCATGGGCCGGGCCTGGCTCGACAAGGCGCGATGCTCCACCTACGAGGGATCGATCCTGTGCAAGACCTGCCACGAGAAATGCCCGCTGCGCAACACGGCCCTGGTCATGGACATGGGGATGTTTCCGGTGGTGACCGACGCCTGCGTGGGCTGCGGCGTGTGCGAGAGCGTCTGTCCCCGCCAGGCCATCGTGACCCTGCCCCGGGCAGCCCTGCCCCCGGACGCAAGCGGAGGGGCGGCATGACGCGCCCGCCCCTTCGTGCCGTGCGGCGCGCCGTCCAGATCGGCGTCGCCCTGGTCATGGCCGCCGTGCCCCTGGCCAACGCCAAGGGCGTCCACTGGATAAGCGGCAACTTCCTGGCCCTGGACGTCCTGGGCCTGCCGCTCGGCGATCCCCTGGCCGTGGCCCAGGTCGCGGCCTCGGCCCGGGCCGTGGCCTGGCCGGCGGCTCTGGGCGCGGGATTGGCCCTGGTCCTGGCCCTGGCCCTGGGGCCGGTCTTTTGCGCCTACGCCTGCCCCTACGGACTTTTGTCCGAATGGGCCCACGCCCTCTCCCGCCGCCTGGGCCGCGCGCGCCCCGGCCGGTTTCCCCGGGGGGGCCTGGCCGCGCGAACCCTTCTGGCCGGCATCGGGCTCGCAGCGGTCGGCGTCCTCGGCCTGCCGCCGCTGCTCAATCTCCTGTCGCTTCCGGCCGCCTATTCCAGGCTGTGGCAGCACGCCGCAAGCGGACTCTTCTGGCTCCCCGTGCTGGCCGTGCCGGCCCTGCTTCTCGTCGAGGCCCTTTGCGGCGCGCGGCTGTGGTGCCGGTTCGTCTGTCCCCAGTCCGTGCTCCTGGCCCTTGTCCACCGCCTGGCTGCGCACGGGCTTCGCCTGGCCTTCGAGGCGAAACGCTGCACCTGCGGCCGGGACGATCGGGCTTGCCTGACCGCCTGCTCCCTGGACCTCGACCCCAGGCGCAAGACCCCGTCCGCCGCCTGCACCAACTGCGGCGACTGCGTGGAAGCCTGCCGGCGGCGGGGCCGGGCGTTGGGTTTTTCTCTGGGACCGCGCCGGGAAAATCCCGGGGAATCGGGCTCGACAAGGCCGGCCGGCGGATTGTAAGAATAAGGGACTCTCGCCGAAACGCCGCGACGCTTCGGACTGGGGATCGCCATGAAACGCATGATCGTCATCCCGGTGCTGCTGGGGCTTTTCTGGACCGGACTGCTCCTGGTTCTTTTCCTGTGGAACGTGGCCGGCGAGCGCCGCCACATCATGGAGCTGGCCGAGTACCAGGCCAGGGCGTTTTTTCAGCAGATCCTGGCCGCCCGGGCCTGGAACGCCGCCCACGGCGGCGTGTTCGTGCCCGTGGGCCCGAACGTCGCGCCAAACCCCCACCTGCCCGTGGCCGAACGGTCCCTGGCGACCGCCTCCGGCGAGACCCTGGTGCGCATCAATCCGGCCTACATGACCCGGCAGATCGCCGAAATCGCCGCCTTAAACGCGGGCGTGCACTTTCACATCACGAGCCTGGCCCCCATCCGGCCCGAAAACGCGCCGGACGCCTGGGAACGCGAGACCCTGGCCGAACTCCCCCCAAACGGCCGCTTCGAGCTGGTCTTCGGCGGCGCGGACAAGGGCCAGTTCCGCTTCATGGCTCCGCTTTTGACCGAAGAGAGCTGCCGGGGCTGCCATCCGGCGGCGGTGGTCGGCACGGCCCGGGGCGGCATCAGCGTCTCGGCCCCGGCCGGCCCCCTGCTCGCCTCGCGCGACCGCAACCAGCGCACCCTGGCCGCCACCTACGGCATCATCTGGGTGGTGGGCCTGCTCGGCATCGGCGGCTCCACCTTCGAGATCAGCCGCCGCCGGGAGAAGGCCGAAGAATTAAGCCGCATGAAAAGCCGCTTCCTGGCCAACATGAGCCACGACATGCGCACGCCCCTGACCGGCATCATCGGCCTGTCCGAGCGCCTGCTGCGCGAGGACCTGCCCCCCCGGGCCGCGCGCTACGCCAAGCTCGTCATCCATTCGGCCGGATCGCTGCTCGAGATCGTGGGCGACATCCTGGACGTCTCCCGCCTGGATTCCGGCCGGCTGGAGCTCGAGGCCCGGCCCTTCTCCCTGCGCCGGGCCGTGGAGCAAACCAGCGGCATCTTCGCCTTCACCGCCAGGGACAAGGGGCTGGAATTCTCCGTGCACGTCGCGCCGGAGACGCCGGCCTGCCTCGTGGGCGACGCCTTCCGCTACCGCCAGGTGCTGGCCAACCTCCTCGGCAACGCCGTGAAGTTCACCGAACGCGGCGGCGTGCGCCTGGAGGTGGACGTGGTCCCGGGCAGGACGCCCCGGGGCGTGTGCATCCGCACGATGGTCTCGGACACCGGCGTGGGCGTGGCCAAAGAGGACCAGGGGCGCATCTTCGAGTGCTTCAGCCAGGTGGACGACTCCCTGTCCCGGCGGCACGCCGGTTCGGGGCTCGGGCTTTGCATCGCCCGGGAGATCGCCCGGATGATGGGCGGCGACATCGCCGTGGAGAGCGTTCCGGGCCGGGGAAGCGCCTTCGCCTTCACCGCCGTTTTGGCCGTGGGGCCCGAGACGGCCCTGCCCGAGGAAGCGGCCCGACATACGGAACTGGCGGATGCCGGACCGGACCGCGCCCTGGCCGGTCTTCGGGTGCTGGTCGTGGACGACCACAACGCCAACCGGATTCTTTTAAGCGACATCCTGCGCGAGGACGGGGCCGAGGTGCGCCTGGCCGCCGGCGGCCCCGAGGCCCTGGCCCTTTTGCGCAAGGCACCGAGCGACCTGATCCTGCTCGACCTGCAGATGCCCGGCATGGACGGCGTCGAAGTGTTGCGCCGCCTGCGCGGCCTGGAAACCGAGCTCGACCGCGAGCGCACGCCCGTGCTCATCCTCACCGCCTTCGCCCTGCCCGAGGACCAGGCCGTGCTGCCGGCCGGGGAAATCGAAGGCGTGGTGGGCAAGCCCATCGACGTGGCCGCCCTGCACCGGGCCATGCGCGCCGCCGTGGGAGCGCGCTCCATCGCCGTGCCCCCGGCGGCGGCCGACGCCCCGGGACGAGGCGGAGCCGACGGCGGTCTCCTCGAAACGGACGCGGCCCTGCGCCTGCTCGGCGGACGCAAGGACCTCTACCGCCTGCTGGCCTCGGATTTCCTGGAAAGCGCCCCGGCCCTGGCCGCGGCCTTCGAGGAGGCGGCCGGGCGCGGCGACCTGGCCGAGGCCTCCCGACTCATGCATACGCTCAAGTCCGGCGCGGCGTCGCTTGGCGCGGCCGGGCTGCGGGAGGCGGCCGCCCGCCTGGAACTGCTGGCCAGGGCGCGCGAAGCCGTGCCCGACGCGGACCGGCGGGAGCTTCGCGACGTGCTCGACCGCACGAGCCAAGCCCTGCGCCGGGCCGCTTCCCTCGGGTAGGCCGTGGCCCGCATCCTCGCCCTCGACGACGACCGCCTGGTGCAGCGGCTCATCGGCGTCACCGCCACGGAGCTCGGCCACGAGGCCCTGGCCGCCTCGACCCTGGCCGAGGGCCTGGCCCTTTGCCGGGAGCGCGGCTGCGACGTCGTCTTTCTGGACGTGCTCCTGCCCGACGGCAACGGCCTGGAACGCATCCCGGAACTGCGCGCCCTGCCCGACCCGCCGGAGATCGTCATCGTCACCGGCCACGGCGACGCGGCCGGGGCCGACCTGGCCATCCGCCACGGAGCCTGGGACTTCCTCGCCAAGCCCCTGTCCCTGGACAACCTGCGGCTCATCCTCGAACGGGTGGTGGCCTTTCGCCGGCAGCGCGCCGGCGCGAGCACCGACCTGTGCGAACTGCGCAGCATCGTAGGGGAGAGCCCGGCCCTTCGCGCCTGCCTGGACCTGGCCGCCCAGGCGGCGGCCAGCGACATCAACGTGCTGCTGCTGGGCGAGACCGGCACCGGCAAGGAGGTCTTCGCCCGGGCCATCCACGACGGCAGCGCCCGGGCGGCCATGCCCTTCGTGGCCATGGACTGCGCCTCGGCCACGGAATCGCTCCTGGAGAGCCAGCTGTTCGGCCACACCCGGGGAGCTTTCACCGGGGCAGACCAGGACCGCGACGGCATGGCCCGGCTGGCGCACCGGGGCACGCTCTTCCTCGACGAGGTGGGCGAGCTGCCCGTGCCCCTGCAGCGCTCCTTCCTGCGCCTGCTCGAGACCCGCCGCTTCCGGCCCATCGGCGGCAAGACCGAGGTGCAAAGCGACTTCCGCCTCATCGCCGCCACCAACCGCAATCTCGTGGAAATGGCCTCCCTGGACCTGTTCCGCACCGACCTGCTCTACCGCTTAAACGGCATCGTCATCACCCTGCCGCCCTTGCGGGAGCGCAAGGAGGACATCCCGCTTCTGTGCCGCCATTTCGTGGAACGGCTGTGCAGCCGCTACGACGCCTGCGGCAAAACGGTGTCCGACGACCTCGTGGAGGCACTCGTGCGCTACGACTGGCCGGGCAACGTGCGGGAACTCGGCCATGCCCTGGAGCGGGCCTTCGCCGCCTCGCGGGGGGAGCCGCAGATTTTCGCCGGGCATCTGCCGCTCGATATCCGCATGGCCGTGGCCCGAAGCCGCCTGGGCGACGGCCGGGCCGGGACGTCCCCGGCCCCGGCCGCGCCGGAGGGCGCGCCCCAAGGCCGAGTCTATCCGCCCTATCGGGAATTCAAGGACGCCTCGGAGCGGGGCTACCTGACCGGACTTCTGGCGGCCACGGCCAGCATCAGCCAGGCGGCCCGGGTCTCCGGCCTGTCCCGCGGCCACCTCTACCAGATGCTCAAGAAGCACGGTCTCGACGGCTGACGCCCCAAGCCCGCCCCGTGGCGTCGTCGGGAGGCGCTGCGGCCGCCGGCGCGTGGACGACGGCTCGTGTCGCGCCGCGAAATGCCTGCCTGCGCGGCATTTTCTCAGGGACGCGACACTACGGCAGCGGGAACCGGAAGGTGAATTTCGAGCCGAGCCCCGGCGTGGAGGCGACCTCCACGGTCCCGCCCAGGCGCTCGACCTCGGCCTTGACCGCGGACAGGCCCACGCCCCGGCCGGACAGGGCGCTCACCTCCTCCTTGGTGGAAAAGGAATCCTCGAAAAGGAGCGCATGGACCTTCTCCAAGGGCAGGCCCGCGACGTCGCCGGGCGCGATCAGGCCCTTGGCCACGGCCGCCCTGGCCACCTTGGCCGCGTCGATGCCCCGGCCGTCGTCCGAGACGCTCAGGCGCGCCTCCCCGCCCTCGAGACGGACCTTGCACTTGACCAGCCCCTGCTCGCGCTTGCCGGCCTCCAGGCGCTCCTCCGGGGACTCGATGCCGTGGTCGATCATGTTCCGGAAAACGTGGACCAGGGACTTGACGAAGCGCTGCACCGCCTCCTTGTCCACGAACACGTCGTCGCCGCCGACGCGAAGCGGCTCCACGGCCTTGCCCAGGCGGTCGGCCAGGGCCTGGAGGTACTCCCGGTACTCGGCCAGGATGTCCTTGAGGGAACGCTGCCGCAGGCGGCGCAGGGCATCGAGGATGCCCCGGCGCTCCGCGCCTTCGGGCAGGGCCATGACCTGCCGCTCGATGTCCCCCAGGGCCTCCTCGCCGATCTGGAAGCGCTCGTCCTTTTCGAAAAAGGACTTGCCCAGGATGTCCGTGAGGATGCCCACGTCCTCCTGGAGCAGGGCCCGGGCGTCCCAGCCGGCGACGATCCCGGTCAGCTCGTCGCGGGCCGGCGCTTCGGGCCTGGCGGACAGCGCGGCCAGCCGGTCCTCCTCGGCGTGCAGGTTGGCGGCGGTGTTGTGCAGCCCGAGCTGGGCGAAGTCGCCCTTGAAGGTGTGGACCAGGCGGAAGATCTCGGCCAGGGCCGCCCCGGGGTCGGCGGCCGCGGCGACGATCACACCGGCGTCGCCCGGGGCGAAGGCCGCCAGTTCCTCCATGGCCAGGTTCACGTCGGACTGCCTGGTCAGGGCCTTGGCCACCATCTTGACGTTGTTGCGCTCCTCGACCATGCGCGCCTCGAGCTTCTTCTTCTCGGTGACGTCGGTGAGGATCAGCATCATGCGCTTCTGGTCGCCGTACCGGATGATCTTGTACTCGATGCTGACGCTGCGGTCGTAGATCGTGACCTCGGGCGGTAGAAGCGACAGGTAGACCTTGGCGCGCAGGGCCTTGTCCGAGGCGAACACGCTCTCGAACACCTGGGCCATGGTCCGGGCCACCCCGGGCGACACGTGGCGGGCCATGAGCGCCACGAAGTCGCGCCCCTCCACGGGCACGCGCAGGATCTGCACGCACTCCAGGCTGTGCTCGCCGGAGACGACCAGGTCCTTGCCGAAGGACAGGAAGCCCTGGCCGGCGTTGTCCATGAGGTTTTTGATGGCGTCGTTTTTCCTGCGCAGCTCCTGGCTCTTCTCCTCGATCTGCTTGCGGTTGCGTATCTCGGCCTCGTTGGCCTCGCGCAGGATCTCCTTTTGCGTCTTGAGCAGCGAAATCTCCATCTCCCTGTTGCGCGACAGTTCGATCATGAAGCGCTTGATGCTCACCACCCCGGAATAGCCCTCGCCGCTGGTGATGACCACGAGGTCGTAGAGCTGGTCGTGGGGCCTGTTCATGGCGATGAGGCCAATGGTGGCGATGTCCACGGACACGTCCACCACCAGGGGCCGGGCGTTCATGATGAGCCTGATGGGGCGGCGCATGAACAGGTCGCGGCCGTAGAGCGAGCCCATCTTCTGGTAGAAGTCGTTGCGCATGACCAGGCCCTTGGGGGCCTGGCCGTCCAGGATGACCACGCCCTCGGCGCTGGGATGGCCGCCGAAGAAGGCGTGCACGGCGCTGCCCGGGTCCGAGGCCGCAAACGTCCGGGTGTGCTCCACCAGGTTGCCGATGGACTGGTCCTCGGCCGGTTGCCCGTCCCGCCTCATGTCCAGATCGTCGACCGTCGTCTCCATACGCCCTCCCCAGAGCCGGGATCGGCCGGGCCGCCTCCTTCGAGGCGGAGTATCCGAAGCCTTCGCACCCGCCGCGGCGGCCTCATGCCGCGTTCTCGGGAAACGGCATGGCCGTTTCCCGAACAACGTCCGAGGCTATCCAGCTATCCCACCAAAATACCAACGTATTCCAGAAGAACCCCAGGCTAGTCGCCGAGCACCTCCGTCACCGCCTCGATGACCTTGTCCGGCTCGAAGGGCTTGGTGACGTAGTGGCGCGCGCCGCTGTCGATGGCTTCCAGGATCTTGGCCCCCTGGCCCAGGGCGCTGATCATCATGACCCGGGCCTCGGGGTCGTGGCCGAGGATGCGCTTGAGGCACTCGATGCCGTTGAGCTTGGGCATGGTGATGTCCATGGTCACCATGTCCGGGCGCAGGGACAGGAACTTCGCCACCCCGTCCTCGCCGTCGACGGCCTCGCCCACCACTTCGTGCCGGGCGTCGGCCAGGATGTTCTTGAGATTGGTCCGGGACACGATGGAGTCATCCACGATCAGTATGCGGGCCATGACGCGTTCCTCCCTTAGCGATGGCGAATGACCGGCGAACCGACGCCGATGAAGAAATGAAACTGCCCGAAGGACAGGGCGAACGGGATGGCGTACACCACGCCCACGGACTTGAGGCTGCCTGCGCTTTTGTATTCCGGGGGCAAAAGCTCCAGCTCCACCCATTCGTTGGACAGCTTGGACAGGTACAGGCCGTTGTGGACGTTCATGAATTCGCCAAGCGAATCCCGGGCCACCGCATCCATGCCGTCCACGTCCATCTTGGCGAAACGGCTGGCGAACCGGGCCATGCCTTCCTCGGTCCCGGAAATGCCGGTGAAGAGCTTGAAGCGCCCTTCGATCTCCTGATGGATCAGGCTGCAAAACGGTTCCTCTTCGACCTTGCGGGCCGGCTCCAGCAGGATGCGGTCATCGATGAAGCGCACCAGGTTGCGCACGAACAGGCTGAAGTAGTCCACGTACATCTTCGTTTCGCCGACCTCGGGCAGGCGCAGCAGGGCCCCGGTCACGGCCTCGATGTCGTTGGCCTTGAGCGCCTCGAACTCCCGGGGGGAAAGCCCGGACTCGCGCTTGTAGGCCTCGAGGTGCTCCTGGAAGTCCTCGAAGCGCATGAGGCCCTTGTCGATGAGCGCCTGGCCGATGAGCAGGTGCCGCCTGTTCTGCTGGCCGAGCAGCCCCGAGAGCCTCTCTTCGTCCAGGTAGCCGCGCTCGATGGCGATTTCGCCGAAGCGCTTGTCCATCCTGGATTGCAGCTGATGGACCTCCTCCACCTGGGGCGCGGTCATATAGCCGGCGTCGATGGCCAGGACGCCGAGCTTGACCCGCACCGCGTCCTGCAGGGCCAGGACGTCCCGCAACTGCTCCAGGGTGATGCACCCGCGCTTGCGCAGGTAGTTTCCGAAAAACTGGCTGAACATGATGCACGCTCCTTGAAAGATGCGGTCCGGCCCGAAGCCCGGCCGCCAAAGCCCATTTTACCGCCCGGACGCGCGGGACGCCTCCGGCGCGGGGTTCGACGCATCGCCGCGCGGCCGCCGCCTCAGGCCACCTTTTCCTCGTCCTTGCGCCCGGTCCGGCCCAGGGGATCGACGTCCGGCTCCTCGCGCAGGGCGAGCTGCCGTTTGAGCTCCCGGTAGTATTCCAATTGATAGGATTGCAGGAGCTTGAGCAGGTCCAGGCTGCCCTCGGCCTGGACGTCCTGCCAGCGGGCGTGCGCCCCCTGCTGCCGGACGGCGATGAACTGCAACCCGAATTCCGGGCGCGTGGCCGGGTCTTCCGTCACCCGGGAATTGCTGACCTTGGCGACGAACACGAAGGCGTCCGTGCGCCCCGTTTCCGGGTCCGTGAATTCGAGCTGCACCAGCAGGCGGCAGCCCTGCGACAGGAAGGGCGCGGACCGGACGTAGGCCTGCCAGGGCAGGGAAAGGCGCAGTCCTCCGGCCGAAATGTTCTTGAGCATGGCCTGCACCTCGTCCGGCCGGCTTTCCGGCTCGACGACGCCGCATTCCTTGAGGATGCGTTCCTGGGATTCGCCCTTGGCCATGCCCCAGACCCCGAGCCGGGGGAGGTGGCGCCGGTGGAGCTTCAGGCGCACGTTGCGGCGCTGCTCCAGGGTGGTGATGCTGGCGGGAAAGGCCACGGTGATGGCCTTTTCGTCCTTGTGCACCGCGGTGACCGTCCCCTGGAAGGTGTGCAGGCGCGGGAACTTGTCCATTTCCTCCTGGACGAGGAAGCGAAACGAGAATTCCCGCCGCTTAAGGCCCTCGCGCATGGCGGCGTCCGCGTCCCGGCTGGCCAGGACCACGCCGTCGCTGCGGACGCCCCGGCAGACCATGTACCGGAAGGACGGGGAAGCCTTCTCCCGGCCGACGGCCATCTGGAAGATGGCCTGCTGCCGCGCGGCCACGCAAAGAAGGCGCGAGGCCGAGGGATCGGGGCGGTTGCCCGTGCGCAGGAAGAAAGTAAGTAAACGCCGGATGGAATCGTACATCTCCTCCGCTCCTGCATGCTGCGTCGGGCGGAGGTATACGGGGAAAATATCGCGGAATGGTGATGAGAGCGTGACCAGTCGGCGCTGGCGGCATGTTGGCCAGGGCCGGCAAGGCTCCTCCCGCCCCTTGCGCCGCCCGGCCGGCCGGGACATACTGGCGGCATGCGATTCACCTTCGCCACGCCGGGAAAAGTCGTCTTCGGCCACAACGCCGCCGATCAGTTGCCGACGCTCGCCGCCGCCCGGGGGCGGGCGGCCCTGGTGGTCACGGGCGCGAACCCGGGCCGTCACGAAGGACTTCTGGCCGCCCTGGGCCGGGCCGGCCTCACGGCCACGGTCTTTCCCGTGGCCGGGGAACCCGACGTCGCGACGGCCGAAGCCGGGGCCCGGCTGGCCCGGGAGGCCGGCTGCGACCTGGTCATCGGCCTTGGCGGCGGCGGCGCGCTGGATACGGCCAAGGCCGCCGCCGCCCTGGCGACCAACATCGAGGACGTGTACGCGTATCTCGAAGTGGTGGGCGAGGGCCGGCCGCTTACGGCGCGTCCCCTGCCCGTCCTGGCCGTGCCGACCACGGCCGGCACCGGGGCCGAGGCCACGGCCAACGCCGTGCTGACCGTGCCGGGAAAGCGCGTCAAGGTGAGCCTGCGCTCGCCCATGATGCTGCCGGAGGTGGCCCTGGTCGATCCGCTGCTTTCGGCTTCCATGCCGCCGGCGGTCACGGCGGCCACAGGCCTCGACGCCCTCACCCAGTTGCTCGAAGCCTTCGTGTCCAACATGGCCAACCCCATGACCGACGCCCTGTGCCGCGAGGGCCTGCGCCGGGCGGCCCGGGCCCTGCCGGCGGCCTACGCCGACGGCGCGGACCTTAACGCCCGCGAGGACATGGCCCTGGCCAGCCTGCTTGGCGGCCTGGCCCTGGCCAACGCCAAGCTCGGGGCGGTGCATGGCTTCGCCGCGCCCCTGGGCGGCCTTTTCGCCGCGCCCCACGGCCAGGTCTGCGCGAGCCTTCTGCCCCACGTCGCCGCGGCCAACATCCGGGCACTTCGCGAACGCGCCCCGGACTCCCCGTCCCTGGCCGCCTACGCCGAGGCGGCGGCGATCCTGACCGGCCGGGACGCGGCCGGCCCCGAGGACGGCGCGGCCTGGCTGGCCGCGACCTGCCGCCGCCTCGACGCGCCGTCCCTTGCCCGCCTGGGCCCCACCGTGGCCGATATCCCGACCATCGTGGCGCAAGCCTCCCGGGCCAGCAGCATGAAGGGCAACCCGGTGGCGCTTTCCGACGAGGAACTGACGGCCATCCTCAAGGCCGCCCTGGCCGCCTGATCCCCGCCCGCGCCGCGAAAAAAGGCGGCCCGACCGAAGCCGGGCCGCCGCGCGCAGGGGTTTCCCCGCGACCGGGCCGCGAGGTCAGGGCACTCTGTTTCCTAGTGTTGCGTCCTTGAAATAAATCTATATACTGGCCTCCAGTTTAGGAGGTCAGGATGGGCGCTCGGGTAAAGGTTGAGTTGACGGAGGAGCAGGCGGCAACGCTGCGGATGCGGGCTGGGTCCGGCAAGACCGAA
>NZ_JARKOZ010000007.1 GCF_029978005.1 Solidesulfovibrio sp. | reverse complement strand
CTGGGCGGATTGCGCCATGGCGTCGGCCGTTTCCGAGGCGATGCGGCTGATGGACTCGATGGAGCGGCCGATCTCCTCCGAGGTGGAGGACTGCTGCTCGGCCGCCGTGGCGATGGCCCGGACCTGGTCCCCGGCCGTCTCCACCACGGAGACGATGCCGGTGAGCGCGCCGCCCGAGCGTTCGGCCAGGTTCGTGGCCGCGTCCACGGCCGCGGCCGCCTCGTCCATCATGCGCTCGGTGGCGGCCGTGCCGTTCTGGATGCCGGTGATGGCCTCGCCTACTTCCTTGGTGGCCAGCATGGTCTTTTCGGCCAGCTTTCTGACCTCGTCGGCGACCACGGCGAAGCCGCGCCCGGCCTCGCCGGCCCGGGCCGCCTCGATGGCGGCGTTGAGCGCCAAAAGATTCGTCTGGTCGGCGATGTCGTTGATCACGCCGATGACCGCGCCGATGCCTTGGGCCTGCCGCCCCAGGTCCCGCATGTTGTCCTTGAGCCGGGCCGAGGCCTGGCGCACGCCGCCCACGGCCGAAACGACCTGGACCACCAGGTCCGCGCCCTCCCGGGCGCGGTCCCCGGCCTCCTGTGCTCCCTGGGCGGTGTCCCCGGCGTTTCGGGCCACTTCGAGGATGGTGGCGTTCATCTCCTCCACGGCCGTGACCGTGTCCTGGACGCGGTTGTTCTGCTCCTTTGCCCCCTGGCTCGACTGCTCGATCTGGGCCGAGAGCTCTTCCGAGGCGGCGGCCATGCGGTCGGCCAGGGCCAGGGCCTTGGCGGCGGTGGCGGCGATGACGGTGTTCTGTTCCTCGATGCAGCACTTCTGGTCATGGATCTCGGTCAGGTCCAGCCAGAAGGAGATGGAGCCGAGCAGCGCGCCGTCGAGGTCGTAGAACGGTGTCGTGCGGATGCCGACGCGCAGCTTCCGGCCCGAGGGGGTGAGGTAGTCGATTTCCTTCTCCAACGGGCGGCGTTCCTTGATGGCCCGGTCGGACAGGGTCTCGGAGCCGGCGTCGTTGTTGTAGAATTCTCCGGAGCGCAGGCCCAGGTAGGACTCGCGCGGGGCGGTCTTCTCCAGCAGCCGGCAGACGTGGTCGTTGACCCAGACCATGTTGCAATCCGGGCCCACGATGCCGCAGGGGGAGGGGATGCCGTTGAGCACGCCCTGGGCGAAGCCGAGTTTGGCCTTGAGTTCGCCCACCATGCGGCGGAGGTTGTCGGCGAAGGTGGCCAGCTCGGCCCGGAAGGAGCCTTCCAGCTTCGCGCCGAGGTCGCCGTCGGCCACGCGCTTGGCGAAGGTCTCCATGGCCAGGAGCGGCCGCAGCACCAGCCGGCGGGAGAGCAGGGTAATGACGCACACCACGGCCGCGGCCACGGCCAGGCCGATGCCGGCGAGCACAAGGCGCTGCTGCCGGGCGACGGCGGTCATCTCCTCGGTGTAGAAGGACATGCACACCAGCCAGCCCGTGGCCGGAACGCGGGTGACGGCCATGACCTTGGCCTCGCCCTTCCAGTCGTAGGCGAAGGTGCCGTCGCCCTTGGCCAGAGCCTTCTGGACGAAGGATTCCTTGGAGATGTCCGTGAGCATGAGGCTCTTGTCCCCGCCGTGGGCGATGACCTTGCCCCGGCTGTCGAGCATGAAGGCGTAGCCTCGCCGGCCGAACTTGACGATGTCGACGGTGTGGGAGGCGAAGTCGCTGAGAAGCGGGCTTGCCGCCACGCCGCCGAGGATCTTGCCGTCCGGGCCGCGCATGGCCTTGGCCACCACGTAGATGAGCGCGTCGCCGGAGGTGGCTTTCATGACGGACTTGCTGAACACGAGGTCCTTTCCGTCGAGCACGGCCTGGACGTAGTCCCGGCCGGCCCGGTCGCCGCCGGTCAGGTCCTGGCCGTCGGCGTTGACGCCGGCGATGATCCGGCCCTTGGCGTCGAAGAGGAAGAAGGAAAAGTAGTCCTTGAACCCCTGGACGTAGTTCTTGAGCCGTTCCTGGGCCCGGGCCGGGGAGCCGGCGAAGGCCTCCTTGATGGCGTCCTGGGAGGCCAGGGAATCCACGACCTGGGAGGTGTTGCGCAAGTAGTTCGACACGGCGTCGCCGGTCTGCGCGGCGGACTGGGCCAGGGCCTCCACGCGCAGTTCCTCGGCCATGTCCATGGACGAACGGGAAACGTAGGTCACCAACACGGCGATGCCGGCCAGAACGGAAACGGTGACGGATAGGGCCAGGATGGCGTTGATGCCGGCGTGACGCATGAAAGACTCCTTTTCGGGCATGGCCCGGCGCGCTTGGCCGGCACGCGACGACGGGCCGACCGCCGCGACGGCGGCGGTCGGAACAGGGGCTGGCTGGCATCGGATGCGATGAACGGGAAATTGATTCCGTGATTTCGCCGCCGGCCGGGATGTCTCCTGGCCGGGGAAAAGCGGCATGACATCGCTACAACGTCAACCGGCCTGCCGTCTTTGCCTCTGGCAGGCGCGTCCTCGATGGTGAACGTCACGATTCCATATTGTGAAAAAAAGCGAAAAGCAAGATCCAAGGGCCAAGGCGCCCGGACGGACAAGGCCGTCGGCCATGCCCGGCCGGGGCGCGGACGGCGTCGACGGCAAGGAAAGGCGGGCGGCTTCGCTCCTGGCGAAACCGCCCGCGACGCGGTCGGGACATGAGGGTGCCGAATGGGGTTCGCGCAAAGGCGCCCCTTGCGGAGAAGGGCGTCAGGCCGAAAGGGCCGCCTGGCCGCCGCCGCGGATTTCGGCCACCAGGGCGCTCAGGCTCTGGGCCAGTTCGGCCAGCTCGGCCACGGCCCTGGCGGACTGGGCCATGGCGTCGGCCGTCTCCGAGGCGATGCGGCTGATGGACTCGACCGAGCGGTTGATCTCTTCCGAAGTGGCGGACTGCTGCTCGGCCGCCGTGGCGATGGCCCGGACCTGGTCCCCGGCCGTCTCCACCACGGAAACGATGCCGGTCAGGGACTCGCCCGAGCGTTCGGCCAGGCTCGTGGCCGCGTCCACGGCCGCGGCCGCCTCGTCCACCATGCGCTCGGTCTCCGTCGTGCCGCGCTGGATGCCGGTGATGGCCTCGCCCACCTCCTTGGTGGCGTGCATGGTCTTTTCGGCGAGCTTTCGCACCTCGTCGGCGACCACGGCGAAGCCGCGTCCGGCCTCGCCGGCCCGGGCCGCCTCGATGGCGGCGTTGAGCGCCAACAGGTTGGTCTGGTCGGCGATGTCCGAGATGACGCCGAGCACCGCGCCGATGCCCTGGGCCTGCTGGCCCAGTCCCCGCATGTTCTCCTTGAGCCGGGCCGAGGCGTCGCGCACGCCGCCCACGGCCGCAACGACCCGGACCACCAGGTCGGCGCCCTCGCGGGCCCTGGTCCCGGCCTCCTGGGCGTTTTTGGCGGTCTCTCCGGCGTTTCTGGCCACTTCCAGGATGGTGGCGTTCATCTCCTCCACGGCCGTGACCGTCTCCTGGACCCGGCCGTCCTGCTCCTGGGCTCCCCCGTTGGCCTGGTCGATGCGCTCGGACAGCTCCCGGGAGGCGGCGGCCATGCGCTCGGAGGTGGCCGAGGCCTTGGAGGCGGCGTCGGCGATCAGGGCGTTTTGCGCTTCGATGCGGTTTTTCTGGGCGATGATGCCGGTGAGGTCGTTCCAGAAGACCAGACAGCCGAGGAGTTCCCCGTCCATGTCGTAAAAGGGCGTGGCGTCCACGTGCAGGTGCAGGGTCTTGCCGCTTTTCGTCACGAAATCGATGTCGCTGGACACGTTTCGCCGGGTGGCGATGGTCTTGTGCGAAAGGGTCTCCCGGTTGGGGTCGCCGTAGAAGATCTGGCCCGCGGACTGCCCCTTGGCGGATTCCGGCGTGGCCTCGAGCTCCAGCAGGTCGAGTACCTGGCGGTTGATCCACAGGATGCGGCTGTCCGGGCCGACCACGGCGCAAGGCGCGGGAATGCCGGCCAGCACGCCCTGGGCGAAGCCGAGCCGGGTCTTGAGCTCGCCGACCATGCGCCGCAGGTTGTCGGCCAGGGTGGCCAGCTCGAAGCGGAACCTGCCGGAAAGCACGGCTTGGAGGTCGCCCGAGGACACCTTGGCCGTGTAGGCCTCCACCAGGGAGAGGGGGCGCAGCACGAAGCTGCGGTTGGCCAGGGCGATGCCGGCCACGGCCAGCACCAGGGCCAGGCCGCCGATCGAGAAGACCACGACGCGCTGCTTCCCGGCCAGGGCCGTCATCTCGGATTCGTAGGCGGTCATGCACACGATCCAGCCCGTGGTCGGCACCTGGGCCAGGGCCATGTACTTGCGCTCGCCCTGCCAGTCGTAGGACATGGCGCCCTCCTTGAGGGCCAGGGCCTTCTTGATGAAGTCCATGTCCGCCACGCTCTTGAGCAGGAGGCTCTTGTCCGTGCCGTGGGCGATGACCATGCCCGAGGCGTCGAGCATGAAGGCGTAGCCGCGCTCGCCGAAGCGCAGGGGGTCGATGAAGTCCTTGGTGTAGACGTTCCATTTGGGGCACACGGCCACGCCGCCGAGCAGCTTGCCCGAGGCGTCGCGCACGGCCTGGGCCACCACGAAGATGAGGGTGTCGCCGCTGCGGGCGGACAGGATCTTGTCCGTGAAGACCATGTTCTTGCCGGCCAGCACGCCCTTGACGTAGTCCCGGTCGGCCCGGCTGCCGCCGCGCATGTCTTCCATCTTCGCGTTGTAGCCGGCCACGATCTTGCCGGTCAGGTCGAAGGCGAAGATGGCCCAGTACTGCTTGTAGCTCTCGATGTAGTTGCGAAACCGGGAGTCCAGGCGCTGCGTGTCCCCGGAAAGGCCGGCCACCACCGCGTCCTGGGTGGACAGGGCCCGGGCCACGTCGGCCGCGTCGTCGAGGTAGAGCTCCAGGGTCTTGCCCGATCCCCGCGCCAGTTGCAGCAGGGAGGACTCCTGGAGGCTCGCCGCCATCTCGTAGGAGGATTTCGAGACGTAGACGACCAGCACCAGGACGGCGACGAGAACCAACGCCGCGACGAACAGCGTAAGCACGGTGTTGACGCTGGCCTTTTTCATGGAATCCTCCCGGAAGTTGCGGTGAAGCTCGAAAACGTCGGGCCGGACGTGGGGAACGCCGGTCGATTCCTCCGAAAGATTATCGTTATGATGATTATTATGATTAACTATTGTATAATATGCATGGGGTTCCGTGCAACGAAAATCAACGTGTCTCTTCGTGGGGACGCGCAGGCCGGCAAAAGGGGGGATGGCCGCGCCGAGAATGGAAACGGCCGCGAACCCCGGATGCGGAGCTCGCGGCCGTCATGTTGCCGGACGATGCCCGGGGGCGTCGAAAGGCGCGGCGCTAGGCGGCGATGGCCGCCTGTCCGCCGCCCTGGATCTCGGCCACCAGCGCCGTCAGGTCCTGGGCCAGCTCGGCCAGCTCGGTCACGGCCTGGGCGGATTGCGCCATGGCATCGGCCGTTTCCGAGGCGATGCGGCTGATGGACTCGACCGAGCGGTTGATCTCTTCCGAAGTGGCGGACTGCTGCTCGGCCGCCGTGGCGATGGCCCGGACCTGGTCTCCGGCCGCCTCCACCACGGAAACGATCTCGCTCAGGGCCGTTCCGGAGCGTTCGGCCAGTTCGGTGGCCGTGTCCACGGCCGCGGCGGCCTCGTCCATCATGCGCTCGGTGGCGGCCGTGCCGTGCTGGATGCCGGAGATGGCCTCGCCCACCTCCTTGGTGGCGTGCATGGTCTTTTCGGCGAGCTTTCGCACCTCGTCGGCGACCACGGCGAAGCCGCGCCCGGCCTCGCCGGCCCGGGCCGCCTCGATGGCGGCGTTAAGGGCCAGGAGATTCGT
>NZ_JARKOZ010000005.1 GCF_029978005.1 Solidesulfovibrio sp. | reverse complement strand
GGCGCATTCGGCCAGCCGATCCCGGATATAGCGGTCATAGGCGTCGGACAGGGCCTGCACATAGGCCACGCCGACCCGGCCATCGGCCAGGGCCGCGTCCAACAGCGCCTTGCCTTCCACCAAAACAGCCGCGCTCTGCGGCCTTTCGGCCTTGTCGTTCACGAAAGACTCCCGAAATACGGAACAAAGAACCGGGAAGGGCCATCCTCTCGGACGCCCTTCCCGGAGTGTTTCACAGTGCCGCCGCAGCGGCCTCGTGCCGTTCGGCCCTTTCGGACCAAACCGGCTATACGGCCGCGTTGCCCGTTTCGCCGGTGCGGATGCGGATGACCTCGTCGATGGTGGAGACGAAGATCTTTCCGTCGCCCACCTCGCCGGTCTGGGCGGCGGCCTGGATGGTCTTGATGACCTCGGCGGCCACGCCGTCCTCCACGATGAGCTCCATCTTGACCTTGGGCACGAAATCGACCTGATACTCGGCCCCGCGATAGACCTCGGTGTGGCCGCGCTGGCGGCCGAAGCCCTTGACCTCGGAGACGGTCATGCCCTTGATGCCGATGCTCGTGAGCTTTTCCTTGATCTCGTCCAGCTTGTAGGGCCGGGTGATGACTTCGATCTTCTTCATGGCGCGCTCCTTAGGCTTCCTCAGTTAGAGCTGATAGCCGACTTCGCTGTGCTGGCTGACGTCGAGGCCCTTGTTCTCGTCGTCTTCGCTTACCCGAATACCGACCAGCACGTCCACGACCTTGAAGAGGATCAGCGACATGACGAAGCAGAACGCCCAGGTGGCGACCACGGAGAGGAACTGGATCCACAGCTGCTCGGGATTGCCGTAGAACAGGCCGTCGGCGCCGAGCTCGTTGACGGCCTTGGTGGCGAAAAGGCCGGTGCACAGGGCGCCGAAGGTGCCGCCGAGGCCGTGGATGCCGACCACGTCCAGGGAGTCGTCGTACTTGAAGACGCCCTTGACGAGCACGCCGCCGTAGCACAGGGCGCCGCCCACGAGGCCCATGAGGATGGCCGGCATGGGCTCGACGAAGCCGGCGGCCGGCGTGATGACGACGAGGCCGGCCACGGCGCCGGAAGCCATGCCGAGCGTGGTGGGCTTGCCGCGATGCAGCCACTCCACCACGATCCAGCCCACGGCGGCGGCGGCGGCGGCCAGGTGGGTGGTGACGAAGGCCGAGGCGGCCAGGCCGTTGGCGGCCAGGGCGCTGCCGGCGTTGAAGCCGAACCAGCCGAACCAGAGCAGCCCAGCGCCGAGGATGGTCAGGGGCAGGTTGTGCGGAATGAAGGCCTGCTTGCCGTAGCCGTGACGGCGGCCCAGGTAGAGCGCGGCGGCCAGGGCGGACGCGCCGGAGCTCATGTGGACGACCGCGCCGCCGGCGAAGTCGAGCGCGCCCATCTTGCCCATCCAGCCCCCGCCCCAGACCCAGTGGGCCATGGGACAGTAGACCAGGACCAGCCACAGGCAGGTGAAGAGCAGGAAGCCGGAAAACTTGATGCGCTCGGCGAAAGCGCCGGTGATGAGCGCCGGGGTGATGACGGCGAACATGCACTGGAAGATCATGAAGGCCAGGTGCGGGATGTTGTCCACGCCTTCCTTGGCCGCCGTGCCGACGTCCTTGAGGAACATGAAGTCGAGGTTGCCGATGAAGCCGCCGATGTCCCCGCCGAAGGCCAGGGAATAGCCGATCACGGCCCAGAGGATGCTGACGGTGCCGAGCAGGATGTTGGAGTGCATGAGCGTGCCGAGGATGTTCTTGCCCCGGACCATGCCGCCGTAAAACAGAGCCAAGCCCGGGGTCATGAGCATGACCAGGGCCGCCGAAATGAGCACGAATGCGGTATCAGCCGCGTTCATGTGTTTCCCCCTCTCTAACGTTTTTGTCGATCGAGCCACTGCCGACGTCGCGTCTCCATCCGCCCGGCCCAGGAAAGGTCCTCTTTTCCAGAGGAAGCCCGCCTCTTGAGCCGTGACGGCGCGACAGAAATTCTCTTTAGGAGAACATTGACATTTTTGCAAGTATAAAATCACCGCCTCCTGCGCCCGCCCCTGGCGAGCCTTGAAATATTGCGATAGATTCAGGCAAAAGCCGTTATCTCCGGAGTCCGCCATGGCCGACAAAAAAGCCAAAATCCTCGTGGTCGAGGACGACCCGGACGTCCGTCAGGCCCTGTCCCTGTGGCTGACCGGCACGGGATACGCGGTCGTCGAGGCCGAAGACGGCCGGGCCGGACTGGCGGTCGTGGCCGATGAAAAGCCCGACGCCGTGCTGCTCGACCTGCGCCTGCCGGTCCTGGACGGCTTCGGCGTCCTGGAGGCCCTGGCCCGCCAGGGCGGCGAGCCGCCGCCGGTCATCGTCATCTCGGGCCAGGACGAGATCGCGGGCGTGGTGCGCGCCTTCCGCATGGGCGCGGCCGACTACCTGCAAAAGCCCGTGGTCAGCTTCGACCTGCTCGGCCACGCCCTGGAGGCGGTGCTCGAGCGCGAGCACCTGTCCCGGGCCGTGCGCCTGGCCGAGACGCGCTACTTCAACCTGGTGCAGAACCTGCCCCTGCTCGTCTTCGTGCTGGACGCCGACGGCGAGCTGGCGTTCATCAACAAGTTCTGCCGCACGCTGCTCGGGCACTCGCGAGGCGAGGCCCTCACCGAGCCGGGCTGGTTCCTCTCGCGCGTGCATCCCGAGGACCGGGAGCGCGTGGCGGCGCTGTTGCGGCGGGACTTCTCGCCCAGGGAGCGGGCCCGCACCGAGGAGTGCCGGTTCGTGCACAAAAACGGGGCCACCATCCACGCCCTGCTCCGGGCCATCCCCGCGGCCCGGCCGGGCCGGGAAGGGGAGGTCGCCTCCATCGAGGGCATCGTGGTGGACATCACGGACCGGGTGGAGCTCGAACGCTTCGTGGTCCAGGAGGAAAAACTCAAGACCCTGGGCGCGATCTCGGCCGAGGTGGCCCACGAGATCCGCAACCCGCTTTTCTCCATCGCCGGCTTCGCCCACCGCCTGCAGGCCCGCCTGCCGGAGAACCGCGAGGCCTCCATCATCCTGGCCGAGGCCCGCCGCCTGGAGGACATCCTCGACCGCATCAGCACGTACCTCCACCCCGTGGACCTGCGGCCGCGCCAGTGCTCCTTAAGCGCCATCGCCACGGCCGCCCTGGAATTCCTGGCCCCGGAATTCTCGGCCCGGGGGGTGACGGCCGAAACAAAGCTGGCCCCGGGGCTGCCGGAGCTGCGCATCGACCCGGACCTGCTCACCCAGGTGGTCACGAGCCTGGTGCGCTTCGCGGCCCGCCATCTGTCCGAGGGCGGCCGCGTGCGGCTGGCCTCGTCGCGCCACGCCCGGTTCGTGCATCTCGACGTGGCCTTCGCCGCCGCGCCCGTGCCCGAACCGGACCTGCTCTTCCTGCCCTTCCAGGAGGGCGAGGAGCGCATGGGCCTGCCGCTGGCCTACCGCATCGTCAAGAACATGGGCGGCTCCCTGACCTTTTCCCAGATCGGCCCGGAGGCCGCCTTCACGGTGCAGCTGCCCCTGGGCCTGCCCGGCGACCCCCTGCCCCCGCCGGGGGACGAGGCGGAGGGCGACGAGGCGGACGACGACGCCGAAAGGACGGGAAGCGCCCGGTGAGGCGCGAGGGCTGGCTGGACCGGCTGGCCGGGCTGCCGCTTCCCGCGGGTCCGGTCATCGTGGACGGCGGGGCCAACAAGGGCAACGTGGCGGCCCGGCTGCTGGAGGCCTTTCCCGGGGCGCGCATCGAGGCCTTCGAGCCCCAGGCCCGGCTGGCCCGGAAACTCGCCAAGCGTTTCGCCGGCGACGCCAGGGTGGCCGTGCACGCCCTGGCCCTGGGCGAAGCGGCGGCGCAACTTCCCCTTCGCGTCATGAACCGGCCGACGCTCTCCTCGCTGCTGCCGCCCACGGGCATCCGCGACAAGTACGCCGGAGAGGCGCTTGCCGTCACGGACACGCCGCGCGTGGCGGTGGCCCGCCTGGACGCGGCGCTCGCCCGGGCCGACGTGATCAAACTCGATCTGCAAGGCTACGAGCTGCCGGCCCTTCGCGGCGCGACCGGGCTTTTGCCCCGCGTCGCGGCCGTCGTGGCCGAGGCGGCGCTCGCCCCCCTCTACGCCGGACAGGCGCTCCTGCCGGAACTGCAGGCGTTCCTGGAAGGATTCGGCTTCAGGCTCGACGGGATGTACGACTTCTTCCGCGACGGGACGGGACGGATCGTTTCCGGGGACGCGCTCTTTCTGCGCCTCTAGAAGACTTCCCGGCCGAGGATCGTTGCCGTGGCCCGCGCGCCGTCCAGATCGACGGCCGCCCGGGGCGGGCGCGGCGCTTCCAGGGCCGCCTCCAGGCGCTCGGCCAGGCGATCGGGAGCGAGTTCCGCCGGATCGAGGAGCCCGAGAAGCCCCATCTCGGCCAGGCGCGCCGCCCGAAGCCGTTGCTCGCGGTTCTGGTCGAAGGGCAGGACCAGCCCCCGGGCCCCCACGGCGAGCAGCGCCATGACGGTATTGTAACCCGCCAGGCTCACCGACAGGTCGCACGCGGCCAGGACGTCCGGAAAGCCCGAGGCGAAGCGCGAAACCCGCGCGTCGGGAAGCGCGGCTGCCGCCGCCTCCAGGGCGGCGAAATCCCCGTCCGGGCAAAACGGCCCGGAAAACACCCGCACCGCCGCCTCGCGAAGGCGCGGCCGTTCGGCGCAGGCGGCGAGCAGCGCGGCCAGCAGCGCCGCGCCCACCTTGCCGCCGCCGACGCTGGCCACCACGAATTCCCGGCCCGGCGCGACGCCGAGCTCCCGACGCACCTCCCCGACCTCGCGGCCCGGCCCCCGGCCCGGGGCCACGTAGCCCGTGTAGCGCACGGGCACGGGAATCTCCGCCGCCCGGGAAAAGGTGGCCCCGAGAGGAAAAAGCCGCGCGTCGGCGTGCACGCACACGCCGTCGAACAGGCTCCCCAATCGGTCGAGCACCCGGGCCTCGTAGCCGGCCTGGTCCTTTTTTTCGACCAGGATGTCGCGCACGCCGCACACCACCCGCCCCCCCCTTCGCCGCACGGCCTCGATGGCCGGAATCAGCTCGAACTCGAAGGCCTTGCGGCCGAAGGGATAGAGCTCCACGAAAAAGACGTCCGGCGAAAACGCGGCCAGGGCCTCGAGCAGGGCCTCCCGCCGCCGCCGCCGCACGGCCTGCAGGGCCTCGCCCGACAGGGACAGCCCGCCGAAGCCGGCGTCCATGGACAGCTCGGGCAGGCGCAGCAGGGTCGCGCCGTCCGGCACGGACGCGGGCGTGCGCGGGCCGCCGACAACGAGCAGGCGCTCGTGGCCGGACAGGGCGGAAACGATCTCCAACGTGCGGAAAAGATGCCCCATGCCGAGGACATGCTGGCAATAGACGGCGATCCTCACGACGCGGCCGGGAGCTCCCCGCCGCACGGGACCTCCACGTCCAGGGCGTCCACGGCCAGGACGCCGTCCTGGCAGACGACGCGCTGGAGCCGGTCCGGGTCGAGGATCCGCGGCTCGCCGGGCAGATAGTCGCGGCCGAGCAGGTGGTAGAGCACGGCCTTGACGACGCCCTGGTGCGTGACGACGAGCACGGTCCTGCCGGCGTTGGCCCGGGCGGCGTCGGCCAGGGCGTGCTCCGCGCGCAGGCGCACCTCCTCGCGAGATTCCCCCTCCGGCGGGGTGAAGCCCCAGCCGGCGGCCTCGGCCCGGCGCAGGGCCTCCTCGGGCACGTCGCGCCAGCGCTTGCCGGTCCACTGGCCGAAGTGCTGTTCGCGAAGCCGCTTGTCCAGCGTGATGGGCAGGCGCAGGCGCAGGTTGAGGATGCCGACCGTGGCCTTGGCCCGGCCGAGGTCGCTGCTCACGATGCGCGAGAGCCCCAGCCGCGACAAGGGCTCGGCCAGCGCGGCGGCGGCGGCCTGTCCGACCGGGGCCAGTTCGCTGTCCCATTGCCCCTGGATGCGCTTTTCCAGGTTCCAGTAGGTGGCGGCGTGCCGCAGAAGGTAGAAGGTCGTGCGTGCCATGCCGGGCATTCCTCTCTCAGACGCGTGACAGGGGCATATTGCAGGAAAACCGCTGGAAAAGCACCCGCCTAGCCGCTCATGAGGCGCAGGAAGTCGTCCATGCCGGCCAGGGCCTCCAGGCAGGCGTCGCGAAGCCCGGGCACGAGCTCCCGGACCTTGTCCGCGTCTTCCGAGGCGGCGGCCGTCTCCAGGTCCGCGGCCAGGGCGCGCATGGTCCCGGCCCCGAACATGGCCGCGTTTCCCTTGAGGGTATGGGCCACGCGCTCGCAGACCCTGAGGTCGCCCTCGCGCAGGGCCTTGTCCATGGCTTCGAGCTGCTCGGGCACGGACACGATGAACTCCCGCCCCACCCGGACCAGGAGTCCGGTCTTGTTGCGGTAGAATTTGAAGAGGTCGGACGTATTCAGAGGGCCGTCCGCGTCGTCCTCGCAACAGCGCAGGGCCGAGGCGCGGCCCCGCTTGGCCAGCACCCGGCGCACCGCCTCGAAAAAGGCCTCCACGTCGATGGGCTTGGCGATGTAGTCGTCGAGCCCGGCGGCCAGGAAACGCTCGCGCTCCTGGTCCATGGCGTAGGCCGAAAGCCCGATCACGGGCAGGGCCGGGTCGATGCCGAGGTGCCCGGCCCGGATGGCCCGGGTGGCGGTGAGGCCGTCCATGACCGGCATCTGGATGTCCATGAGCACCACGTCCACGGACGCGCCGGCCAGGTAGTCCAGGGCGACCCGGCCGTTTTCGGCCGGCACCACCTCGTGGCCGCCGCTTTCCAGGAGGTCGGCCGCGAACACGCGGTTGACCCGGTTGTCCTCGACCAGGAGGATGCGCAGCCGGGGCAGCGTGCCCGCCCGGGGCGCGGCGGCCTCGGCCGGCAGGCGCGGCCGGGATTCGGCCACGACGAAGGGGCACTCGAGCCAGAAGGTGCTGCCCTGGCCGGGTCGGCTTTCCATGTGGACCTCGCCGCCCATGAGCCCGGCCAGGCGACGGCAGATGGCCAGGCCCAGGCCCGTGCCGGCCTGCCGTTTGGTCAGGCCGTCGTCCACCTGGGTGAAGCTGTCGAAAATGGTGCCCTGCTGCTCGGCGGGGATGCCGACGCCGGTATCGGCCACGGCCAGACGCAGCACCACGCGCCGGTCCGAGGCGTCCGGAGCGAAGGTCTCGGCGATGCAGGCGGCGCGCAGGACCACGCCGCCCCGGTCGGTGTACTTGACGGCATTGTTCACGAGGTTTCGCAGCACCTGGCGCAGACGCAGCCCGTCCCCGAGCACGTCGCGAGGCACGTCCCGGGCGACGGCCAGTTCCAGGGACAGGCCCTTTTCGCGGGCCAGGACCTCCTGTTCCTTGAGCACCGCCTCCAGGCAGGCCGGCAGGTCGAAGGACTCGGCCTTGATCTCCATGCGGCCGGCCTCGATCTTGGAATAGTCGAGAATGTCGTTGATGATGGAGAGCAGCGTGGCGGCGGATTCCTCGACCACGGCCAGGCGCTCGCGCTGGCGGGGATCGAGCCGGTCGCCGCGCATGAGCTGGACGTAGCCGAGCACGGCGTTGAGCGGCGTGCGGATCTCGTGGCTCATGTTGGCCAGAAACGCGCCCTTGGCCTGGCTGGCGGCCTCGGCCCGCTCCAGGGCGGAGGCCAGTTCCGCCTCCAGCTTGCGGTCGGCGGTGACGTCGCGCACGATCTCGATCACCCCTTCCACACGGCCGTCGTCGCCGAACAGCGGATAGCAGAAAAGCTCGTCCCAACCGGACTGGGAATTCCCGTCGCCCTTGGCCACCACGCTCGAGGAAACCCGGCCCGTGGCCAGGACCCGCAATGAAGGACAATCGCGGCAGGGAGCTTCCCGGCCGTGAAAGACCTCGTGGCACTTGCGCCCGACGATCTCCCCCTTTCCTCGGCATTGGCCGCGCAAGGCGCGGTTGACCGAAGCCACGACCATCTCCGGCGACAGCACGCACACCCCGTCGTCGACGCCGGAAAGCACGGTGTCGAGAAACCGCTCGCCGGCTCGCAGCCTGGCCCCGGCCCAGTCCCTGTCGGCCCGGGCCTCCGTCAGCTCCTGGCCGAGCCGGGCGATGTCCGCTTCCATCTCCTCGCGCAGGGCGGCCGCGGCGGCCTCGGCCCGACGCCGGTCGGTCACGTCCAGGGCCACCCCGACGATGCCGCGCGGCTTGCCGGTGACCATGTCGTGCTGGACGGATTTGTACAGGCGCAGGATTCGATCCCCGGCGGCCGTGGGCAACTCGGCCTCGTAGACCTGTCGGCCGCCCCGGGCCAGAAGCTGGGCGTCGAGCATCGTGTAGGAGGCATCAACAGAAGGAAAAGCCTCCGTCAGCCGCCGGCCGACAAGCTGCTCGCGCGAAACCGCGACAAGCGCCTCGAAGGCTTGGTTGCAGCCGGCGTAACGCCCTTCTTCGTCCTTGAAAAAGACCGGGACAGGCAGGGAATCGAACAGGTAGCGGGCCGTGTCGGCCTCGGCGCGCAGTTTTTGCTGGGCGAGCCTTCTGGCTGTGACGTCGCGGCCGACGCACTGGTACTCCACCACCCGGCCGGCGCGGTCGAAGATGGCCCGGCAGGTCCAGCGCTGGCGGCGTTCGCGGCCGTCGGGCCGGCGCACGCGGTGCTCGAAGCCCGTGGTCGGCCGCGACGGGGACAGGGCGTCCAGACGCGCCTGGCGCAGGGCCGCGTCTTCTTCCGGGATCTCCGGCTGGAAATTCTGCGCCACGCAGGCCTCGGGCGTGCGGCCGTAGTAGCGGGCGAAGGCGGCATTGGCGAAGATCAGGCGCTGCGCCGGATCGAGGCGGCAGATGAGCTCGGTCTGGTGCTCGACAATGGAGCGGTAGCCGTCCCGGACGCCTCTTTGGCCCAACGGCGTGGCCTCCTCCAGAAAGACGGAGCACGTCCCTTCCAGATGCCGGGGGCCGCCCAGGGCGTCCCGCCGGACGCGCATGGAGCAGAAAAGCCGCGCCGCCTCGCCGTCCAGACCGAAGGCCCGGGTCTCGAAGGCCACGGGCCCGGGTTGGGACAGGGCGCGCACGAGCAGGTCGCGCCGCTCGGCCGCGTCCAGGCGCAGGGGATGGGCCGGGTTCTTGGACTGGCGCAGGAAGTCGGCCACGTCCCGATAGCCGAGGAGCCTGGCCAGGGTCTTGTTGGCGGCCAGGGGACGGCCCGAGAGGTCGAGGCGGAAAAGGCCCTGGGCGGCGTTGTCGTAGAGGTCGCGGTAGCGTTCGGCCCGCTCGCGCAGGGCTCCGCCCTCGGCCTCGGAAAGGACCTGGGACAAGGCGCCGGCCACGTCGGTCCAGGTGAGCAGGCCGACCAGATAGCCGGCGGCGTCGGTGACGGCCAGGCGTCCCGCGCCGGCCCCGTCCATGCCCCGCACGGCCTCGGTCAGGGCCAGCTGGGGCGAGACGGCGGCCACGGGCGCGCGCATGACTGCCTCCATGGGCTCGTCCTTGGCGTCGCCGCCGCCGGCCAGCAGGGCCACGGCGTCGCGGGCCGTGAATACGCCGAGCGGCTTGTCGGCCTCGGCCACCACCACGCCGCCCACGCCCATACGGATCATGCGGTCGAGCACCACCCGCAGCGGCTCGGCCGGGGCGGCCACGACCACGGCCCGGGCCATGGCGCTGGCCACGGAGCGGCCGCAGACTTCGTCGAGCCCGGCGCACAGCCGGGCCACGTGAAACGGGGCCAGGATGCCCACGGCCCGGCCCGTGGCGTCCACCACGGCCAGCCGTCGCGACGGCGCGGCCAGCAGGTGGCGCACGGCGGCCGGCAGGAAATCGGTTTCCGGGGTGACGGCCACGGGTTCCATGAGGTCCCGCACCGAGAGATGGCTGGCCTTGGCCGGGTCCTGGACGAGCACCCGGGTCAGGCCCCGGGTGGTGACCACGCCCAGGGGGCGGCCGGCGTCGAGGACCAGGGCCTCGCCCGAACCGGCGTCGAGAAGGGCCCGGGCGGCGGCGGCGGCGGTCGTCCACAGGCCGAGCGTCAGCGGTGGGGCGGGAGGAAGGTCGCGCAGCAGGGTCTCGCAGAGGTTGCCCATGGTCGTGGCTCCAGACCCTCCCGGCACTGCTCGCACCCCTTCCGGAAAGATCGCATCAATAGTATCGTCTATATTAAAAAGAGATGTTTGTTCCATAGCCGAAAACACCCCGCTTCGGCCAGCGGCAATTTCAGCCCTCCCCGGCCAGGCGGCGCACGACCCCGGCTACCAGGCCGTAGTTGGCCGCCCGGTCGTGCTCGGCGCGCACGTACAGGCTGGCCGCCTCGCCCATGGACCGGCGCAGGCCCTTGTCGGCGACGAGCCGGGCCAGGGCGTCGCGGTAGGCCAGGGCGTCGCCGGGGGGCGTGAGCAGGCCCGTACGGCCGTGCGCCACCACCTCGGGCACGCCGCCGTCGGCCAGGGCGACCACGGGCAGGCCGGCGGCCTGGGCCTCCAGGTAGACCATGCCCAGGGATTCCCGGATGCCGGGAAAAGCGAACAGGTCGCCCGCGCCGAAGACCGCGCCGAGGTCCTCGCGCGCCACGAGCCCGAGAAAGAGGTGCCGGCCCGGCAGCTCCCGCTCGGCCAGCTCGGCCAGGGGGCCGCGCATCTCCCCGTCCCCGGCCACCACCAGGAAAAACGGTCGCCCCGCCCGGGCCACCTCGCCCAGGCGCAAAAAGAGGTAGGCCAGGCTCCTCGACTTGACGTCGTCGCGGAACATGGCCGCCGTGACCACCACCGGCGCGTCGCCCACGTCCCACCGCCGGCGCAGCTCCCGGCGGGCGGCGGCGTCGAAGGCGAAGGCCCCGGGGTCGATGCCCGGGCGCACGTAGGCCACGCGCTCCCCGGGCAGAAGCCGCAGCAGGTTGGCCACGTCCAGGCGACGGTTGGAGAAGACGATCCGGGCGGCCAGCAACGACCGCTTGTTGAGGACGAATCCCAGGCGCGTGGCCAGCCGGCGGCGGGTTTTGGTGGAGTAGACGCCCTGGAAGATCAGGTAGGGGATGCCGAGCCGGGCCGCCACGTAGGGGCCGACCACGTCCGGGGACTTGTAGTAGGCGTGGTAGGTGAGAAAGGCCCGCACGCCCTCCCGGCGCGCGACCTCCAGGGCCTCGCGCCGGGCGGCCAGGGCCTGCGGCCACAGCAGGGGCCGGGCCGAGAGCCAGCGGGAGCGGAAACGTGTGGGCGTGACGCAGGCGAGGCCCTTTTCCTCCAGCACGGCGGCCAGCTCCCGGCCGATGGTGCGGTCGCCCGAGGGCGCGGGGTGGTCCAGGGGCTTAAAGGGCGCGTAAAGGGCGATCTTCACGGCGCGTCCCCGCCGCCGACCGTCCGATCTGGCCCGTCTGGCCCGGCGGCGAAGATCCCGGCCGGCCGGCCGGCCTCGCGGGCGAACACCCCGGCCAGGACACGGGCGTTGGCCGCGCCGTCGAACTCCCGGGCCACCAGCTCCCGGGCCGCGCCGGCGAGGCGCGTCCGCAGGGCCGGATCGCCGAGGAGCCGCTCCAGCGCCCCGGCCAGGGCGGCCGGATCGTCCGGGGAACAGGTCAGCGCCGTCACGCCGTCGCGGGCCAGCTCCGGCAGGGCCGAGACGTCGGTGGCGGCCACGGGCACGCCCATGGCCATGGCCTCGACCAGAACGTTTGGCACGCCGTCGCGGTCGCCGTTTCGCAGCACGCGGCAGCCCAGCACGAAGACGTGGGCCCGGCGATAAAGTTCCAGCACCGCGTCGTGGGGCAGCCCGCCGTGAAAGGTCACGCGGTCGGCGATGCCAAGCCTTCGCGCCTGGGCGGCCAGCGCCTGGCGCTCCTCGCCCGCGCCCACGAGGTCGTAGGTGAAGTCGACGCCCTGCCCGGCCAGCCGGCCCAGGGCGTCCAGCACCGTGTCCAGGCCCTTTTTGGCCGTGAGCCGGGCCACGGTCAGCACGCGCCAGGGCGGCGCGGCCGGCGGCGCGGCCCGGGCGGCGTCGAAATAGGCGAGGTCGATGCCGTGGTACACGGCGTGGACGGGCGTGCCATTGGGGGACAGGCGGCGCAGGTAGGCGGCGTTGGCCTTGGTGCAGGTGACCACGAAGGCGGCCAGGCCGATCTTCTCGGCCAGGCGCTCGGGGACTTGCGTCCAGACGTCCTTGGCGTGGCCGGTAAAGCTCACGGGCAGGTCGCGGATGCAGCCGGCGTAGAGCGCCACCGAGGCCGGCGAATGGGCGAAATGGGCGTGCAGGTGGACGGCCTCGCCCGGAGCGATGGCCCGGCGGCACAGGAACCCGGCCTGGAGCAGGTGCTTGAGGGTGGCCGAGCGGCGCGTGGCGGCCAGGTGGCGCAGCATGCGGGCAAAGGCCCGGGCGTAGCCCTTGGGATGGTCCAGGGCCGCCCGGACGTTTTCGTAAAGAAGCGTCGGCAAGGCCGGCAGGATGCGGTCCGGCAGGTAGGTCACGCCGGCCTTGATGCGGTAGGTGACGGCGTGGCGGGCCGCCTCGCGGGGATCGCGCATGGACACGAGGCGCAGGCGAAACCCCAGGGATTCGAGCAGCGCGATCTCGTTGGCGATGAAGGTTTCGGACAGGCGCGGGTAGCCCTTGAGGACCATGACCAGCACCGGTTTCGCGGCAGCCGCCGTCATCGCGTCTCCTCGATGCCTCCGCCGCCCGGTCGTCAGTCCCGGGGGCCGCGCCCCCGGTAGCCGAAGAGCAGCCGCAGGACGCGCCGCGCCAGCGGAGAAAAAAGTTTCGCTTCCAGGCCCCGGCCGGCCGCCCGCCGGCCCGTCTCGGCCAGGGTCGGATAGGGCAGCACCGCGCCGGCGACGCGCCCCGGTCCCAGCCCGCCGGCCAGGGCCACGGCCCAGACCGCGGCCAGCTCCCCGGCGGCCGGGCCGACGATGCCCACACCGAGAAGCCCGCCCCGGCGGTCGAGCACCAGCTTGCAAAAGCCCGCCCCCTCGCCCTCGGCCCTGGCCCGGTCGTTGCCGGAAAAGGGTTCCGTGACCACCTTGCCCAAAACGCCCGTCTCCCGGGCCTCGGTCTCGGTCAGCCCGACCACGGCCAGTTGGGGCTCGGTGTAGACGCAGCGCGGCAGATGCCGGTAGTCGGCCCGGCGCGGCAGGCGCAACACCGCGCCGGCCACCGCCACTCCGCCCTCGTAGCCGGCGGCGTGGGTGAACAGGTGCTCTCCGGTGACGTCGCCCGCGCCGAACACGTGGGGCCGCGAGGTCCGAAGCCTGGCGTCCAGGACAAGCCCCTTCGTTGTATGGACAATCCCGGCCGCGTCAAGGTTCAGGTCGTTAAGGCGCGCCGCGCGGCCAAGGGCCACGAGAATCCGCTCGGCGGCCACGGCCTCGCGCCGGCCGTCCCGGGAAAACGTCACGGTCCGCCGGCCGTCCGGGGCGCGGGACACGGATTCGAGGACCGCCCCCGGGCGCAGATCCACGTCCTCGGCGGCGAGGGCCCCGGCCACGACCGCCGCCAGGTCCGGGTCCTCGCGGGTAAGCAGCCGCCCGCTGCGCTGAACGATGGTCACCCGGCTGCCCAGGCGCGAAAAGGCCTGCCCCATTTCCACGGCCATGGCCCCGCCTCCGAGGACGACAAGGCTTTCGGGCAGCGTCTGCAGGGAGAAAAGCTCGCGGTTGGTGAGAAAGCCCGCCTCGGCCAGCCCCGGCACGGCGGGCACGGCGGCGCGCGAGCCCGTGGCCACGACGATGCGCGCGGCGCTTATCGGCCTGCCGTCGCATTCGATCTCGTGGTCGTCGCGAAAACGGGCCGCCCCGAAGCGCACGTCCGCGCCGAGGCTCTCGAAGCGGGCCACGGAATCGTGCTCCTGGATGCCGGCGACGACACCCTCGATGCGCCGGCGCACGGCGGCGAAATCCACCGGCGGCGCGGCCGTTTCGGGCAGGCCGAACTCCCCGGCCCGGCAGCGCATGCGCCGGGCGTGGGCGGTGGCCAGCAGCGTCTTGCTCGGCACGCAGCCGTAGTGCAGGCAGTCGCCGCCAAGGCGGCCCTCGCCCTCGACCAGGAGCGTGCGCACGCCCAGGCGCGCCGCCCCGGCCGTGACCGTGAGCCCCGCCGCGCCGCCGCCGATCACCAGCAGATCGTAGTCGTACCGCGTGGCCATCTCATCGCCCCCTTCCCGGCCCGCGCCCCTTACCCCGCCGGGAAAACCATGGTAGCCTGGACTCGGAAAAAGCCAAAGCCCGGGACGCGTCCCGGCGAAGGACAAGCCATGACGACGCGCGCATACGATCTGGTGGTGCTGGGCGGCGGCCCGGCCTGCGGCCCGGCGGCCCGGCGCTGCCGCGAGGCGGGCTGGTCCGTGGCCGTGGTGGAGGCGGGCCTTCTCGGCGGAGTGTGCCCCCACACGGGCTGCAATCCCAAAAAGGTGCTCATGGCCGCGCCAGAGGCCGTAAGCGCCGCCGCCCACCTGGCCGGCAAGGGGCTTTCCGGCGGCCCGGCCGTGGACTGGCCGGCGCTCATGGCGTTCAAGCGCTCGTTCACGACCCCCGTGGACGCCCGGGTGGCGGCCTCCTACCGCGAGGCCGGCATCGACGTGGTGCGCGGCCGGGGCGTGTTCGCCGGCCCGCGCACGGTGCGCGTGGGCGAGGCGGAGCTTGCGGCGAAAAAAATACTTATCGCCGTGGGCGCGACCCACAAGCGCTTCGACTTTCCCGGGGCCGAGCTTCTCTCCGCCAGCGACGCCTTCCTGGACCTCGACGCCCTGCCCGGCCGCGTGGTCTTCGTCGGGGGCGGCTTCATCGCCTTCGAGCTGGCCCACGTGGCCGCCGTGTGCGGGGCCAAGGCGACCATCCTCACCCACGGCGACGCGGCCCTTCGCCGCTTCGACCAGGGCGTGGTCGGCAAGCTCGTGGCCGCCACCCGGGCCATGGGCATCACGGTGATTTTCGATGCCCCGGTCACGGCCATCCGCCGGGAGGGAGGCGGACTGGCCGTGGACACCCCGCAGGGCGTCTGCAGCGCGGACATGGCCGTCAACGCCGCCGGCCGCCCGCCCGCGCTCCGGGGCCTCGGCCTCGAAGCGGCCGGGATCGCGGCCACGCCGCGCGGCGTCACGGTCAACGAATACCTCCAGTGCCCGGGCAACCCCGACGTCTACGCCGCCGGGGACTGCCTGGACGCGCCCTACGCGCTCACCCCGACGGCGGACCTGGAAAGCCGCCTGGCCGGCGAGAACATGGTCACCGGCAACACCCGCGCCATCGACCGCACCGGCACGCCGAGCGTGCTCTTCACCCTGCCGCCGCTCGGCATGGTCGGGCTGACCGAAGAGGCCTGCCGCGCCCGGGGCCTGTCCTGCGTGAAAAAGGAGACCGACCTGGCCGACTCCTTCCCCTGGAAGCGGCTCGGCGAGACGGCCGGCTGGGCCAAAACCCTGGTCTCGCCCGGGGACGACCGCATCCTGGGGGCGCACATCCTGGGGCATGCCGCCGAGGAGGTCATCAACGTCGTGGCCCTGGCCATGCGCCAGGGCCTTCCGGCCTCGGCCCTGCGGGAAGGGATCTGGGCCTATCCCACGGCCGGCTACTACCTGCGTTACATGTTCTAGGCCGCGCCGGCCCTTTCTCCTTGAAGGGACGGGCGGCAACGGCTACAAGCCCGCCCGGGGAAGGCCGCGCCACGTCGGCGCGGCCTTCCCACGCCACCAAGGCGGTCCGCCATGCTCGACGCCCTTTCCATCGTGCTTTTCCGACCCAAATTCTCCGAAAACGTGGGCGCGGCCGCCAGGGCCTGCGCCAACATGGGCGTGTCGCGCCTGATCCTGGTCGATCCGCCGGCCTTCGACATCGAAAAAGCCCGGCCCATGGGCACCAGCAAGGGCGGCCTCCTCTTGGACGCCCTGGAGCTTGTCCCGACCTTGAACGACGCCGTGGCCGGGGCCGAGGTCGTCTTCGGCACCACGGCGCGCCTGGGCGGCTGGCGCACGGGGGTCATCGCCCCGGAGCAGGCGGCGGCTGCGGCCTGCCGCGTCCTGGCCGGCGGCGGCGGCGTGGCCGTGGTCTTCGGCCCGGAGGACGCCGGGCTCTCCAACAAGGAGACCCAGCTCTGCTCCCGGCTGGTCAACATCCCCACGGCGGACGCGGCCACCTCGCTGAACCTCGCCCAGGCCGTGCTGGTCATGTGCTACGAGATCTTCAAGGCGGCCAGCGGCCTGACCGGCCAGGCGGCCACGGGGGCCACCCCTTCCCGGGCCGCCACCCACGCCGAGCGCGAGGCGCTTTTCGCCGCCCTGCGCCGCACGCTCCTGTCCATCGACTTCATCAAGCCCGACAACCCCGACTACTGGATGCTGCCGGTGCGCCGGTGCATCGAGCGGGTGGGTCTCAAGCGCCAGGAATTCAACCTGCTCATGGGCGTGTGTCGCCAGATCGACTGGGCCGTGGCCTCGGGGGGAAAGAAGGCCGGCCGGGAGGAATAGCCGTCCCCGCGGACCCCCATGGACAGCTGGCCGGGTTGCCCGTATCAAGCGTGGCATGACGCCCCGTCGCGCCGTGCTCGCCCTTGCCTGCGCCCTGCTTTTCGCCCTTGCCGGCGCGCGCCCTCTTTTCGCCGAAGACACGGACTGGGAGCTCGTGCTCGAAACCCTGCGCAAGCAGGACCAGCTCATCCACCAGCGCCTGGACGTCTACAAGGTCCGCGCCGCGGCCGAGGCCGCGGCCGAGGCCCTGGACATGGAGCGACTGACCCACGACCGGGCCAGGCTCGCCCTGTGGCAGGCCACGGCCTCGGACCCCTGGGAGATCCGCGACGTGCTGGCCGGCTTCGACCGCCTGAACCAGGACGTGGCCAGGCTCTCCCAGCGGCCCCAGCAGGCCTGGGCGAGCCTCGAGCAGAGCGTGGCCCTGCTCGACACCTTCAAGGAGCGGCTCACGGAGATTTCCCTCCAGGACATCCCGGAACGCTTCCGCAAGGACCTCGAGCCCTCGCGCGATTCCATGGGGGCCTTAAGCGCCGAGGTCGCGGCCATGCGCGACGCCATCGCCGCCCAGACCACGCCCCTGCGCGATCTCGCCGCCCAGATCAGGTCCGCCGAGGCGAACCTCACGACCGCCCTGGCCCCGTCCTGGAAAAGCTACTACACCGAGGTCTTCCCCACCCCCCTTTCCCCCCGCTTCCTGAGCGTCCTGTCCCAGGACATGGAGGACTGGGACCTGTGGCGGGGCCTTTGCCTGGAGCTGCTCGTCACGCCCCACAACAGGGAGCTTTTGCGCAAGAGCCTGAGCACGGCGGCGGTGACGAGCCTGGCCGTGGCCTTGCTGTCCTTGGGCGCGATCCTTTTCGCGGCCCGGCGCGGCCGTCTGAGCGCCGCCGGCCGGTCTTTCCTGCCCCGGGCGGCCCTTTGCGTGTCCGTGGGCGTCTTCTTCATCACCCTGTCGCGCGGCGCGCCGTTTTTCCTCTACACGGCGCTGACTTCCGTAGGCGAGATCGTGCTGACCGCCGCCCTGGTCCATTTCACGCGCCTGCGCGTGGCCGCGACCTCGGGCGCCGCGCATCCGCCGGTGTTGTGGCCCACTTGGCGGCTCTTCGCCCTGGGGCTGCTCCTCGAGACCCTGCGCGTGCCCGAGGTGCTCATGACCCCGGTCCTGGCCGTGTTCCTGCTGGCCTCGGCCGTGGCCTTCAACCGCCGGCACCGGGAGACGCCGCCCAAGCAGCGCCTGGACCGGGGCATCACCCGCGCCTACAGCCTGCTGCTGCCGGCCATCGCCCTGGTCGCGGTCTGCGGCCTGCCCCAGACCGCGATCCTGTGCGCCTCGGCCCTGTTCTACATCACCCTGGCCCTGCGCTTCGCCGGACTCACCACCACGTTTCTCGGCCGCCGCACCGTGGAGCGCCACAAGGGCAAGGCCCCGGTGCTGCTCGGCATCGCCGCCGGCGCGGGCTTTCCGTTCTTCTTCCTGTCCTACCTGTTCGGCTTCCTGTGGCTGCTTTCCACCCAGTTCGGCGGCGAGAACGTGTTTCTGGAGATGCTCACCACCGAGACCCAGGTGGAATCCGTGGGCATCAGCCTCAAGAAGCTGGCCTTCCTGGTGGTGGGCTTCTACATGGCCAAGGCCATGATCGCGCTTTCGGCCAGCTTCATCGCCGAGATGGCCAGCCGTCGCCGGGCCGTGGAACGCGGGGCCAAGGATTCGCTGCTGACCATCAACAGCTACGCCTGGTGGGGGCTCTACGCGCTTTTCACCATGTCCGTGCTGGGGCTGTCCCTGACCAGCGTGGCCGTGGTGGCCGGCGGCCTGTCCGTGGGCATCGGCTTCGGCATGCAGACCATGGTCAACAACTTCATCAGCGGCCTGATCCTGCTCTTCGGCCGCTCCATCCAGGCCGGGGACACCATCCAGCTCGGCGACATCTGGGGCGTGGTCCGCGAGGTCAACATCCGCAACACCGAGGTGCTCACCTGCGACAACGCCACGGTGTTCGTGCCCAACTCGGAGCTCATCTCCGGCAAGATCGTCAACTGGAGCCACAAGGACCCCAGCGTGCGGCGCGACATCTGCGTGGGCGTGGCCTACGGCTCGGACACGGCCCAGGTGCGCGAGAGGCTGCTGGCCGCGGCCGCCACCTGCCCGGCCGTGCTGGGCAGCCCCGCCCCCACGGTGCTCCACTGGGACTTCGGCGCGAGCACTCTGGACTTCCGCCTGCGCGTCTGGCTGGCCGACGTGGACAGCGCCGTCACCGCCATGTGCGCCATCCGCGAGGCCATCGACCGGCTCTTCCGCGAGGCGGGCATCGAGATCGCCTTTCCCCAGGCCGACCTGCACCTGCGCTCCGCCCCGGCCCTGGAGGAATTTGTCGAAAACCGGCGACAGGAAGACCGCGAGGGGCTGGCCCGGCTGGGCGAGCGGCTCGCGGCCCTGGAGCGCAAGATCGAAGCGGCGGTGGATAAAGCCGCCGCGCCAAGCGAGGACGCATCCCATGGCAAATGACGCCGCGCCCGGGCCGGCCAAGGTCTATTTCGCCGACCTGCGCGCCCGGGCGGCCAACAAGAACCGCACGGCCAAACTCAAAAAGCTCTTCGAGGCGGCGGGCTTCGCCGACGCCATCGGCAAAGGCGACCTCACGGCCATAAAGGTCCATTTCGGCGAGCGCGGCTGCGACACCCACATAAGCCCCACCCACGTGCGCGCCGTGGCCGACCTGATCAAGGCGCGGGGCGGGCGGCCCTTCGTCACCGACACCAACACCCTCTATTCCGGCAGCCGCCACAACGCCGTGGACCACCTGGCCACGGCCGTGGAGCACGGCTTCGACTACGCCGTGCTCGGCGCGCCCGTGGTCATCGCCGACGGCCTGGACAGCACCAACGTCCTCGAGGTGCCGGTCCCGGGCAAGCACTTCCGGAAGGTCAAAATCGCCGGCGACATCGTGCGCGCCGACGCCCTGGTGGTGCTATCGCACTTCAAGGGCCACGAACTGGCCGGCTTCGGCGGCGCGGTCAAAAACCTGGCCATGGGCTGCGCCCCGCGCGCCGGCAAGCAGGACCAGCACTGCGTGCGCTTCGCCGTGGAGCCGAAAAAATGCATCGGCTGCGGCGAGTGCGCGCGCGTGTGCCCCACCGGCGCGGCAGCCATGCGGGACAAAAAGGCGGTCATCGACAAGGCGTCGTGCATCGGCTGCGGCGAATGCCTGACCGTGTGCCCCAAAAAGGCCATGCACATCGACTGGCACACCGAGATCGTGCCCTTCATGGAGCGCCTGGTGGAATACGCGCTCGGCGCGGTCATCGGCAAACCGGGCAAGACGGCCTTCTTCAACTTCCTGACCAACGTCACCCCGGACTGCGACTGCGTGCCCTGGTCCGACGCGCCCATCGTGCCGGACATCGGCTTTCTGGCCTCGACCGACCCGGTGGCCCTGGACAAGGCCTGCCTGGACCTGGTCAACGAGCAGGCGGCCTGCCCGGACTGCAAGCTCGAGCACGGCCTGGGCGCGGGCGAGGACAAGTTCGCGGCCCTGTGGCGCTGGACGCGCGGCGACGTGACCTTCGTCCACGGCGAGGCGGTCGGCCTCGGCTCGCCGCGGTATGAGCTGGTGCAGGTGGAGTAGGAGGGAAGAAACGGGGCGCTGCCCCGGGCCCCGCCGGGGGGGATGATCCCCCCCGGCCCCCTCGAAGGGAGGCGTCAGGGGGCCGGCGGCTTGGTGTGGTATTTGATGCAGGCGCCCGTGGCCGAGGCGGCCTTGCGCTGCATGTCCGGCGGCATGACGCCGTGCTCCAGGATATAGGCCACGGTCTGGGAATTCATGAGCGCCCCGGTCTGCTGCATGGCGCACTTGCAGATGGCCGCGGTCTGGGCCTTGGTGTAGCCTTTTTGGGCGAAGGCCGCCTGTTGGGACAGGCACTGCTGGGTGAGCTTGTCCGTCAGGTCCTTGCGCATCTGCGGCGTGACCTGGACGCTCCCGGCCGCCAGCGTCGAAGCGGGCGCGCCGAGGGCCGCCGCCAGCACGGCCGCGCCGAGCAATCTTCCAAAGGGCCTGGGCATACGCAATCCTCCCGCGCCGGTCAGGCCGGCCGCCACCCCGCCAGTTCCCGCGCCGCCCGGGCCACGACCGCGTCCCAGTCTCCGGGCGAGGGCTGGCCGAAAATGCGCATGGCCGGATACCAGGGATTGGGCTCCCGGTTGCCGAGCCAGCGCCAGCAGGCGTCGAAGCGCGACAGCATCCAGACCGGCCGCCCCAGCGCCCCGGCCAGATGCGCCACCGAGGTGTCGACCGTGATCACGAGGTCGAGCCGCTCCACGATGGCCGCCGTGTCCATGAAATCCGAAACGTCGCCCATGAGGTCCACGATCCGCCCGCCCAGGCCGAGTTCCCGGATTTGGCCGGCCGTCTCGCCCTTTTGCAGGCTGTAATAAACGATGTCCTCCCGGGACAGGAGCGGCAGCAGGCGTTCAAGCCGCAGGCTACGCCGCCGGTCGGCCAGGCTGGCCTCGGGCAGCCTGCCGCGGGGACTGCCGGCCCAGACCAGTCCCAGGCGCGGCCGGCCGTCGTCCTCGAAGCGCGGCCCCCAGGCGACGCGGGCCTCGTCGCTGACGAAAAGATAGGGAATGTCCGCCGGCACGGTTTCCAAGGTCGTGCCAAAGGCCAGAGGCAGGCTCATGAGCGGCGCGTGGCGGTCCCAGGCCGCCTCGACCGGGTCGGCGCACACCGCGTCCACGCCCGGACAGCCCGCCAGCAGGCGATGCAGGGCCGGCGGGCAGGCGAGCACGACCCCGGCCCCGCAAGCCTTGCACAGGGCGGCGTAGCGGACGAACTGCATGGAATCGCCCAGGCCCTGCTCGGCCCGCAGCAGCAGGCGCTCGCCGGCCCGGGGACGACCGATCAGCCGTCGGGCCGGGTCCGGGTCCAAACCGCGCAGCTCCTTTTGGCCAAGGCCGGCCTCGTACAGGGCGAAGCCTTCGGCCAGCCGGCCCAGGGACAGCAAGGAGAGCGCCTTGTTCCAGCGCGCGGGGACATTGTCAGGAAGGCGCGAAAGCACCCGGTCGAACAGGGCCACGGCCTCTTCGTGGCGCATGACGTCCTGGCGCAGGGCCCCGAGGGTGAGAAGCGCCGCGTCCAGGTCCGGGGCCACGGCCAGGGCCCGGTCGCAGGCCGCCTCGGCCGCCGCGTCGTCCCCCATGTCCCGGCAGGCCACGGCGTAGTTGACCAGGGCGGGCAGAAACCCGGGCGTGCGCTCCAGCACGGCGGCGAAATGCTCCCGGGCCTCGGCCCGGCGGCCGGCCAGGCGCAGGGCGTGGCCCAGGTCGTTTCGCAGCAGGGCGTCGCCGGGTCTTTGGCGCAGGGCCGCCTCGTACCAGGCCACGGCCGCGTCCAGGCGGCCGTCGTCGATGAGCGCCAGGCCCAGGTGCAGCACGGCCGGCACGTGGCCCGGGTCCAGGCGCAGGGCCCGCTCGTAGAAGGAGGCGGCCTCCCCGGCCCGGCCCCCTTTGCGCAGGGCCTCGGCCAGCAGGTAATGGGCCTGGGCGTCCCCGGGGCGCAGGCGCGCGGCCCGGCCGAGCAGGGTCAGGGCCTCGTCGCGCCGGCCGAGCTTTTCGCAGACGAGCCCCAGGGCGCTTAAGGCCGGGACGTCGTCCGGGGCGAGGCGCACGGCGCAGGCATAGGCGGCGGCCGCCTCCTGGAGCCGCCCCAGCTTGTCCAGGGCGCGGCCGAGGCCGAGGCAGGCCTCGACGCTTTCCGGTTCGCGCGAAAGCGCCTCCCGGTAGCGTTTCTCGGCCAGATCGCCCCGTCCCGCCTCGAGGTAGACCGCGCCGCACAGGCGCAAGGCCTCGGCGTCGCCCGGCCGGCGGCGCAACGCGGCGAGATACGCCTGTTCGGCCTCGGCGAAGCGGCCGGCGCGATGGGCTTCGACGGCCTCGCGCATGCTCCGGGAATAGGAGGGGCCGGCGTTTCTGGCGGAAGACGGCTTCATACCGACCTCACCCCTGCCCCCTTTCCCACAGCCCGTCAACCGGACCGGAAAAGGCCGTCCCACGGACACGGGGACGGCCTTTTCGAAGCTGGCCCACGCCGCCCGGGCGGCCCCGGGGGCGGCTACTCGCGTTCCATGTTCGGGTGGTGCACGTCGCCGCCCTGCATCTCCACGGTGTGGCAGACGTCACAGCGCTTGGCCGAGCCGAGGACGCCCGGAAAGCCCATGTACTGCATGGACGGGATGTTGTTGACGTCCAGGCCGTAGCCGTTGGCGGCCACGAAGGTGGCGTGGGGGCTGCCGTGGCAGGCCGCGCACGGGATGTTGCCCGTGTCCTCCTTGCGGTTGCGGAAAAGCCCGGCCGCGTCCTTGGTCCAGACGCCGAACGCCGAGGCGTCCTGGGCCGGGCGGGTGAAGTCCTTGTGGCAGGTCAGGCAGTCGGGCTCCTGGGTCCAGGCGGCCCGGGGGCGAATCTCGGCCACCGAGGCCGCGGCGCGCGGCGAAAGCGGAGCCATGAGCCAGGCGGCGGCCTTCTTGCCGGCGGCCTTCTCGTGGGCCAGAAGCGACAGGGCGTGGTCTTCCATGTAGCCGTGGCAGCGCACGCAGCCGATGCCGGCGGCGCTGTGGTTGTCGCGCTGGGCCTGCGTCACGCCGTCCGGGGCCGTGGGATGGCAGTTGCCGCAGGCCCTGGCGTCGCCGCCGGACAGGTAGGAGGCGTGGAAGCCGTGGACGGCGGCGGAAAGCGACAGCAGGGCCTTGGGGTCCTTGGGCGCGACGCCGGCGTTGGGGCTGTCGCTTTCGTGGCAGCCCTGGCAGGCCACCGGGCCGCCGGCCTTGGCCCGCTCGGCCAGGTCCGTGCCGTTTCGCTTGTCGTGCACGGCCAGGATGCCCTTGGCCGTGTCGGCCGAGACGCCGGTCTCGCCGTCCACGGCGAAGCCGCCGCCGTGGCAGGTGAAGCAGCGCATTTCCGTGGCGACCGGGGCCACGGCCTTGGTCACGGCCAGGGTCTCGCCGGATGCGGCGTCCTTGGCCGTGAGCGTGAAGACCGGATAGGGGTTCACCCCGCCGGCGTCGGGATAGGGCGAAACCGGGATGCCGGCGGCGCTATAAAGCTTGTCCCCGGCGGTCATGACGCCGTCGGGCGCAAGCCCCGTGGTCGAGACGTCGGGGTCGAGCCTTTTGCCGACGAGGGTCGCGGCATGCTTCCAGAAGTCCAGCCGTTTGGACGGATGCTTGAAGCCGTCCGGCGCCTCGTAGGCCACGGTCACGTCTTTGGTCACGACCTCGGGCATGACGTCGCGCTTCACGAGCACGGCCTGGAGCGTGTTGCCGGGCACGGCCAGGGAGAACGAACCGTCGCAGCCGGCCATGGCCACCACGCCCAGGCTGTTGAAGCCGATGAGCAGGTACGGCGCGGCCGCTGCGTCGAAGGGCGGCAGGGCCACCTCGGCCGGGAGCACCTCGGCCGGCTTGGGCACGGCGGGCTTTTTGCCGTTTATGCCCTCGGAAACGTAGGCGGCCAGGGCGGCGCGCTCTTCGGGGCTGCCCAGAAAGGGCGGCATCTGGGTGAAGAGCTTGCCCTGCCCGGTGAGATACGCCTCGACGCCTGCCGCGCCGATGTGCGCCGTGTAGGCGCGGATGTCCTTGAACGGCCCGCCCACGCTGTGGCAGGCCAGGCACTGCATGGCGTAGAGCTCGCGGCCGGCCTCCAGGCGGTTTTGGGGCGTGACCTGCTTGACCTTGGCGAAGCGGGCCCGGGGCAGGAAGGGGGCGTCGTAGGGCGCGGCCTGGGAGGGCCTGATGTCCGTGGACCAGATCTGGCCGTGGACCAGCCAGGGCTTGCGGGCCGCCTCGCGGATGGTCTCGAAGGCCCCGACCAGGCCAAGGCCCAGCACCAGCAGGGCCACGGCCAGAATGCGGCGAAGCCGCAAGGGAAGGTGCGTGGCCAGGGCCAGGGAGCCGGCGGCCAGCAGCACCAGCAGCACGGGATAGGCCAGGCGGTAGGAGGCGATCTCGCTCGAGCGACGCAGCACGAACTCCCGCACCCCCGGCGGCAGCACGCCCACGTACCAGAAGCCGGAAAGCAGCAGCACAGGCGCGGCGGCCACCACCCAGCGGCACGAGGCGCGCAGCACGTCCTCGCGTGTCTTTTCGTCCGGAATGCCAAGGGCCGTGGCGAAGCCGAAAAGCCCGGCCAGGAGCAGGGCCAGAGCCAGGCGCAGCACCACGGACGGCCAGAAGGTGGGGTTGAAGAAACCGTCCCAGAAATTAAGCGTGGTCGGCCACTCCCCGGGGGTGAGCATGAAGCCGATGATGCCGTTGACGGTGAAAAGCGACAGGAAGGCGAGCAGGAAATAGAAGAATCCCACCCGCAGGTGGGTCTTGGCGTCGAGCCTGTCGAAGCCGTAGTAGTAGACGAGCAGGACCGCGATCTCGCCCGCGAAGAACGTCCATTCCGTGGCCCAGCCCCAGACGAAGGTGCGCACGAGCATGAGCGTGGCCTGGGGGGACAGGACCGATATGGTGAGCCAGATGCCGACGCCCGAAAGCGCGCCGAAGACCATGGTCAAAAGCAGGAAGAAGCGGGCGTGGCGGTGCAGGTAGTCGAGCATGGGCGCGGAGCCGAGCTTCCTGGCCCGGCGCTCGGTCATGATCAGGAAAAGGCCCCCGCCCACGGCGAAATGGGCCACGTAGACATGCAGCACGGCGATGACGACGATCCAGAATCCGCCGCCGAAGGCGGACAGCTGCCAGACGGGATATTCCATGGCCTACGCCCCCCTTCCCGCCCGGCGGCGAAAGCACCCGACGGCCCAGACGGCCACGGCCGCGGACCCGGCGAAGGCGGCCAGGAACATGAAAAACGGCCCGTACTGCGGCAGCGTCGGCAGCGCCGCCGGGGAATAGGCCGGGGCCAGCGTCAGCAGCCGGACCAGCTCGCGCACCGCGACCATGGCCGCGACCGAGGCCACGGCGAACCAGGCGGCCGGCCCCACCCGGCCCTGGACGCCCTGGACGAGGGCCGCGCCGGCCAGCAGCACGCCGACGAGCAGCGCGGCCGTGGCCAGGCCGTCACCGCCGAGGAAGGCGAAATGGACCTCGCGCGGCAGGGAGAAGAGAAACCACAGTCCCACCAAGAACTGGACCATGGTCGCCCGGGTGAACCAGGCCAGGCCCAGGCGCTTGCGGGCGAGCCCGGCCGCGTCGCCGGCCGCGGCCGCCTTGCGGCTGATAACGGCCAGGAAGAGCCCGGCCACGGCCAGGGAGGCGGTCACGAAATGCAGCCAGCGGGGCAGAAAGGTGGCGTCGGCGAAATTGAGGACCGTGCCGCCGGGGTTGTCGAAATAGGCCATCCAGGCGGCCGGGCGCACGGCAAGGGTCGAGACGTTGACCAATATCAGGCTCGCCGCCAGGAGCAGGCAGGCGGCGGCCAGGACCGCCGGCCGCGAAGCGGCCAGGGCCAGACGCGGCTGGGCGTAGTACAGCAGCGCATAGGCGATCATGACGACCATGAAGAGCGAAAGCCAGGTCGCGGCGGTCAGCACGGCCGCGCTGTAGAGGTACTGGCCGTAGAGCACCGAGGCGAAAAGCAGCGGCGGGATGGCCAGGTTGACGGCGATGGCCACGGTCGTCGGCAGCTTGCCGCCGAGCGACAGGGCCGCGCCCCGGTCCCGGCCGGGCGTCAGCAGGGCGATGAGTGTGCCGCCCAGAGCCACGTTGACGGCCAGCAGATGGGCCGCGAAGGTCACCAGCAGCAGGACTTCGAAGATTCCCCAGGGCGACGGCAGGGCCAGCCCCGGGGCCGGGGAAACGGGCGGATGCATGGCGGTCGGGCTCCTTTGGGCCGACGGGGCCGCCCAGCCGGCGTGGGCCGGTCGTGCGCCTCGGGGCTCGGGATTTGGGCGAACCCTACATGAACGGGATGTTATAAACAACATGTTCACCGATACAGGAGGCGTTGGCGGCGCGCCCGCCCCGCCGCGCCGCCCTCGACGTCCGGCCCCGGCCGTGCTAGGGCCTGCGCAAAAAAGGGGAGTGCCTTCCCTGGTTTTTCCCTTTTCCCGCCCGGCCCTTGCCCTTGGACGGTCCAAGGCCATTTCCCCAACCGGGCGGGTTTTTTCTTTCGAAGGAGCACCCATGGACAAGCGGGAAAACCTGGCCTTGCAGGTGACCAAGGAAATCGTGGTCAAGTTCGTGGAAACCGGACGCATTTCGCCCGGCAACTTCACCGAGCATTTCGGCCCCATCTACGAGGAAGTGCTGCGCGTGATCCGCCGCGGCGACGCCGAGGCCGGCAAGGACGGCCGCGACGATGGCTGAGCTGCCCGTTCCCGGCGATTCGCGCCGCGTGGCCGGCATGTTCGGTCGCGTGGCCGGGTCCTATGACCTGCTCAACCACCTGCTTTCGGCGGGGCTCGACATCGCCTGGCGGCGGGCCATGGTCCGGGCGCTCCTGGCCCCGGGGCTGCCGCCCGGGCCGGTGCTGGACCTCGCCGCCGGCACGCTGGACGTGTCCGTCATGCTCTCGCGCCTGGGCCGGCGCGCCATCGTGGCCGTGGATCCCTGCCTGCCCATGCTCCAGGCCGGACGGTCCAAGATCGGCAGCGGCCCGGGGGCGGCCATCCATCCCGTGCTCGGCGACGGCCTGCGCCTGCCGCTCCCCGACGCTTCCGTGGCCGGAGCGACCATCGCCTTCGGCATCCGCAACATCCGCCCCCGGCCTGACGCTTTCGCCGAGCTGGCCAGGGTGGTCAAACCCGGCGGCCGGCTGGTGGTGCTGGAATTCGGCACGGGCAAGCGCCGTCTCTGGGGCGGGCTGTACAATTTCTACCTGCGAAGCGTGCTGCCCAAAATCGGCAAGCTCGTTTCCGGCGACGACGAGGCCTATCTCTACCTGGCCGAAACCATTCGGGAGTTCCCGGACGAGGGCACGCTGGCCGAGGAGATGCGCTTGGCGGGATTTCAGGAAGTGAGCTACCGGGCCATGACCGGCGGCATCGTGTTCCTGCACGCCGGGGTCAAGGCCGTCTGAGGCGTCGGCGGGCCGACAGGGAAGGACGTCAGTTGGCGGCGCGCAGCACGAAGATGAGGAGCAGCCCGGCCAGCATGGCCGTCATGCCGAGCACGCGCAGTTCGCGCGGCTTGCGCTCGGACAGGGCGCGCAGCACCTCGGGCATTTTCTCCGCCGCCAGGAAATACGGCAGTCCCTCGAGGATAAAGGCGAGACCCAGGGCCGTGAGGAATATCTTCCAGTCGAAGTGCATCTCCCAAGAATACGGGCTTGGCCGGGACATGTAAATACGCCCGTCTTGCCGGGCCGGGCGCTTTGCGTTATCCGGCCGGGGTTCGTTCCCGTTTCCCGTAAAAGGAGCCCATCCATTGATCACTTTCGAGGATATTCGCGCCAAACGCGCGCCCGTGGCCGTCATCGGCCTCGGTTACGTGGGCCTGCCCCTGGCCGTGGCCCTGGCCCGACATTTCGACGTGGTGGGGTTCGACATCAAGGACGCCCGCGTCGAGGAGCTCAAGTCCGGCCGAGACAGCACCCTTGAGGTCGACCCGGCCGACCTGGCCGCGGTGTCCATCCGCTACACCGCCGACGCCGCCGACCTCGACGCCTGCAAGTTCTTCATCGTGGCCGTGCCCACGCCGATAAACGCCAACCGGGTGCCGGACCTGGGCCCCCTGGTCGGGGCCTCGCGCCTGCTGGCCGGGCACCTCGGCCCCGGCAGCGTGGTGGTCTACGAATCCACGGTCTATCCCGGGCTGACCGAGGAAGTCTGCCAGCCGCTCCTGGAGCAGGGCTCCAAGCTGTGCGCCGGACAGGACTTCTTCATCGGCTACTCCCCGGAGCGCATCAATCCCGGGGACAAGGTCCACACGCTCGCCACCGTGGTCAAGGTCGTGGCCGGCCAGACGCAGGAGATCACGGACCTTCTGGCCGACGTCTACGGCACGGTGGTCACGGCCGGCATCCACAAGGCCCCGTCCATCAAGGTGGCCGAGGCGGCCAAGGTCATCGAGAACACCCAGCGCGACATCAACATCGCGCTGATGAACGAGCTTTCGATGATCTGCGAGCGCCTCGACATCGACACCATCGACGTGTTGCGCGCCGCCGAGACCAAGTGGAACTTCCTGCCGTTTAGGCCGGGCCTGGTCGGCGGCCACTGCATCGGCGTGGACCCCTACTACCTGCTCTACAAGGCCCAGAGCCTGAACCTGCACCCGCAGGTCATCCCGGCCGGCCGGCGCATCAACGACTCCATCGGCAAGCACGTGGCCGAGGCCACCATCAAGATGCTCATCCGCTCCGAGTGCCGGGCCTCCTGCGCCCGGGTCGGCGTGCTGGGCCTCACCTTCAAGGAGAACGTGCCGGACCTGCGCAACACCAAGGTCGTGGACATCGTCCGCGAGCTTTGCGAATTCCGTATCCGGGTGCTGGTCCACGACCCCATGGCCTCGCCGGAGGAGGCCCGCGAGGAATACGGCCTGAGTCTGGCCCCGGCCGAGGAGCTGCGCGATCTCGACGCGCTCATCGTGGCCGTTTCCCACGACGCCTTCAAGTCTCTGCCCCTGGCCGAGCTGGCCACGTGGTTCCGGCCGAGCGCCGAGCCCATCCTGGTGGACGTCAAGGGCCTGTACGATCGCGCCGCCACCGAAGCCGCCGGCTTCCGCTACTGGCGGCTGTAGCCGCTCCCGGAGCGCCCCATGGGCGAACCCGATACAACCGCCGCTGCACCGACGCCAACGCAACTCGCCCCCCAAGAGGGGAGGTCCAGGAGGGGGTCACCCCCTCCTGGCCGCCGGAGGCGTCCCCCTCTCTCCCCTCTCCTCCTCTGCCTCGCCACAGCCAAGGAATACGCCGCCGCCCTGGGGCCCCTGGGCGCGCCGGCCGCTCCCCCGCCGGGCCGGGCCGTGGCCTGGAGCCGGGCCGGGCGCGATCTGCTCCTTTGCGTCACCGGCGTGGGCCCGGTGGCCGCCGCCCTGACCGCCGGCCGGCTCCTCGGCGAGCACGGGGACGCCCTGGCCGGGGTGGTCAACTGCGGCGTGGCCGGGGGCTTCGACCTGGCCGCCACGCCGCTGGGGTCCCTGGTCGCGGCCGACGAGGAGGCCCTGCCCGAATACGGCCTGCGCACCGGGGCGGGCACGGACGGCGCGGCCATCGCCTTTCCCCAGCTTTCCCCGGCCGGCCGGCCGGTCCACGACCGCCTGCCCCTTTCGCCCCTGGCCGACGCCGAGGCCATGGGCCTGCGCCTGCCCCGTGACGCGGTGGTCGGGCCGTGCGTCACCGTGGCCGGCGTGTCCGGCGACGACGCCCGGGCGGTCGTGTTGGCCCGCAAGTATCGGGCCCTGGCCGAATCCATGGAAGGCTTCAGCCTGGGATTGGCCGCCGCCATGGCCGGCCTGCCCTTTCTGGAGCTTCGCGCCGTTTCCAACCAGGTCGGCCGCCGCCCGCCGGGCGACTGGGACCTGCCCGGGGCGCTTTCCGCCCTCGGCCGGGCCGTGGCCGCCCTGCTCAAAGGAGATCCGTCCCGTGTCTGACGTCGTCACCGTCGCCATCTCTCCCTGCCCCAACGACGTGGTCATCTTCGGCGGCTGGATCCTCGGCCTGGTCGGGCTGCCCGACGCCCGGGCCGCCTTCGCCTTCGAGGACGTGGAAACCCTCAACGAGGCCGCCCTGGCCGGAACTTTCGACGTGGTCAAGGTGTCGGCGGCCATGGCCGCGCCCCTGGCCGCGACCTACGCCGTGCTGCCCTCGGGCGCGGCCTTCGGCTTCGGCGCGGGACCCAAGCTCGTGGCGCCCCAGGGCTACTCCGGCAGGCCGAGGACCGTGGCCGTGCCCGGGCTTCGCACCACCGCCGCCACGCTCTTGCGCGCCGCCCTGGCCGAGGACCACGGCCGGGACGACCTGCCCGTGCCGGACGCGGCGTTTCTGCCCGTGCGCTACGACGAAATCGTCGCCGCCGTGCACGACGGCCGGGCCGAGGCCGGGCTGCTCATTCACGAGACCGCCCTGGCCGCGGCTGACCACGGCCTGCGCCTGGTCCTGGACCTCGGTGCCTGGTGGCAGACGCGCGTGCCGGCCTCGCCGGTGCCGCTCGGCGTGATCCTGGCCAGGAAAAGCCTGGGCGGGGCGCGCATCGCCGCCGTGGGCGAGGTGGTGCGCCAGAGCCTGCTGGCGGCCCGGGCCAGGCCCGGCGCGGTCGCGTCCCTGGCCCGGCTGCTGGCCCGGGAGAAAAACGAGGCCGTGATCACGGCCCACATCGAAGCCTATGTCGGGGAGCTCAGCCTGGCCATGGGCGAGACGGGCAAACTGGCCCTTGCCGCCCTGGAAAAGCTGGCGCAACGGGGCTTTTTCCAGGCCGATCCCCCCTTGCCAGCCCCGGACCAATGCTGTTAAACGCCAGCGGATGAGCGATTTCGCGGACATTTTATCTCGGGAAGTCCCGGCCATCAACAGCTACCT